>JAZROM010000071.1:0-37088 GCA_045648745.1 Acutalibacteraceae bacterium | reverse complement strand
ATCATGTATCTCACACTCTTTCTCTAAACATTTCAGATAAAAAAGAAGGGGATCAAAACCTTTGCGCTCCAATGCATTTCTTATATCACGAACTTTTTCAATATCCATATGTGAATGTGAAATAAAAACCCATCCACCCTTTCGCTTAAAAACTCCTTTCTTAATTTTATCTTCCAAAAGCGAATTAATGCTCGGATTTTTCTTTCCCGGATCTTCATAACTTTCTAAGTTTTTCCACACTGAAACAACCACCTTTCAGCTTAATTGTTTAATCAGAAGTTACTAAGTAGCATTTACCTAAACATTATTTTAACACTACTATAAATACTATCATCAACAGGAAACTCATCCACTATCTAAAATTACTACATATCAAAGCAACTATGACTTGCTTTGTTCCAAATATAATCAAATTCCTCAGTATACAACTTATATTCCATCCCGGAATCATCAAAAACCATTCTAAAATCTTTATCTGGTGTATAATTGCCATATGTATAATACTTAACATTTACATATCCAGTTTTCTCACTTCTAAGAATGTATAAACGGTGCAATAAAGGAACATCTGCAATACGAACTTGAACTACGTCAGGATATGTTTGCGATAATTCAATCCATTCCTCTACGCAGCTATCAAATCCTACATACTTCTTTAATGGTTGCGACATATGAGAGCATACCGATGAAACAGTATCTGCTGAATTCACGAGTATTCTTAGTGTTATCCTTTTATCAATGATATGGGTTAAAATATCTACTTTATCAGAATTTCTTCGCCACTCGGAGCCTGCATGAAAAGCCATGTCAACACATTGAATATCCGAAAACCTATCAAAACCATTTATAAAAAAAGCACTTGTTCCATCCGGGATAGAATCTGATTTTGCACATTTATTTTCCGGAAATTTCACATTAGTCATATAAGCTATGATTTTTTCAATAGTGGCATGCAAATATTCCTGTCTCAAAATCACACCTTGTTTTTTCTCCAAAACCAAAACTTCATCTGGGAACTGGTTGTTTAATTCTTTTGGCCATACAAAATCCGGATACATCACTGGAATAATATTCTTATCCGAAGTTACTGCCTCTACAATCTCTCTTCTAACCCAGTCATCCTTATTTACGCATCTGTCTAATGTGCCTTTTGTAAGAATAAGTATAAAATTTGATGAGTCTCTGATTGCATCAAGTAGTCGTTCGTCGAATTGACCTGAACGATCTTCCTCTAAATCGAGATAACAATACACTCCTTTGTCTTTCAATGAACTTCTAAGTAATTGAGCCATTAAATAGCCGCCATCACGTCGATAACTTATAAATGCATCATTCATATTATGCTGCTCCTTTTTCTAACTGTATTGATTCAATTTATTCAAACATAGCCTCTTATTATTTTAATGTGTTGCTAATTTTTTCAGCAATGTATCGTCCTTCACCATCGTTTTTGTAAGAAATGAAAATATCTTTGTAATGTTCCATTACACAATACAACCTCCTTAATCGATTATTGCTCCCTGTTGAGATAAAACGCTTTTCTCTTCGTCGGTAAAACTCGAACCACAATTTAAATCTCTAAAATCTGCATTAGCGATATTCAAACCAGCTATAAGTTCTTCTTCGTCAAAGCAATGATAATTCAAAAAATCAACACGATGTATAAAGCCTTTCTCGTTAGATGCTATCGCATATAAATTGCCAATCATCGCAATATCAGTTGTATATCCTTTACTTATAGATTTAAAAGTTGTCACCAAGCAATCATTAACAATATCCCAAATTCTATAACCACAACCATATTCATAACACAAAATATGATTATCATTAGAACAGAAAGTTACTGCAGTTATCGTTGCATTCCACTTATGAAATTTTCTAAATATCCTTCTAGTTTTAACATCTAAGACAAAAACGGTCCCCCGCTGACAACCAATTGCAATGTAGCTTTCTTCGTCACTTTTTGACATGCATCTTAGTTCATCCTCATCTAAATAAATTATATCCTTAAGTTCATAAGATTGCGCATCCCAAATATATAAATTATGGCGAGAAATTGCATAGATTTCATTATGTTTACTATTAACAACAATCTGATTTATTTGCTCCTCAACTAAAATATTAGCATCGATTTTCATAGAATCAAGACTATGAATTTCTATGCATGAATTCTTATATGTTGTTAATGCAAAAATTCGCCCATTTAATATTGTAGCATCTTTTACAAAACCTAAAAAACCATTTGCTGTATATAATAAATTGTACGACTCATTAGACCATATTTCAACCTTTTTATCTTTTGATGTGGTTAAAATGTATTTACCATTCTCGCAAAATCTTGCAGAAGTAACTGTATCAGAATCTGGATATAAAGCATCAATTATTCTTAAGGTATCACTATCCAAAACTTTGACAGAAAAATCTTCAGAAACCACAATAATTTTTTTAGAACAACGATCAAAATCAATACTTTTCAAATATGTTCTTTTGCTTTTTAGCTGATAAATGCGGTTAAACATTTTTGAGTCCCAAAAATCTATTGTATTTCCTACTGTTACAATTAAGTTTTTTTGCGAATTCTCACTGAAGGCTGTTATTTCTGTGCCACCTACATATAGTTTTTGTATTATCTCTCCTGTTTTTGCGTCATATATTTTAAAATCACAATCTGTTGTAGCACTATTGTAAGAAAAAACGAACTGACCTGACGAATCAAATACCGCATTTTCAACATGCCACGATTCTTGAATTTTTAAAATTTCAGAAAAATCAGAAGAATCCCATACTCGTATAGTTGCATCATATGCTGTATATTTTCCTACTGCTGTTGCAGATGCTGCTGTCACAATCTTTTTACCATCAGGAGAAAAAGAAGCAGAATTTACAAGGCAAGTGTGTCCTATTAATTCTCCACGCTTAGAAAAATTGGGATAATTCCATATTTTTACTGTCTCATCAAACGAAGAGGTTACAAAGCTTTTCTTATCTGGTGCAAAATTTATTGAGGTAATTAGTACCATTGTGGGCAGGAATTTTAGGTGTAGCCATCTTGAATGACTTTAAATTCCAAACTTCCAAACCTCCACCCGTGCATAATATTATAAACTTCTCGTCGGGTGTTATTGTAGCACATGAATAGTCGCTGTTTTCTATTCCGATTCTTGCTATTACTTTTTCGTTTTCTATATCAATAATTGCAGGTATATCAGTAGAAGTATATCTTCGTGGAATTACTATAATAAAATTGCCGTTATTATATGACAAAATTTTTCGGCAAGAATAGGTGTAGTTCAACATTTCTTTCAAATCTAATTCCTTAATTAAAGAGAAAGTAAAAATATCCCATATTCTCAATTTCAAATCTTCGGGAGAGTCAGCTATAAAACGGTTTCCGCTACCATCAAAAATTGCAGAAAAACCACTTCTAAATCCAGATGGTATTATATTGCAAGGTTTAAGAATAGATCCAGCAAACTTAGAATGTAAATTTTTCCTTCCAAATATAGCACTATCAAAAGTACACATATTCAAATCTAAATTTAAAAAGTCAGCACCACTTAAATCTCTTCTCACATTCTTTAAAATGTTAAACAGTGAATAGCATCCATATCCACACTCACCATCAAAATAACCTCTATAAATATCAAGAGCTCTTTTGATAAGATTACGGTCACACTTCTCAGAAGGTACTCCGTAAATCCATTTTTCATTTGCATAATATGGCTTGTTTCTATGTTCACCTAAATACTCACCCATAAATCTGCGAACAGTATAATTAACCGGCTCGTCTTTGAATGCTTTATTCATACATTCAAGGGCAAACTCTTTTTCGTCTTCTTCATAAAGATATACAGATAGACGAATCGTATTGATATTTTTCAACGCAGCAAAGTAATCACGAATATGCTGATGAACAAACCCATATTTTCCGTTACTTTCCTGCATAATGCCAAGAGCAAACACGCAACAATTAATAATACTTTCAGTAACTTCCGTTATATCGTCACCAAGTCGTTCTAGGATTTTCTTTGCAACTTTATAGGTGTGCATTTTTGCAGATGCACCGTTTCGATATATAGAGAATAGCTCTCGACCGTACTCGCCACAAACAGACAAATCATCCGTATCATTTAATACCGGCTCAATTATTTTTCTTGTTTCTCTGACACGAAGATAGAAATCGTTATTTCTTTCCATCTGCCATGCAATTTCAGGTAAAATGAAATCAAGAATAAAATCCTGCATATCAGCATCTATTCTATTCTTTTGTACTGCACTTGCCGCGTCCGTAATATTCTTCTCAACCTGAGAAAGTCGTTCCTGCAACGTATAAACGGAAATGTTTTTTCTGCGTTCATTGAAAAACAATTTTAGAATTTCACCTTGCGTTGATACCTCATCATATTTTGACAAAGACGCATATATTGTTAAGAATAACGGAATTTGCAAAGTTTCACACAAATTTTCATCTTCTAAAACTTCATCGATGAATTCTTTCGATAACTCACAACTTTCAAGGTAGTCTTTTATTGTTGCATCTTCTACACCTGATAAGTACAGACGTGATATCGACTCATTGTATATAGCAGACTCATCGGAACGACTTGTCAAAACAACTCTTACATTAGGACATTCAGAAATCAGCAAATCAATTTCGCGCATTATCATCTGAACAACACTTAACCCTGTTTCTTCAATTGTTACAGACGAAACCTCGTTAAGCCCGTCCAAGAGCAATAAATACTCAGGGGCAGGCGTAGTTTTTGATAATATATCAGTTATAGGCTGTACAGCAATATCATATGGAAGAGACGAAAAGACTTCATCTACATCACTGACTTCCTTTGCAGTTACTTGTTTTATCGTCCTGTCTGTACGAACCTGCTTATATATTGAACGTCTTATAAAACTTGACTTGCCACCTTCATACAATACACCGTATGTATCAGGAGCAAAAGACAATTCAACAAATAATGGTATCTGAGTATTTTCAGAATACTGCTTATCCACATATGCATTGTTCATTATATGCATTAGTGCTGTAGTTTTACCTATACCACCCTGTCCAATAAGATACAGGTGATTACTGTTACAACCCATTGCATCAAGCAACGATTGACGATTTTCACTCTCGTTCCCTTTACTATAAACATTAATCGGCATTGACTTTTGCTCTATTTTGTTTTTTGATGCTTTAGGCAAGATGCTTTCATTAATATTTAAGCTAGCAAAACGACCTCCGCGCTGCTTACTGTTTTCTAACCAGCGGTGTGCCGCAAACCATAAATTTCTGCGGTTAATATTCGTAACAGCTTTTAAAGTTTTATAAAAAGGCTCAGCAAAATCTTCGCCATAAGGTAATATTATTCTTTGTGCATCAGCTATATTGCATACACTCTCGAGCAAAGATTCATTTTCGGGAAAAGTTACCGACTCAGGCACTAATACTGTAAGTGTTCTTTCAATAGGATTGGACTCATACTCTTCAATTGCAACTTCAATTTCTTTTCTTACCCAATCCTCTTTTTCACGGAACTTAAAAACTTCGTCAGTTGCAACCAAAATATAGTTAGGTGCAATCTTTAAATTTGTTTCAATTTGCGTAGTAAAGTAATGTCCGTCAATCATCTCGTGTTTATCAAAAAACACTCTAAGCCCTTTACTTGTAAGATACTTGTAAAGAGCCTCAGCAATTGTTAAACCGTCACTTCGACGATATGATATAAAAACGTCATAAACTTTCATAATTTACCTCTATTTTATTAAGATGCTCATATAATAACTACAATTTATCCATAAGCATATTATCTTCTCCTGTAAAAGTATTAAAAAATTTCTACAGTTTCATCATAAGGACAAACTATGTACGCGCTCCTATCTCCTATCACCAAATTCTTCGTATTAAATTTGACTTTAGGAAACAATTGCAATATTTCTATATTGATTTGTCTTTTTGAAAGTTTTTTCTTTTTCCACTCTTCAAGATAATTATCATCAAAAACATAAACTTTAACAGTATTATTGTCTATACTATCATAAGCTTTATAAATATAAATACTAGAATTGTCCCCAATCATTTCATTAATTTCATATCTTCCATCTATACGTTTCCTAATTAATTCTTCAGGATGGCAACGACCGAAAACTGAACTTACAGGTTCACTTTCATCCTTTCGGAGTGTATGATTTTTATTATTTTTAGTAAAATCTATATCAATTTTTTCATCTTTTAAATCACTTGCATTTTTGTTCCTCGTGTCATTAGATAATTTCTGAAAAAATCCTTTTTGCTGTATATAGTTGAAAATTTCTGTCTTGCTTTGCGTTTCATTAATTGGATTGTTGTTTGTCTCAAAAAAATTTTTTTCAACGTTTTGTTTACCAGTATATGTTATAACTGCTTGTAATAATCGTTTGATATTACTATCATCTTTATTGATTTTTCTGATAGCTACAGCTTGACTTGTACTGAGCATAAACTCAAAGTCATCATTCAGCGGAACATCGTCCAACATGACAGTAAAAATAGTCTTTCCTGTGCTGACAGCTCGTTCTGTCTCTTTTAATACCCATTGTGATCCTTGGGCACTCTCTGAGAGCAAAAGCACAAAACAGCTTGCACCTTTAATTGCACGATTGATTGTAGATGTGTACGTAGAACCAAAAGGTATATCTCCCGGTGCCATCCACGTTTCTATACCATTTTGATTAAATAAAGATTTAAAAGAATCTGCCATCTGCTGATTTTTTGTGCTATAACTTATAAATGCATATCCCATTACTTATATTCTCCTTTTTTCTTAGGTTCTTATACTAAGCTATCAGAAACTATCATTGAATAAGTTTTGTTAAGTTCATCTTCCTGTATTCCGTAAACATCGTCAAAATCCTTATTAAAAACAAGATAACCACCCTTAACAATATTCTGTATTTCTCCCCAAGGAGCGACAAAGCAAATGTTTTCATCGATTTGAACAGCTGTTATAGGATTCCAAACAGGTCTAAACCCGTCTTCGGTTTCTTCAATTTTTTCATATTTGCTTTTGAAAACGACATCCTTTACTATATATTGTTCACCTGTAGAATTAGTAACAACCCAACCGGGACGACCGTTTTCATCTGCCGTTACTGTATTTTTTGTTTCCTGCAATCCATTAGCCATTACTGTCAATATTTCTTCTCCGATTTTACCAACCCTTGCGGTAATCTCTCCTGATTTCTGATAAGTCTTAGATTGAAATTTACCACTTTTCAAACCCTCAGTAAGATACTCCTTAATATTTTCAATCTTTATAAATTTCATATTATTCAAAACAAAAACTCCTTTTTATCTATTAATGATATCTTACTACAAATAACAACATTAGGATTTAGGGGAAAACACTTTTTGTAGTTTTTTCACTATAAATTTTCATATATGCCAATTTCCGAGAGCAAACAGGATAAATCCTGTTTGCTCTCGGTGTTTCTTTAATTGCTGTCGTTTCTCGTAATGCTCGTTAATTGCTCGCCAACATTTTCTATATCTGTAACGGTTCGAATACCATAATCTTCTTTACCGCGTTTTATAAACTCCTCATTTTCAGGGAAAATAGATTTTCTTCCGAAATCAGATACAAGTATCAGTTCCTTGTTAATACCAAACCTATCTCCATTTGATTTTAGCTTCTAGAATACTTTCCGTTTCACCGATAATCCGCATTGCATCTTCCCGCACAACAATACGGAAAAATTTATCTAATCGTTCTTTTGCTTTTTCCAATTGATGAGTATAATCTGTTCTTAAAATTTCTGACATAATTAGAACCTCCTCAGTTGATCTCGTTTTTTATTACCAAAATACCATTTACACCAAAATATTAACACTCAAAACTCCCCTGAAAAATAGGGGGATTTTTTATTGTGTGCCTCAGGATAAAAACAGGACCTCATTAATATGTATATATCTTAAATTGTATACACTAACCCTTTTTAATTATACAAGAAAAAGCCTTTAGTTTCAACAAATCTCATCACTTTTATCTTTGTTTCTGTTTCCCCCTAAAACAGACCCTTATCTTTGTGTAGATAATAGATTCATGATTTTAAGGAGGATGTTTTCAATGAACACAATATACTTTGAAGAAACCAATCTAAATCCGACGGGTGAAAGAAAATTAACCGCTGCACACACTGCTGTAAATGCAGTTGCAATTGCTACTAATGTTTCGTGGCAGGAAGTTGTGAAAAGTTTGATAGAACAGGCTCATATCCGCTCGAATATGCCTAGTTATTCTACTTGCATAACCGATATGATAAGAGCATTTGGATTTAAAAAGTCTGATTCATATTTATGTGTCAAAGACCTTTTTGAAAAAGTCAACAATCTAAAACCAAAAAGAAAATACATTATAAAACTGCGTTATTCAGGATATTTTGCAATGGTTCCGAACAAAGCAGATTCATATGCAGTAAAAGGTATCACAAATAGTAATACAAACATTTTAAATCGATTCATAGAAGAGGTTTGGGAGTTTTATCCCGGGACTGACAACAGAACCGGCCTTTCCAGAACAACATATAAGCGTTCTATGCCTGAAGACCATAAAGGGTTTAAAGCTAAAAATCTCAACCCACAAGATAAATATATTGGCGACTGCGTAATCAGAGCGTTGAGTGCCGCTTACAACGATTGTTCTTGGGATGAAGCAATGGATTATCTGGCACAAGCCTCAAATTATTGCGAGCCCATCATAAACAGTACACCTAATATTAACCTGACTTTAAGCAAACTTGGTTTTGAACATCACAAAAAGATTTGTCGAAATAACAAAATGCTGACAGGAAAAGAGTTCTGTGAATTAATGTCTCACACATACTTCAAAGGAGAAAAAATTTTTGCTTATGTAGGTTCAAGCCATTGTGCAGCGATTTTGCCTATCAAACAAGACGATGGCACATATATTTACAAAATTCAAGATACTTGGGACTGCACATCGAAAAAAATAGGAGAATACTGGACATATAAAGAAAACTAAAGATAAAACAAACAGGATTCTTCTCCGAGAACACTGGGAAGTCAATTAAAACAATCGCTAAAGACTGTGATAGAGACTATTATATGGATGCGAAAGATGCTATCAAATGTGGAATAGCAGATAAAATTTTACATTGAATATATGAAATAGTTCGCTCCCCCTAAAATTAGCATGTTAATCGTAATGTAAAATGTACTCAAAGTTACAGGAAAGGAGATTTGAAAAATGCTTAAGCTTATCGTTGGCGGCATTATTTTTGCCATTGTAGCAGGCTGGCCCGGCTCTTGCTATTAATTAAAATCAGGGGGATGCTCAGCATCCCCCGAGGGCAATAAAATAGGAGAAAGATAATATGAATTGTAAAGAAAAAGAAATTATTGAATTAATCAGAGATGTAACAGGTACACACAAAGAAATAGATAGCTATGATTCTCTCATCTATGACATAGGCATGACATCCTTTGAAATGTGTATGTTGGCTCATGAGTTAGAAATAAAAAGTTGTAAATCTGTTGACTATAAAAAATTCAACCATGCTACAAGAGTAAAAGACTTGTGCCATTTACTCTAACCCAATGAAATGGTGATGTTATGATAAAATTAATCCCTTTTTCAATAAATGATGATTTTGAAATTGTTTTTAATGCTTTTTCAAACGAAAAGACTCAATCTTTAATTTCAAACAGAGTAATCGTTAAAAGTAAGGAACTTTTTCGTGATTGGTTAACATTTCAGCTTCAAAATTATTACCACGAATTTAAGATAGTTAACTATAATGACGAGAAAATTGGTTTTTGTTACTCATACGAATATATAGATGGAACGATAAAAACCGTTATGTATATAAAAGACGATTATCAAGATTCAGGTGTAGGCGTACTTGCAGAAATCACCTTCATTGATTATTTGTTTAAATTATATCCAATAAGAAAAATTTATAATCATGTTTATTCATATAACGAGCAAAGCCTAAATTCACATCTTAAAGCCGGTTTTAATACTGAAGGAAAGCTTCTTAAATATCGTTATTACGCCGGTAATTATCATGATGTATATATTCTATCAATTACCCGAGAAGAATTTTACAAACGATATGAGAAACTAATTTCAAGTCAGCGGAAAGGAAAATTCGGCAATGTACAATAAGGAACCAGATTCATTCAAATCATTGATTTACACCTGTCAGGGCAACAACAAAATTGCTTATAAAACCACAACAAAAGACATATCGTATGATTCTTTTTTTAAAGATGTAATTTCTGCTCAAAATATCTTTTCAAATACATTCTCAGACAAAAGCATTATACTTACTGCAAAGCCTTCTTACGAATGGATCGTATTATATTTCGGTCTTCAGCTAGCAGGAAAAACAACTATCCTAATAAATGATGCTATGCCTTGTGAAACGCTAATTGAGCTTTGTAATAAATACAACACATCTACGGTAATAGATGATTTTAACAGAAACGATTATACCGTAAGTATTTCTCAGCAAAAACTTATCAGTAATAATCGTGCTACAGGTGTTTCAAACTCAAATCAAGAGCACTCACAAATATCAACTATTATTTTTACATCCGGTACTTCAGACAACAAACCTAAAGGTGTTGCCCTTAGCGAAGCCGGTCTTCTCGATTCTGCATTTTACGGTCATCGTGCAGCCAATGTAACGGGTACCGATACTCTTTTGCATATATTGCCGTTTCACCATGCTTTTGGATTGGCAGCAGAAGTAATCGCCCCCATTATGTCTAAAACTGCTTTATGTTTCGGCGAAAATCTCGGTACAATTATCAATGATATAAATCATTATAAAGTTACAGCAATTTATGCCGTACCCCAAATCATAGAAGGTTTGCTATTTTGCCTAAAGAAAAGAAATTTACCCACATTGAAAAAGATAACTAACGGCTCTGCTCCGCTAAGCAAAGAAATAGTTGAATCCATTTTATCTTACGATTTAGAACTTCATCTTTCCTACGGTTTATCGGAATGTTCGCCATGTGTTGCAGTATCAAGACGTATTGACACTTTTGATGAATATTACAGCGGTGATATATTGCCTTGTTGTAACATCACAATATCTCCCGACGGTGAAATTTGTATCTCAGGCTCAAATGTAATGATAGGATACTATGACGGAAGCAAAATAAATAAAGACAATATTCATAATGGTCTTTTACACACAGGAGATACCGGTTACCTTAAGAATAATAAGTTATATGTCACTGGAAGATTTAAGGATATTTTAGTCTTCAATAACGGTAAAAAATACAGCAAATCCTACTTTGAGAAAAAAATCCTAGAAGTTACAGGTTCAAAGGAGTGCTTTGTGTTCGCAAGTGAAGATAGACTTAATATTATTCTTCATAAACCTGAAAAAACATTCGATATAAAAACGATAATTGAAGTTATGCCAAGAGGCATAAAGATTGGAGATGTTTATAAAAAATTTGATACATTAACAAAAACAAAGTTAAAAAAGGTGGTTAATTTGCCTGAAATTCAAATGCTAAATTGCAAAAAGTTAAACTAAACACTATACCCCTAAAAAAATAATGTTACGCTTCGTATATTATTAATACATAACTCACAGGTAGAGGAGATTTCTGTTATGACTTACAAAAGCATTCCACCTTAGCTCTAAAAAACAAATTTAAAGGAAGGAGGTGCAAAGATGGGAGATTCAAACGGTGGCAGCTCATATAGCTACGGTAACGGTTATACGACCTATAGTGATGGCAATAGTTCTTATGACTACGGTAATGGCTATAAGACATATTCCAACGGCGGGTCAAGCTACAGTTATAGTAATGGCTATACAACCTATAGTGACGGCGGCTCAAGCTATAGTTACGGCAATGGCTACACAACTTACAGCGATGGCGGCTCAAGCTATAGTTACGGAAACGGATATACTTCTTATAGCGGAACATCCGGAACACCGAGTGACGGCGGTGGCAAATAAAAAATAAAAAGGGTGGTGGTCCGTCACCACCACCCGAAGGAGTAAAATAAAATGGCAAATATTATGATTAATGAAGTATGTAATTTGAGATGTCCCTATTGTTTTGCAGAAGAATTTGTTAATAAAAATCCTAAAGAAATGTCAATGGATGATTTTGATACTGCTTTAAACTTTGCGCTTTCATCAGGATCTGATGAAAGAATTGGACTGATAGGCGGAGAACCAACTCTACATAGTCATTTCAGAGAAATACTTGTAAAACTAATTAATGATAACAGAGTAAAAAATGTTACTATTTTCACAAATGGTGTTAAAACAAATGAATATCTGAATGAGATCTCTCATCCTAAAATACATTTACTCATAAATTGCAATTCCCCTGAAAACATGGGAACGAAGGCTTTCGAAACAATGGTTTCAAATATCAATGAAATGGTATCAAACAGGTATTATAGAGAAAAAATCACCTTAGGTATAAATATGTATAAACCTGATTTTGATTACGAATATATCCTAGAGTTATTGAAGCAGTTCGACTTAAAGTCTGTCAGAACTTCAATTTCTGTTCCTAATGATTTAGCCTTCCTTGCAAACCCATTAAATTATTTTAGTGTAATGAAGCCTCGCGTCCTTGAATTTTTCGACAAATTAAAAGAAGCAAATATTATACCTTTCTTTGACTGTAATGCTATGCCCGTTTGTATTTGGTCAGAAGATGAACGAAATCGTATATTGCAGGATTTCCCAGGAGTAAAAAGCAAAACCAACATCTTTAACACTAATGTTTCTTGCAGTCCCATAATCGACATTCTTCCGGACTTAACAATTATTCGTTGCTTCGGTCTTTCTGAACACACAAAAAAGAATATACTTGACTTTAAAAACATTGAAGAAGCACGAAATTATTATGCAAGAACAATAGATTCATTTGCTTGTAATACTTGCCATTCTAAAGAGTGCTTTTCCTGTTATGAAAGAGAAATCGGAAAATGTAATGGAGGTTGTTTGTGTTTCAAAATCAACGACATCAAAAAAATAAACAATTTTTGTAATTCATTGTATAAGGAATAAAAGCACAACGATACTCAATATCACATAGCATCCATAAGAATTGTGTACAATTGAAATTGAAAAATCATATAATTATCTACTACCCTTATACAATATAAATGTTATAAAAAGGCCTCTGTCTAAAAACTGAATATTTATCAATTTCTTGAATCGGGTCTAACACACTAATTTGAGGTTAAATTTTCAGCCTGTTAGGATCGCAGATTTTCTGCTTTCCTAACGGGGCTTTTATTTTTTATTTAAAATAATTCTTTCTAACATATTAAAAATGAAGACACAGGTAAAAAGAGTTTCTCACACAGGGACAGATTCTTATTGCTTGTGGGTGAAGGAGCAATACGGATATGCATTAAGTGTTGTTCGTCCGCTGAGGTGCCGTGAGATGCGAATTGTTTTAAAAACAACTCTGTCACGGAACGGTGGCTTTGTCGCAAAAAAGGTGTCTCGTTGTTTATTTTAACAAAATTTTTCAGTTGTATTTTTGAGAATTGTGAAAACAATAAGTAATGCAAACGCAAACACAATTCTTCAAAAAGGAGTGAAAAAGTTATGTCAAGCAAGAAGAACGTAGTTCCCGAGGCAAGAGAGGCTCTCGACCGTTTCAAGATGGAGGCTGCTTCTGAAGTAGGTGTTAACCTCAAGAACGGTTACAACGGTGACCTCACATCTAAGCAGGCAGGTTCTGTCGGCGGCCAGATGGTTAAGAAGATGATTGAGTCTTACGAGAAGAACATGAAATAACTTTTCAAATTAAAAAACTGCTGTTGAGAAATCAACAGCAGTTTTGTTTTACCATGTAAGTGTGAGATTAAGTCCGTCAACTTCGTAGTCGATAATGCCCTTCTTTGACTGAAGCGCTTCAACCACAGCGTCGAGCATTGCCTCGTCTTTCATTGTGATTGTGGTTATAATTGTAAGACTTTGGGGAAGATAAGCAGTGTCATCGATCTGGAAGCCTGTTACCCACCAGTGAAGAGCTGCAGGACGTGAGAAAAGGAGTTCATCACCGTGATAAACATCCATAGCCATTACAAGCATATCCTCGTCTGAGCCGCAGTTATACGCAGTTCCTTTTGAACCTGCATCACGTGTGTAGATACCTACTTCACCGCCGTTTGCAATTGCGTAACGACCCTTCCAGAGCTGGAACATCCATTCTCTTCCGTCATAATCGAACTTGATACGCTGAGTTGTGTAATGGAAGAAGAACGGTGTGAGATAGCAGAAAATATCGTAGAAGATATTGAATCCCAATTCACGCTGCCACACGTCAATGCCTGTATAAATAACGCCGTCACTGAGATTAAGGTAATAACCGAAAAGTGCAGGTGAGTTATCCGGGCCGACAAACTGATTGAGCGTTGTATCATAATAGATATCAGTTGTTGCCTTGTCTGTTCTGCCGTCACGGTAAGTTATGGCAACACAAAGTCTGTACAAGTTTGCTTTGCCGCTGACAGGCTCTGCAACAAACTGAACGTCATCAACAATTCCGAGCCAGATTGAAATCATACGGAAAACAACGCACTGTACCATGTTGCCGTTCCGGAAACCTTCTGCCGAAAGCTTATTTAAAAATGCCTGTGTTTCGGGAATGTTGAGATTAAGTGTTGATGTAATCAGTTCAGCATAATGATTGGACTGTGGTAAATTTTTGAAAACAAGGTCAAAATTAACACCTGTCAACTCAAAAATATCTTCAACAACACCTGTAAGAATCTCGTCAGTTCTGACAACGAGTTTTTCCTCGTTGAAGATTTTGAATCCGAGAATTGTGTTCATCTGTGTGTTGATAAACATCACTGTTTCAAGAAACGATCCGATATTGAACATCGGGTAACCGTTATTCCAGATGTCTACGATGTCAATCTTTTTTTCCTTCTCTGATGCCGCACCTACAGGAACTGCCATAACAGAGAACATTGTTATAATCACAAGGAGCATTGCAATAATTCTTTTTTTCATTTCTTCCGCCTCCTAACGATAGTATTACAATTATATTCCAATCGGTAAAATAAGTCAACCAAAAAAATTTTACACAATGCGACACAGTTTGCATTGAAAAATTTTTCGTCTGATGATATACTGAAAAACAGAATAAGTCAGAGGGGAAAAGCTATGTTTCATTTTTTTGTTTCGCCTGAAAATGTAAGTGAAAATAATATTACGATTGTCGGCAATGATGTCAACCACATCAGGAACGTCCTGCGCATGAAAATCGGTGAAAAGTTCGTTGCAAACGACGGTAACGGTGCAAGCTACTGCTGCTCGGTCAGTGAAATTTATGATGACAGGATTGTTGCTGAGATTGAGGACGGTCAGCTGCTAAGTAATGAGCTTCCCGTAAAGCTCGTACTTTTTCAGGGACTTCCGAAGTCAGATAAGCTCGAGCTGATTATCCAGAAGGGCGTTGAGCTCGGTGTAAGTGAGATTTATCCTGTTGAAATGACACGTTGCGTTGTAAAGCTTGATGATAAAAAGAAAAAAAGCAAAACTGCACGCTGGCAATCGATAAGCGAAAGTGCGGCAAAGCAGTCAGGCAGAACGGTTATCCCCGAAATACACGAGCCTGTTTCTTTTGCAAATGCATTAAAAATTGCAGAAAATTTTGATTTGCTCCTTGTCCCCTATGAGTGTGCTGACAGTATGTCTGCTTTGAGAGATAAGCTCGAAAGCGTAAAGCCGAATATGACCATCGGTATTTTCATCGGTCCCGAAGGCGGTTATGAAGAGTCTGAAATTGAAAAAGCAAAGGCCTCGGGCGGTGAAATTGTTTCCCTCGGTAAACGCATACTCCGCACAGAGACCGCAAGTATTGCCACACTCGCAATCTGTATGTTCAACATTGAATCAAATCTTTTATAAGGAATAAAATATGTTACCACAGGAATTTTTATTGAGAATGAAAGATCTGCTCGGTGAAGATTATGAGACTTTTTTAAAGTCATATGACGAAACTCCCGTACGTTCTTTCAGAATAAATACAAATAAAATAAATGAAACCGAATTCTTAAAAATCAATCCGTTTGGCGGAGAAAAGATTCCTTTTGCCGACAATGCATATTACTTTGATTTTGACAAAATCGGCAACCACCCTTACCATCACGCAGGTATGATTTATATTCAGGAGCCTGCGGCAATGAGTGCTGTTGCAAGTGTGGATATCAGAAGTGATTGGAAAATTCTCGACCTCTGTGCCGCACCGGGTGGTAAATCGTCTCAGGCAGCGGACAAGCTGACGGACGGAATGATTGTTTCCAACGAAATTGTACCGTCACGCTGCAAAATTCTGACGGGAAATATGGAGCGTCTCGGTTTTAAAAATGCCGTTACAACCTGCACGGATGCAAAAAGACTTTCCTCTCTTTTCGGTGAAGAGTTTGACCTTGTTATTGTTGATGCACCCTGCTCAGGTGAGGGAATGTTCCGTAAGGATGAAACAGCAATCAACGAATGGTCACCTGCAAATGTCAGGTTGTGTGCAGAAAGACAGACGGAAATTCTCGGCTACATAAATTCACTTGTCAAAGAAAACGGATATCTGCTTTATTCAACCTGCACTTTTTCTTTGGAAGAAAACGAAATGTGTGTTGACGCTTTCCTCAGTGCTCATCCCGAGTTTGAACTTGTTCCCGTCAAGGACCAGGTTAAAAATCACACGGCAGACGGAATCAGTTTTGACGGATGCAAAACAGAAAACATTGCAGAATGCCGTCGTTTTTATCCACACATTTCCAATGGTGAAGGACAGTTTGTCGCACTGATGAAAAAGACTGTCGGCAACGGTGTTTCAGTTAAAAGAGACAGTGCTCTTGAAGAAATCCCGAAAAATGAACAGCAGATTGTTTTTGATTTTCTTGATAGCACACTGACAGACTATAACAAAAAATGCGTTAAGAAATACAAAGAAAATATCGTTTATTTTGAACCTGATTTTATTGTGCCGAAGGGTGTAGCTTTCTCCTGCGGTGTGACAATCGGAACGGTGCAGAAAAAATACGTACAGCCTCATCACCAGTTCTTTATGGCGATGTCGGATGTTTTCAGAAGAAAAATCAATCTCTCTCCCGACGAGGCGGAGTCTTATCTGAAGGGCAACACGCTCCCCTGCGAGTGCGACAACGGATGGGCGGTTGTGACCGTTGACGGCTGTTCACTCGGCGGTGCAAAGGCAGTTAACGGTACGGCAAAAAATCATTATCCGAAGGGCTTGCGTAAAGTTTAATACAAAAATATATCGGCTTGCAGAAACTGAAAATCTGCAAGCCGATTTGATTTTTATTGATTTATTAATCTTCGAAGAAATACTCTTCAACAGTTGCACACATCGCGTGGTAAACAGGCAGATGAAGCTCCTGAATCATATAGGTTTCATCTTCACCGACTACTACGGAAATGTCACAGATATCCTTGAGCTTACCGCCCGTTTTGCCTGTAAGAGCAATCGTGGTTATACCCATTGCTTTAGCAACCGCCGCTGCAGCATAAACATTATTTGCATTGCCCGATGTGCTGATTCCGAGAAAAACGTCTCCCCTTTTTCCCAAACCAAGCACCTGCTGAGCATAAATAAGCTCAGGGTCACAATCGTTTGCAAACGCTGTTGTCAACGCAACACCGCTATTGAGCGCAATTGCAGGCAGTCCCTGTTGCAGTTTGTCGATACTCACTTCTGCAAGTTCAGGCACCGCAGTAATCATCTGCGACAGTGTCTTTTTTGAAAGCTCTCGTTTTTTAAGAAAACCTTTCATCAATTCACCGACAATATGCTCGGCATCCGCACAGCTGCCACCGTTACCGCAGACAAGCAGTTTTCCGCCTGACTCGTAACTTTTGATAACTGCATCACAAAGCTGACGGATTTCTTTCTCGTTAGCCTTGAGTATGGGATAGCGCCATATAAGTTGTGTGACATAATCCATATTATTCATACAAAAAGTCCTCAACATTGAAGTCGTCAATTTCTCTGAATTCGTTTTCGCCTTCGATTTCGGGAATCTGTGCGATAACCTCAAACTTTCTGCCCTGTGACCAGAGTGACGGAGTGACACGGATTGTGTAACCGCAGCCACCCGGAGTCAGCCACTCATGCATTGAAGCTTCGGGCAGACCGAACATCGCAAGGAGTGCCATTATAACACCGCCGTGGGTAACGATTGCCGTCTTTGTGATGCCCGACTGAATCACACCGTCAATGACCTTGATCATCGTCTGTGCAATACGGTTGGAAAACTCCTCGTTGCTTTCGCCGAACGGAGGATTGACACCTTTTTTACCTGCAAGCCAGTCAGGGAAAACAGGATGAGTTTCGAGTTCTTCTGCCGTTTTGCCTTCAAATTCACCGAAATTGTATTCGATAAAACCGTCAATCAGAATCGGTTCGCAGTTCGGATAGATAAGCTTTGCAGTCTGTGTGCAACGGGACAAAGGACTTGAAAAAACAGCTTCAACGGGAGGATATCTGTAATCCTCTTTCATCTGTGTAATCTGTTCAACGCCTTCGTCGCTCAACGGCTCGTCAATGTGGCCGATGTATCTGCCTCCGACATTACCTGCCGTAAGACCGTTTCTTATAAGTTGGATATAATATGACTTCATTTATTTTTTCCTCAGAGTGACGGTAATAATCTGAGCCGTGTTTTTTCGGGTTATTCCCGCCACTTATTTATTAAGTCGCTCACCAAACTGTAAGGTTTGGCTGTGTTTTTTCTTTAAAATCCAAAAGCATCCCGACGAAAAATCTCCGAGCCGAAAGCTGATGATTTTCAGATGATTTTTGGATGTTTCGGGTGCCGACAGGCTATCGCCTTTCAAAGCCGAAACGCCGAAAAGCGCTGAAAAGACTCGCTTTCGGACAGGTTCGGATTGTTACCGTCACTCTTTTAACATAGCCTTGTAAAGCTTGATATATGTGTTAGCTGAACGTCCCCAGCTGTAATCACATTCGAGTGCACGCTGTGTAAGTGCTGCCCAATCGTGATTGTAATATACAGTCAATGCACGGCGGATAGCGTCGAGCATATCGTGTGCGTTGTAGCTCTTGAAAGTAAAGCCGTTACCCTCACCGTCACCGCAGTCAGAAATGGAGTCACGAAGACCGCCTGTTTCGCGGACAATGGGAACTGTACCGTAACGAAGAGCAACCATCTGTGAAAGTCCGCAGGGCTCACTCTTTGACGGCATAAGGAACATATCTGCACCCGCATAAATCTTGCGTGCGAGGTCAGGGATAAATCCGATACGAAGACCGACTTTATCAGGATACTTTGCAGCAATTTCTCTGAAGAAGCTTTCGTATTCGTAGTCACCCGAGCCGAGTACAACCAACTGCATCTCACTTGTTGCAAGAAGCTCGTCAAGAATACCCTTTACAAGATCAAGACCCTTATGTGCAACAAGACGGGAAACCATACCGATAATCGGCACATCTGCCCTTACGGGGAGACCCATAACCTGCTGCAGATCTTCCTTGTTGAGCTTTTTGTCTTCAGGCTTCTCAGCAGAATAGTTTGCACGGATACTCTTGTCCGTTTCGGGGTCATAGCCGAGCACGTCAATACCGTTGAGAATACCGCTTAACTTATAGCGTCTCTCGTTGAGGATACCGTCAAGACCGTGTGAATACCACGGGTCAAGAATCTCATCAGCATAGGACTGGCTGACTGTTGTAACCTTGTTTGCACACTCGATTGCGCCCTTCATAAAGTTAACGCAACCGTCGTATTCAAGAAGTGATGCGTGTTCTGCAGGGATGCCGAGAACGTCCTCAAGAATCTCTCTGCCGTAGATACCCTGATACTGAATGTTGTGAATTGTGAAAACAGTCTTTATGTTTTCATAACCCGGTGAGTTTGCATACATTGAGGAATAGTAAACGGGTGTAAGTGCCGTCTGCCAGTCGTTACAATGGATGATGTCGGGTTTGAAATCGATGTACGGGATGATTTCAAGAATTGCGCGTGAGAAAAACGCAAAACGCTCTGCATCATCGTACTGACCGTAGATTGTATCACGCTTGAAATAATACTGATTATCAAGAAGATAGTAAATAACGCCATTGTGCTTTGCCTCAAAGATACCGCAATACTGACGGCGCCACGCAACAGGAACACAGATATGAGTAATAAACTTCATTGTGTCCTTGAGCTCCTGACGGATTGTATCATAAAGAGGCATAACAACACGGCAACCGATGAGTCTCTTACGAAGTGCCTGAGGTAACGAACCTGCAACATCGCCGAGACCGCCGCTCGCCATAAAAGGCAGGGCTTCACTTGCAGCGTATAAAACTTTCATAAATCAAATCTCCTCTCGTCAGATTACGATACCCTTACCGATATAAACGGGGAATTTCTCGTCACCTGAAAGAACTTTGTTCGGTTTGATAACGACGTTCTTATCAGCTACAACACAGTTGAGCTGAACGTCGTCGCCGATATATGTGTTCTGCATAAGCACACAGTTTTTAACAACTGTATCCTTACCGATATGAACACCGCGGAAAAGGATACTGTTTTCTACCTTACCCTCAATTACGCATCCGTCGGCAATGAGTGAATTCTTGACATCCGAGCCGAGACCGTAAATTGCAGGAACATCGTCCTTAACCTTTGTATAAACAGGCTGTGTACGGCAGAGTGCATTTCTGTTATCCTTGTCAAGCAAAGCCATATTTGCCTCGAAGTATGACTGCATACTGTCAAGCATCTTGACAAAGCCTGTAACCTCGTAACCGTAAATCTTAAGCTTTTTAACGTTTCTCTTGAGAATATCGTCCGTGAAAGAATGATAGCCGAGACTGATTGCTTCGTTTACAAGTCTTTCAAGAAGAGACTTTCTCATAAGCACGATATTTATTGAATAATTTGCCACGCCGTCCTTGAGTCTGCGTGAAACGGAAGTGATTTTTCCGCCCTCTTCAACATCAAGAACCGCGAGTTCTGCGATATCGGGTGTTTCACCGTTGACGTAAGCAACAGTGATGTCTGCGCCCTTTTCTTCGTGGAATGCAAACAGCTTCTTTAAATTGAAGTTGTAAATCGCATTACAGTCGCACATAAGAACATATTCCTCGTCGGAATACTGCAGGAAATTCATAACACCTGCGATAGCTTCAATTCTGCCCTTGTAAAGACCTGTGTTTGCAGAGTTGAACGGAGGAAGGATGTAAAGACCGCCGTTCTTTCTTGAAAGGTCCCATGCACGTCCGTTTCCGACGTGGTCCATAAGTGACTGATAGTTACTCTTTGTGATGATACCGACCTTGCCCATTCCGCTGTTTACCATTGCGGAAAGGTTGAAGTCGATAAGACGGTAACGTCCGCCATAGGGCACAGAGCCCATTGAACGCATTGAAGTAAGTTCATTGAGATAATTGTCAAAATTGTTTGAAAAAACAAGTCCGAGTACATTATTGGCTCTCATCATTCTGCCCCCTTTACATCTTCGCCTATCATAGCCTTGGGTTCAACACAAGCGCCCTTGCCGACCGTTACGTTCGGACCGACAACTGCTACGCCCCAATCGTCAATGTTTGCAACATCCTCGGGTCTCTTGCCGACCTGAGCGTCTGCTTCAACAACAACGTTTTCTGCAACGATTGCGTACTGAACCTTTGCACCCGACCTGATAACACTGCCGGGCATAATGATTGAATCTTTAACAACCGCACCCTCTTCAACGTTGACGTTTGCAAAGAGAACGGAGAAGTCAACTTCACCCTCGATTTCGCAACCTTCTGCGATCATTGAATTCTGCACCTTTGCAGTGTCAGCAACATAGTGCGGACAGGTTACGGGATTCTTTGCGTAAATCTTCCAGCTTGAATCTGTAAGATCAAGGTCAACCTGAGGATTGAGAAGGTCAAGGTTTGCCTCCCACAAGCTGTCGATTGTACCAACGTCTTTCCAGTAGCCGTCAAATTCATAAGCAAACATTCTCTCGCCTGCTTCGTGCATTGCGGGAATGAGGTCGTGACCGAAGTCGTTGCTTGAAGACGGGTTTGCTTCGTCATCAAGAAGATACTGACGCAGCTTCTTCCAGCTGAAGATATAAACACCCATTGATGCCTTGTTTGAACGCGGATTTTTCGGCTTTTCTTCAAATTCAGAGATTGAGCCGTCCTCGTTTACGATCATAAGGCCGAAACGGGATGCCTCTTCCCATGGCACTTCAAGCATAGCGATTGTACAGTCAGCATTCTTCTCCTTATGGAAGCCGAGCATTTTTGAATAATCCATCTTATAGATATGGTCACCTGAAAGAATGAGAACATATTCGGGATCGTATCTGTCGATGAAATTGATGTTCTGATAAATTGCGTTAGCAGTACCCTTGTACCACTCTGTACCCTGAATCTGCTGATAAGGTGAAAGGATGTGCACACCGCCGTCAGCTCTGTCAAGATCCCATGCCTGACCGTTTCCGATGTAGTCGTTGAGTTCAAGCGGCTGATACTGGGTGAGTACGCCGACAGTGTAAATACCTGAATTTACACAGTTTGAAAGCGGGAAATCGATGATTCTGTACTTTCCGCCGTAGGGTACGGCAGGTTTGGCAATGTTCTTTGTCAGGATTCCGAGTCTGCTGCCCTGACCGCCTGCAAGGAGCATTGCAATACATTCGTGTTTGCGTGACATTATGCTGCCTCCTTTTATTTTTTCGCCGTCTTTTTAACGGCATTTTCTTTTGGGGTTGATTTTTTTCTTGGGGTTGGTGCTTTTAAATATATTACACTCAGACCGGGAAGGTCGAGCGAAATACTGTTATCAAGACCGTGCATCGGAGCTTTTTTGCTCTTCACACTGCCCGTTGTGCCTGTACCTTTACCGCCGAATTCTTCGCAATCGGTGTTGAGAAGAACCTTGTATGTGCCTGAATTCGGAACACCGATACAGTAATTTTCGCGCATAACGGGGGTAAAATTGCACACGGCAATAACCTCTTTACCGTCCTTGTCAATTCTTCGGAATGCGATAACCGAGTTATCAACATCGTCCGCGCTTATCCAGTTGAAGCCCGTCCAGTCATAGTCGACCTGCCAGAGTGCGGGAGTTGATTTGTAAAGCTCGTTTATCGTCTTTACAAAGTGCTGCAGTTTACGGTGAGCTTCGTAATCAAGCAGAAGCCAATCGAGTCCCTGCTTGTAATTCCATTCGATAAACTGACCGAATTCCTGACCCATAAACATCAGCTTCTTGCCCGGATGAGCCATCATATAGCCGAGGAATGAACGCACACCTGCAAATTTTTCTTCATACTCTCCCGGCATTTTGTTGATGAGTGAACACTTACCGTGAACAACCTCATCGTGCGAAATCGGGAGAACAAAATTCTCCGAAAAAGCGTAGAAGAAAGAAAATGTCAGGTTATTATGATTGAATTTACGGTGGATTCCCGGCAGTGAGAAATACCTCAGACAGTCGTTCATCCAGCCCATATTCCACTTGAAGTTGAATCCGAGACCGCCGTCGCACACAGGCTTTGAAACCATCGGCCAGGCTGTGCTTTCCTCTGCAATCATCAACACATCCCCGTATTCGCGGAAAATTGACGTATTGAGATTCTGCAGGAATTCAATTGCTTCAAGATTTTCGTTGCCGCCGTTTTTGTTCGGTCGCCACTGACCGTCCTCACGGCAATAATCAAGATATAGCATCGAAGCAACTGCATCAACACGCAAGCCGTCGATGTGATATTTGTCAAGCCAGAAGAGTGCGCTTGAAGTAAGGAAGCTTCTGACCTCGTTTTTACCATAATCAAAAACCCTTGTGCCCCACTGCAGATGCTCACCCTTGAGCATATCCTCATACTCATAAAGCGGCTGACCGTCAAACTCGTAAAGACCGTGTGCATCCTTCGGGAAATGAGCAGGTACCCAGTCAAGGATAACGCCTATCCCCGCCTCGTGACACTTGTCTACAAAATACATAAAGTCTTTCGGTTCACCGTAGCGTGAGGTCGGAGCGAAATAACCCGTAACCTGATATCCCCACGAGCCGTCAAACGGATGCTCACTTATCGGCAGAAGCTCTATGTGAGTATAGCCCATTTCTTTTACGTATTTTGTCAATTCGTCGGCAAGCTGACGGTAAGAATAAAAAATTTCTTCACCGTGAACCTTCCACGAACCTGCGTGAACCTCATAAATATTCATCGGGTTGTCGTAGGCAAGTTTCTGCTTACGATTTTTAAGCCACTTTGCATCCTTCCACTCGTAACCCTCTATATCATAAAACTTTGACGCCGTTTCAGGTCGTGTCTGAGAGTGGAAAGCATAGGGATCAGCCTTGAGGATGCGTCTGCCGTCGGCAGTAGTAATGCAGAATTTGTAGTTATCAAACTGCTTTATATCCGCAACAAAGCACTCCCACGTTGAGCCGTCATCAAGGCGGTACATAAAGTTGGCGTCGTTGTTCCAGCCGTTGAAATCACCGACAACACTCACCGCTGTTGCGTGAGGTGCCCAGACACGGAAAACAACCTTGTTTGCGTCTGCACGGTGAGCACCGAAGAACTCATACGCTTTTGCGTTGCTGCCCTGATGAAAGAGATACACAGGAACATCGTTCGGACTAACATCTCTGTTCATTCTCTACCTCCTTTAGCACTGATAAGCAAAAAGAAACACTTATCCACTTATACACATAATATTTTACCAAAGCACAAAACAAAATTCAAGTTGTTTTGACTATAATATTCAAAGGATGTGTAGAAAATTATCGACCATTTTGTGTATTTTGTTACAAAAAAAGAGTCTTCCGACAGATATATCCATCCGTCGGAAGACCAAAATTATTTATTGGAAATTAGAATAAGCCTTTGATTGCCTGAGGAAGAAGAACTGCAACATAGCTGTAAAGCATTCCGATAATTTCAGAAACGATGTTTGAAACGTAAGCACCGATATTTGAAACGTTGTCTGTCGGAAGGTCTGTCGGCTCAGTCTCAACCTTCTGTGAAAGGTCCTTCTTGATTGCGTACTGGTCGATAAGAGAGATTTCCTGTGTCTCATCATCAACAAGGTATGACTTGATGATAACCTTATCACCGTCAACAACAGTTGTCATAAAGCAACCGCCCATATCTCTTGTTGAAAGATTGAATGCACAAGCCTCACCGATAGGATCGATAGCATCCTCGTTGATGCCGTATCTCTTTGTACCTGCTGTTGAAGGAAGGATGTGAACAGTACCGTCAGGATTGTTTGCGAATGTGATTTCTTCGCCCTTGTAGTTTTCTGTTACATAAGTTACGTTATCGACAACGTCGTCACCGTTAACGGGATGTGAACGGTAGTAAACATGGTCGTGACCTGCGTAAACAAAGTCGATATCAAGCTCTGTGAAGATTTCACCGAGAACGTTACGCATAATGATTGTATCCGGCTTGTTGATGTTCTTACCCTGTGAGAAGAGTGCTCTGTGCATGAAAACGAATTTCCAGTCAGCATCAGAAGCGTTCATATCGTTGATGAGCCAGTTTCTCTGTGACTGTGTCATCGGATACATATCGTTAGTGTTGAGAACTGCGATGTGAGCGTTACCGTAATCGTATGAATAGTAAACACCGTTTACCCAGTTAACGTTTGACTCTGTGTTCGGGTTTGAAAGGTTGAACATTGAGTTGAAAACGTTGATGTTGAGCTTGTTTGTGATGTTACCGTCGTGGTTACCTGCAACGGGAGCAACTGTTGTTGCCATATTTGAGAATGTAAAATTCTTGAAGTACCAGTCCCACTCTTCGTTTGTGTTGTCATTAACATAGTCACCGAGTGTTACTGTAAACTCTGAACCCGGAAGAGTTGCAACTGCACCCTTGAGTGTTTCTGAGGCCTCTGCAAAGTTTTCGTCACTGCTTGCCTGAACGTCAGCAATTGTGATGAATGAGAATGCATCGTCACCATCGTCTGTTACAAAAGTACCTGCTTCGCTCCAGAGATCCTGTGCCTTGTCACCAACACGGTATGTATACTCTGTGCCGGGCTGAAGGTCAGAAACTGTTACCTTGTGGCAATACTGGTCACGGAACTGATAAACATTGTCTGAAGAATATGTAGCAGCACCTGCGAAAGAACCTTTGAAGTCTGCTGTCTTGACAATCTGAACGTCAGCATCTGAGTAACCTTCTGTGTACCAGCAGAAGCCTCTTGATGTTGCTGAATCACCGTTAAAAGAAACGCTTACTCTCCTAACTGCATCTGTGCTCTCTGCAGAACCTGCCATTACTGAGCCGCCGAATACAACAGCTACGCAAAGGAGAACTGCAAGAATTCTCTTTGAAATCTTTTTCATTAAAGTATCCTCCTGAAAAAATTTAGCAAATATATTATACACCATTTGTCAATGCACAAATCGGTGCAAAAACCAAATTTCTGTTTGTGCAAAATTACTCTATCCGGAATTTGCGATACATTACATTGCGTCTGTAATGTGTATATGTAAGGTAAACATACTCACCGTCGGTCACAGCGGCAGGATATGAATATTCCGCATCCTTATCCTCGTCACGCTCGACATCAACAGGCGGCAGAAATGTCTGCGCGTTATCCTCGGTCACGGCATAGGAGATGATATTTCTGTCTCCCCAACCTGCTTCGCTTATGGGATTGTGGAAAAC
Organism: Acutalibacteraceae bacterium; assembly: GCA_045648745.1. Classification (GTDB taxonomy): domain Bacteria; phylum Bacillota; class Clostridia; order Oscillospirales; family Acutalibacteraceae; genus CAG-488. The sequence goes on along the minus strand of JAZROM010000071.1, from coordinate 10,415 downwards.
AACAACCTTTCCGTCGGGAAGCTTAACACAATCGATACCGCTGTTGTTGTTCGGCATATCCGTTTTTTCGGCAGGGGTCCAGTGAACAAGATCTTCGCTTTCACTCTTAAGCACATAGCCCTCGGTTGAACGAAGCAGTGCGTAAACCTTACCGTCGGCCTCCCAGAGTGTCGGCTGAATGATGCCCTTACCTTCTGCACGGCGGTGATTAAAAGCAATTTTTTCACTCTTCTGCCATGTTTTGCAGTTGTCATCAGAAAAATCGATGAACGAATCCCAATGTCTTGCATTCTCAACTGATGCAGGTGCAACCGTTCTGCCGTCAGAGAGTGTGATCGCCTTGTTCTTTACAGGACCTCGTCCGCCTGATCTGTCACCCTTTACAAGTTCGACAGCATCTGTCCACGTCTTACCGCCGTCTGCAGATGTACGCACAAAGGTACGCCAGATCGGTATTCTTTTGCCGACTTTAAAGAAAAGGTAAATCACTCCGTCCTTTTCGTAAAGAACGGGATTCCAGCACGGAATATTCTTTGTAAAAGACATCTGCACGGGATCTGACCACTTACCGTTTTCGTTCACGCAAAGATAAACGCGAACATCATCATTGCCCTCTTCTGTTCCTGCAAAAAAAGCACATAACAGCTTGTCTCCGACTTTAAGAATAGTCGACGCGTGGCACTGGGCAAAAAATTTGCCCTCTTCAAAAATTAATCCGTTTTCAATTTCTACAAGTTTCATAATTATCTCTTCAAAAGCACTTCTGCTTCGTATCTTTCAATTTCGTCAAACCACTTTTCACCTACGGGAACACCGCAACGCTCACAGTATTCGTTCCATACGTCGGCAAACGGGTAAGTTTTGTATTCTTCCTGCAATGCAAGGAGCTTTGTTGTGTTTGCGCTGTCCTGCAAAGCCTTGAGTTCTGCGTGAGGAGTGAGCAATGCATTGAGCATAGCCTTCTGCACATTGCGAAGACCGATTACCCACGCAGCAACACGGTTGATTGAAGCGTCAAAATAGTCAGTTGCGATGAACACACGGTCAAGTGCATCGTTTGCAACGATTTCCTTTGCGATTTCCTTTGTCTCGTCATCAAAAATGATAACATGGTCACTGTCCCAACGCACACCGCGTGTTACGTGAAGTGCAATCTTCTCGTTGAAGAGAAGAAGTGAGGAAATCTTATCGGAAACAACCTCTGTCGGATGATAATGTCCGTTATCCATAAGAGGTGTGATGCCTTTATAGTTTACATAAGAAAGGCTGAACTCAGCAGAACCTACTGTATAAGATTCAAGACCGATACCGAAAACCTTTGACTCAAGTGTGATATAAACCTTTGTCTTGTCATACGGCATATCAAGAATTTCATCAAGGCTCTTCTTGAATCTTGCTCTGGGTGCAAGGCGGTCAGCAGGGATATCCTTATAACCGTCGGGAATCCAGATGTTCATAACACAGGGTACGCCTGTTTCGTTTGCAAAATACTCTGCAATTTTAAGACAAGCCTTGCCGTGGTTTACCCAGAAAGTACGCACCTCTTCATCGGGAGAAGAAAGTGTGAGATTATCCTTGACCATCGGATGTGAGAAATATGTAGGATTGAAGTCAATGCCCATTCCTCTTTCCTTTGCATACTCAACCCATTTTGCAAAATGCTTGGGCTCAAGTGCATCTCTGTCAGCAAACTCGCCGTTTTCAAAAATAGCGTAACAAGCGTGGAGATTGAGCTTTTTCTTGCCGGGGATGAGTGAACAAGCCTTGTCGATATCTGCCATAAGCTCGTCGGGAGTTGTAGCCTTTCCCGGATAATTACCTGTTGTCTGGATACCACCCGAAAGTGCTTCCTTTGAGTCAAAGCCGACAACGTCATCGCCCTGCCAGCAGTGCATTGAGATGGGCAGCTCCATAAGTTTCTCAATCGCTTTATCGGTGTCGATACCGATTTTTGCGTATAAATCTTTTGCATATTCGTAACGAGTCATAAAAAAACCTCCATTCTTTTGAATTTTAACACAGTTAAAAGAAAAAAACAACTACAGATTACCTTGATAATGTCCGATTTTTGCGTTAGAATGTTTGTAACATTATTCTGAGGTGATTTTATGGGTAAAATTATTGCTGTCGGCGGCGGACGCTACGAAGACGGTGAAATCAAAAACATTCTTGAATACATCGCATCCTGTGCGAAAAAAGAAAATCCCGCGGTACTCTTTCTGCCCACGGCAGGTTTTGATGATATAGAGGGTGACGAGCATATCCGCGACATTTTCCTCGGTTGCGGCTGCAGCTTTGATTATCTTTTCTTAACAGACAAGACCCTTACAAAAGACGATATCCGCAGCAAAATCCTTTCTGCCGATGTTATCTATGTCGGTGGCGGCAATGTGGAATTTATGATGAACACATGGAATGAAACAGGTGCGTCGGATCGTCTTCGCGAGGCTTACGAAAAAGGCATCGTTATGTCAGGCTACAGTGCAGGTGCTGTATGCTGGTTCAACGAAGGTTATGACGACTGCGGTCCTGACAGAAGCTTTATCTTCTGCGACTGTCTCGGAATTCTGCCCTACAGTGCGTGTCCGCATTTTGAGGGTAACGGCTGGTACAACTTCAAGGACGAAATCAGAAACCGTCCGATGTCAGGCATCGGCATTGAGAACGGCGCGGCTCTTATTTACGATAACGGAAATTTCAGCACAATGCACGGCAACGATGTCGGCTATGTGTGGCTTTTTGACAAAGATAAGGATTATGAGGGTGCAACACTCTGATTTCGATTGACTTAAATAACCATTTGTGATAAAATATCTGCACAATTTACGAATATTTCAGGAGGTATTCACTATGAAAAAAATTCTCGCAGTTCTCCTCGCTGTAATTATGATGCTTTCACTTTCATCAGTATCATTTGCAGCAGGTAACAGTAAAAACGGCGCTCTTCAGTTCGGCGAAGACGGCAAGTTTGAAATCCTTGTTTTTGCCGACACACAGGACGGTTATCCGTTCCATAACGATTTCAAAGTTTTTATGAACGAAGCTCTCGACAAAACTCAGCCTGACCTTGTTATCTTCCTTGGCGACATCATTATGTCCGCTGAAACTTCAGAAGATTACTGGAAAGGTTTTGACGAACTTCTCACTCCACTTGTTGAAAGAGATATTCCGTTCACACTTGTTTTCGGTAACCACGATGACCAGGACACACACAAGGAATCAACAAAGGACGAGAAATTTGCAAAGTATATGACTTACGGCAACTGCCTTGCATACGATGCTGACCCTGCTCTCCACGGCACAGGCACACACAATCTTGAAATCCTTTCATCAGACGGCACAAAGACAGCTTACAACCTCTGGATGATGGACAGCGGTGACTACACTGACGAAGGTTACGACTGCGTTCGTGCTGACCAGCTCGAGTGGTACAAGGGCGTAAGCAAGGAGCTTGAGGCTGCAAACGGCGGCAAGGTTCCTTCACTTATGTTCCAGCACATCGTTCCTGCAGAAGTTGCAAAGGAAGTAATGTTCACTGTTAAGGGTGATCTCGGTGACCTCGCTTCAACAGATTTCAATGACGGCACATCAGCTACATATCTTCCCAACATCTTTGCTTTTGAAGAAGGCTGGATGTTTGAGCAGGCTTGTCCTTCACGTGACTGCGAAGGTCAGTGGGACGCAATCACAGAGCGTGGCGACGTTCAGGCAGTTTTCTTCGGTCATGACCATGTGAACTGCTATGTTGCTAATATCAACGGTATTGATGCAGTCAACGTTCCCGGCTCAACCTACAATTCATATTACGATTTGACAATGCAGGGTGCTATGCTCCTTACACTTGACGAAAATGACCTTTCAACTTATGAAAGAACAATGCTTTACACTTCTGACCTCGCTCTTGAAGAGGGTTCAGAACTTCCGAACGGTGAGCACGGCAAGGCTTACTACTGGTTTGCCGGTGTTCTCAGAACAGTTATGAATGTCCTTGTTAAAGCTATGAAGGTAGTTCTTTTCCCGTTCTTCTTCTGGGCTGCATAAGTTAATAATCATCTACCGCACAGGATAAAACCTGTGCGGTTTTTGTTTGTTTTCTGATAATTAAAAATTTAACAATTTGCAGAAAAACTCTTGCTTTTTATAATATAGTATGTTATTATGTGCGAAAGTTAATAAAAAATTAACGATAGAGGCGCAGCGTATTATCAGTAGCAACTGTTATTCAAGGCCGTGGCAAGGCTTACGGCAGTTGTGAAAGGAATCGTTGCCGAAGGCAGCCGAAGCCTAAGGCTGTGCTGGTAGTCGGGAATAACATCTCGCCTATTGTCGCTTATTGCGGAGAGCTATCTTATATTTTTTCACGGCTGTATTGCCGGAATAAATTCGGGTAGTCGATGCAAATCGGCTATTTTTTTATGACTTATATCTTTTTAAAAGGAGTTTTTAAAATGACAGAAAACAGTATTTTCAGAGGTGCGTCTACCGCCCTTATCACTCCGCTCAACGCAGAGGGCGTGGATTACGAAAACTTTGGTAAGCTCATCGACTGGCAGATTGAAGAGGGCATCGACTCTCTTGTTATCTGCGGTACTACAGGTGAAGGCTCTACTCTTACAGACGAGGAGCACAGAGACGCTCTCGAGTTCGCTTACAAGCGTGCAGCAGGCAGAGTGCCGATGATTGCAGGTACAGGTTCAAACGATACAGCTTACGCTATCGATCTTACAAAATTTGCTTGTGAAATCGGTTATGAGGGTATGCTTCTTGTTACACCGTACTACAACAAGGCTACACAGAACGGTCTTATCAAGACTTTCACAGCTATCGCTGACGAAAGCACAAAGCCCTGCATTCTTTACAACGTTCCGTCAAGAACAGGTGTCAACATTGAACCCGCAACATACGGTGTTCTTGCAGACCACCCGATGATCACAGGTATCAAGGAAGCAAGCGGTAACATCTCAAAGATTGTTGAAACAATGGCTATCGTTGGTGACAGACTTGACCTCTACTCAGGTAATGACGATCAGATCATTCCCCTTCTTTCACTCGGCGGTTCAGGTGTTATCTCTGTTCTTTCAAACCTCTTCCCGAAGGAAACATCACAGATGTGTCACAAGTTCTTCGAGGGCAAGACACAGGAAGCTCTCAAGATGCAGCTTGACTATCTTCCCCTTATCAACGCTCTCTTCTGCGAGGTTAATCCCATCCCTGTTAAGGCTGCTATGGCTGCTATGGGCTACGGTGAGGATTATCTTCGTCTTCCGCTCACTCCGATGGAAGATGCAAACAAGCAGAAGCTTCTTACACTTATGCGTCAGCAGGGGTTGAATGTATGATAAAGGTACTCATTAACGGTGCTTGCGGCAGAATGGGCAAGGAAGTTGAGAAAATTGTCGAAGCTTCCGAGACTATGACGGTCGCAGCAAAGGTTGACAAAATGGCCGCTGAAAGCGGATGCTATACAGACATCAATGACTTTAACGGCACAGCAGATGTTATCATCGACTTTTCAAACCATCTCGGTACAAAGGCTCTTCTTGACTACGCCGTGAAGAACAATATTCCCACGGTCGTTGCAACAACAGGCCACACGGACGAGGAGCTTGAATATATTAAAAACGCAGGTGAAAAAATCGCGGTTTTCCACTCTGCCAATATGTCTCTCGGTGTTGCACTTCTTTGTGAGCTTGCAGTCAAGGCTGCAGCGACAATGCCTGATGCAGACATCGAAATCGTTGAAACTCATCACAACCGTAAACTCGATGCTCCCAGCGGCACGGCTCTTATGATTGCAAACGCAATCAAGTCGGTACGCGAAAAGGCTCAGTTTGTTTTCGGCAGAGAAGGCAACGCAAAGCGCGAGAAAAACGAAATCGGTGTTCACGCAGTAAGACGCGGTAACATCGTCGGTATTCACGAGGTGCTTATTTCTACCGACAGCCAGACAATTACTCTCAAGCACGAGGCACATTCAAGAGCTTTGTTTGCTGAGGGTGCAGTTTCTGCAGCAGAGTTCATTCTCGGCAAGGACGCAGGACTTTACAATATGAACAGTATTGTTGAATGAGAGGTCACTCTATGATAAGAATTGGTATAGCAGGCTACGGCAACCTCGGTAAGGGTGTTGAAGCTGCTGTTAAGAATAATCCCGATATGGAGCTTATTGCGGTTTTCTCACGCAGAGACCCCGACTCCGTTAAAATCAAAACTGAGGGTGTCAAGGTATATCCCTTTGATAAAATCACAGACTATAAGGACGACATTGATGTTATCATCAACTGTGGCGGAAGTGCAAAAGACCTTCCCGAATCCACACCTGCAATTGCAGAAAACTTCAATGTTATCGACAGCTTTGACACTCACGCTCGTATCCCTGAGCATTTTGCCAATGTTGACGCAAAAGCTAAAGAGGGTAAAAAAATCGCTGTTATTTCCGTCGGCTGGGACCCGGGTATGTTCTCACTCAACCGACTTTATATGAATGCAATTCTCCCCAACGGTAACGACTACACTTTCTGGGGCAAGGGCGTAAGCCAGGGCCACTCCGATGCAATCCGTCGCATTGACGGTGTTGTTGATGCACGTCAGTACACCGTTCCCGTTGAAAGTGCCGTTGAGAGTGTACGTAACGGAGAAAACCCGACACTCACAACAAGACAGAAACACACAAGAGAGTGCTATGTTGTTGTCGAGGACGGTGCAGACAAGCAGCGTATCGAAACCGAAATCAAGACAATGCCCAACTACTTCGCTGATTACGACACAACAGTGAACTTCATTTCACTCGAAGAGCTTCAGCGTGACCATATGGGTATCCCCCACGGTGGAAGCGTTATCCGCAGCGGCTTCACAGGCTTCGACCTTGAAACAAAGCACACTATTGAATACAGCCTTAAGCTTGAATCAAACCCCGAATTCACAGGCAGTGTGCTCACCGCTTATGCACGTGCAGCTTACAGATTGAATCAGAATGGCGAGTACGGCTGCAAGACTGTATTCGACATCGCACCGGCTCAGCTTATCGCACAGTCAGGCGAAGAAATCCGTGCACATATGCTCTGATTCCCGAAAGGATGTTTTAAAATGATCTGCAATAACCTCGGTGTTAACGAAAAAGGTCATCTTACCTTTGCAGGACATGATACGGTGGAACTTGCCGAAAAATATCAGACCCCTGCATATATAATGGACGAAAATAAAATAAGAGAAAAATGCCGTATCTACAAATCGGCAATGAGTGAGTTTTTCGGCGGTGACTCAATGCCTCTTTTTGCAAGTAAGTCACTTTGCTTCAAACGCATTTATGAAATTATGCGTGAAGAAGAGATGGGTATTGACGTCGTCTCCCCCGGTGAGCTTTACACGGCTGTCAAGGCAGGCTTCCCGATGGAAAGAGCTTATTTCCACGGCAACAACAAGACAGATTTTGATATTGCTTTCGCTATTGAAAACGGCATCGGATATTTTGTCTGCGACAATGTTGAAGAGCTGAACGCTATCAACCGTGAAGCGGGCAACAAAGGCATAAAGCAGAAAATCATCCTTCGTCTGACTCCCGGCATCGATCCCCATACCCACGCTAAAATCAGCACGGGTAATGTCGACTCAAAGTTCGGTGCTGCGATTGAAACAGGTCAGGCAAAGGAGCTTGTAGAGCTTGCCCTTTCCAAAGAGAACATCGCACTTATGGGTTACCACTGCCACATCGGTTCACAGATTTTCGAATATGACCCGTTCTGTGATGCAGCAGTTATTATGATAAAGTTCCTTGCAGATATGAAGTCTGAGCTTGGCTTCGAAGCAAGTGTCCTCAACCTCGGCGGCGGTATGGGTGTAAAATATGTTGAATCCGACCCTGAAATCGACTATGCAAAGAACATCGAGGGCATAGCAACTCTCGTCAAGTCAGAATGTGAAAAGCTCGGGGTCACAATGCCGACAATCCTTATGGAACCCGGCAGAAGCATCGTTGCCGATGCAGGTCTTACACTTTACACTGCAGGTACACGCAAGGAAATCAAGGGCTTCAAGAACTATGTTTCCATTGACGGCGGTATGCCTGATAATCCGAGATACGCTCTGTATCAGTCAGCGTACACGGTTATGGTTGCCAACAAGGTAAACGAGGAAGCTGACTATGAATGTACTATCGCAGGCCGTTGCTGTGAAAGCGGTGACCTTATTCAGGAAGGTGTAAAAATCCCGAAGCCTGAACGCGGTGACACAATCGCAGTGCTTACAACAGGCGCATACAACTTTGCGATGTCTTCAAACTACAATGCAATCTGCAAGCCTCCCGTAATTATGCTTGACGGTGAAAACGACTATATTGCCGTTAAGCGCGAGAGCTTTGACGACCTGATTGCTCGTCAGGTTTAATAAACAGAAACTTTTTATACACACCACAAAAGCACCTGTCTTTTGAGGTGTGTATTTTTATGTCAACAGAACAAAGAAGAAACAAAAAAAGAATAAGTCCGGCACAATACCGAACTCATTCTCGTGCAAATTAAAATTTGTTTTTTACATATCTTTTAATTCTCTATATACTCGCGACACAGGGAGACCTACTACATTGAAATAATCTCCGACAATTTTTTCAACAAGCACACAGCCCTTGCCCTGGATTCCGTACGCTCCGGCTTTGTCCATAGGCTCTTTTGTCGCAATATAGTTCAGGATTTCATTCTCAGAAAGCTCATTAAAAACAACCTCAGTTGCTTCGCAGAAGTTTTTGACTTTTTCTCCGCAGATGATTGCCACACCCGTGTAAACAGTATGACTTCTGCCCGAAAGTGCTGTCAGCATCTGCTTTGCATTTTCTTCGTCCTTGGGTTTACCGAGAATCACACCGTCAAGTGCAACAACCGTATCCGAGCCGATTACAATACAGTCTGTATTATCCTTTGCAACAGCCTGTGCCTTCTGCAAAGCAAGTGACATAACCACTTTGTCGGGACTCGCATTTGCAGGGATAATCTCGTCAACATCTGCAACCTTTACGGTAAAGTCAACACCTGCAAGAGCGAGGAGTTCTTTTCTGCGAGGAGATGCAGAAGCAAGAATAACCTTTGACATTACCACAACCCCTTATCCCTGAGCATTTTGACTTTAAGCACGGCAGCCTGAGTCTTGCCGTCACGCAACTCGTTATTGAGCACCATTTCGACAGCCTTATCAAGCGGAATTCTTTCGACATTCAGGAACTCGTCCTCGTCGAGATTCTGCTTTGTGAAGGTCAGATCCTTTGCGGCATAGAGGTGGATAATCTCTCCGCAGTAACCCGGTGTAGGATAAAACTTGCCGAGGTCACCGTAAGTGTCTGCCACGCAGCCTGTTTCCTCCTCAAGCTCACGCTTTCCGCTTTCGAACGGGTCTTCACCGATTTCAAGTTTACCCGCAGGTAACTCGGCAATAACCTCCATATACGGATAACGGAACTGACGGACAAAAAGAAGCTCGTTATCATCCGTAAGTGCGGCAACGCATACTCCGCCCGGATGCTCAACAACCTCACGGATACACGGCTTGCCGTTCGGAAGCTCTGCATCGTCACGGCGGACATTGATTATTTTTCCGTTATAAATATAATTTTTCTTAACGATTTTTTCATCAAGATTCATTCTGATCTCTCCAATAAAAAAGGGGTAACCGTTCGGTTACCCCCGTTTTTGTAAAATTAGTCTTCGTCGCAATCGCAGTCGCAATCAAACTCAAACTCAAGTGTTTCGCCGCATGCGGGGCACTGGATTGTCTCCTCGTCGAGAATACTGTCATCAAGGCAGATAATCTCGTTACAAGCAGGACACTCAACCTCAACATAATCATCGTCGAAGCAGCAGTCGCAGTCGTCATCACAGCAATCGCAATCACAGTCGCAATCGTCTTCGTCGAAAACGTACTCTTCAACGTCGCCAAGATCCTCGTCGATTTCGTCAACAAGCTCTTCGAGCATTGCGATTTCGTCCTCAAGATCAGCAATTGTGAGTGCCATTTCTTCGATTGTGTCGACCATAGCCTTGATGAGCTTAACCTCGTCCTTATCAGCATCGAGGTGAGCCATCTCTGCAAGGCCCTTAAGATATGCAGCTTTTTCTGTAACTGTCATCATTGTAAAATCATCCTTTCGTTATGATAGCAACCAACACTTACGCTCTGCCGAGGTACTCGCCTGTACGTGTGTCGATCTGAATCATTTCGCCCTCTTCGATGAAGAGAGGAACCTTAACCTCTGCACCTGTTTCAAGTGTAGCGGGCTTTGTTGTGTTTGTAGCTGTGTCGCCCTTGAAGCCGGGGTCTGTCTTTGTTACTTCAAGCTCAACAAATGTCGGCGGTTCAACACCGAAAACCTTGCCCTTGTAAGAAAGAACCTTACAAACCATACCGTCCTTAACGAACTTGAAGTTGTCTGA
>JAZROM010000070.1:0-49457 GCA_045648745.1 Acutalibacteraceae bacterium | reverse complement strand
CTATGGGTGTTGAAGGCACAGATGCTATGAGCATTGAAGACGCAAGAAAGGCTGCTATTGATGCAGTTAAGCAGCTTTCAATCGATGTTGGCATTCCTGCAGACCTTAAGGAAATCGTTAAGGCAGAGGATATTCCGTTCCTTGCACAGTCAGCATTCGACGATGCTTGCCGTCCGGGTAACCCGCGCGACACAAGCGTTGAAGAGATCACAGCTCTTTACAACAGCCTTATGTAATTTTTATAAGCATTCACGGCAGGGGAGAAATCTCCTGCCGTTTCACTTTTGACAAACCTTTATAAAAATTGTATAATCAAACCATCAACCGACTCTGAATGGAGAATGTTTATGAGTAAGCCCATCAGAATACTTAATCTTTTTACCATAATGAACCGCGGCGGTGCGGAGACAATGGTGATGAATTATTACCGTAACATCGACCGTACCCGTGTGCAGTTTGACTTTATGGTGCACCGTCAGGAGCGCGGTGCTTACGATGACGAAATCGAAGCACTCGGCGGAAAAATCTACCGTATGCCTCCTGTTTTACCGGGACATTTCGGTGAATATAAAAAGGCGGTTGCAGAGTTTTTTGACGAGCATAAGGAGTATTCGATAATCCATTCGCATATGTCGGAGCTGGGTTATTTTGTTTTCCGTGAAGCCGAAAAACGAGGCGTAAAATGCACCGTCTGCCACGCGCACAATGCACCGCACTTCAAGGATGAAACGCTTGTGGAAAAAGCTAAGGATGTTGTACGCGAATATTTCAAGCACAGAATCAGAAAGTACACCGACCACAAATTCATCTGCGGTGTTGAAGCAGGTGAATGGCTTTTCGGCAAGAAAAGTAAGCCTGATTTTGTGATGATGAACAATGCCGTTGATGCACGTAAATTTGCGTGGAGTCAGGAAAAATCGAAAGAACTGAAATCGAAATTCAACCTTGACGGTAAGTTTGTCGTCTGTCATGTCGGCAGATTCAATGCGCAGAAAAATCATACCTTCCTTGTGGAAATCTTTAAAAGTATTCACGAGCTTAACCCTGATTCACTGTTGCTTCTTGTCGGCTCGGGTGAGCTGGAGGAAAAGGAGCGTCAGCAGGTAGAGAGTGCAGGCCTTTCTGACAGTGTCCGTTTTATGGGCTCGCGCGATGACGTGAATGATATTATGGTGGCGTCGGATGTTTTTCTATTTCCGTCGCTGTATGAAGGCTTGCCTGTTACACTTGTTGAGGCACAGTCTTCGGGAATAAAATGTGTTATTTCGGACACGATTCCCGATGATTGCAGAATAACGGAAAATATCGACATTGTTTCACTGCAGTCTTCGGCAAAACAGTGGGCGGACGAGGTGCTGAAATACGCAGACGGCTACCCGAGAAAAAATACTTATGACGATATTGTCCGTGCAAAATTTGACATCAAAGAAAATGCCAAATGGCTTGAGGAGTTTTATATAAATGAGCAAAACAAATAAAACCCTGACGGTTTTTACCCCGGCATATAACCGTGACTATTCAATACATCTGTGTTATGAAAGTCTTTGCAGACAGACGTGCAAGGATTTTGTCTGGCTTGTTGTTGATGACGGTTCAACCGACACCACTGCACAGCTTATAAAAGAGTGGCAGACAAGGGACAACGGCTTTGAAATCAGATATGTTTACAAGAAAAACGGCGGTATGCATACGGCACACAACACTGCTTATGCCAATATGGATACCGAGCTTTCCGTCTGCATTGATTCGGACGATTATATGACTGACGATGCTGTTGAGAAGATTGTTGATTGCTGGAAAAAGCACGGTGACGAAAAGTATGCAGGTATAATCGCGCTTGATATTTTTGAAAACGGAGATGTCATCGGTCAGCCTCTTGAAACGGACAGATTCGACACGACTCTGTGGGGATATTATTCACGCGGCGGCAAGGGTGACAAAAAGCTTATTTACCGTAACGATGTTATGAATAAATATCCGCCGTATCCCGAATTTGAGGGTGAAAAATACGTTTCTCTTGCATATAAATACGAAAAAGCGGATAAAGAATACACGCTGATTATTCTCAATGAGCCTGTCTGCGTGGTTGAATATCAGCAGGACGGCTCGAGCGTGAATATGTTCAGGCAGTATATCCGTAACCCGAAAGGCTTTGCTTTTGTTCGTAAGGAAAGTATGCAGGATAATGATGACATCAAGGACGTTTTCCGTAACTGCGTTCACTATGTTTCAAGCTCGGTTCTCAGCAAAAACGCAAAATTTATTGCCGAGTCACCGAAAAAACTTATGACAATACTTGCAATTCCCTTTGGTGTTGCACTGACATTTTATATCAGAGCGAAGTCCAAGGACTATATGAAGGTCGAAGGCTTTTCTGAAAAATAACTTTACATTTTATAAAATAGGTATATAATAAGTTTAAAAGTTTCAGAGTAGACGGTTATGTGTCAAAACCGACGGAACGGGGAGTTGTCCGTCGAGGTTAATGTAACAGTCGCATCCCGCTGAATAATATCGAGATTAAACCTCCCTATTATTCCTTGCGGATGATGGGAGGTTTTTTTGTGAGGAAATTCAACAATTCAAAGCTTTTCCGGGTAGCCGTAACGGCAATACTCATTGCAATGCAGATTGTGCTGTCAAGAATGCTGTCAATCAATCTGCAGTATCTTAAAATCGGATTTTCGTTCATTCCGCTTATGTTTGCGGCTTATCTGTACGGCCCTGCAGGCGGTGTTATCGTGGCAACGGTCAGCGACATTATCGGTGCATTGGCGATGCCGTCGGGACCGTTCTTCCCGGGCTTTACGGTGACGGCTGCTCTTTCGGGTTTTATCTTAGGCATCACATTCCACAAAAACCTGACCACGCCCAGAATTATCGCAGGTGTAATCGCAAACGAGCTTATATGCAGTCTGTTTCTTAACACTTTGTGGCTGTCGATTCTGTATACGTCGGCTTTTACGACGCTGATTGCAACACGCGTCTGGCAGTGTATTGTTATGGCAACAATCCAGATTGCTTTTGCCGAGGTTTTCTTCCACAAGCTCAAGATTGCAAAAAGGCTGAAGGTTGAAGTGCTTAAAAAACAAAAATAGATCAAAATAAAAAGGTGACTTGCTCAATCGAACAAGTCACCTTTAGTTATGTTATTAAGTACGGATTAAAGCTGAGCAGCAAGGTCCTTGATGTAAGCCTTGAAGTCGTCACCGATTTCGTGGTGGTTGAGAGCAACTTCGCAGTTAGCCTTCATGATACCGAGCTTGTTACCCATATCGTAACGGATACCGTCGAAATCAACAGCAAGAAGGTTGCCTTCCTTACCGAGACGTGTAAGAGTATCTGTAAAGAACAACTCTTCGCCTTCGGGAGTGTTTGCGAGGTCTTCTTCAAGGTATTCAAATACCTGCGGAGGAGCAACAACTCTGCCGAGGATTGAGTAGCAGGACATAATCTGGTCATCTGTCGGCTTCTCGATGATGTTGTGAACATCCATAACCTTTTCGTTATCTTCGTGATGTGTAACGTCAAGTGAACAGTACTTCGGAACGTCCTTTCTCGGAACTTCCTTAACACCTACAACACCCTTGCCTGTCTGCTCGTAAATGTCAACAAGCTGCTTTGTTACAGGGTATTCGTCGTTGATGATAACATCGTCACCGTAAAGGATAGCGAAAGGCTCGTTACCTACAAAGCTCTTTGCACACATGATAGCGTGACCGAGACCCTTTGTCTCCTTTTGACGGATGAAGTAAACGTTTGCGATGTTTGAACAAGCAAGAACATCCTCGTAAAGATCCTTCTTTGACGGGTTCTTTGAAAGCTTGTCTTCAAGCTCATAGCTGTGGTCGAAGTGATCTTCGATAACACCCTTACCGCGGTTTGTGATGATGAGGATATCCTCGATACCTGCAGCAGCAGCTTCTTCAACGATGTACTGGATTGCCGGCTTGTCAACGATGTTGAGCATTTCCTTCGGCACTGCCTTTGAAGCGGGAAGAACTCTTGTTCCGAGACCTGCTGCGGGGATGATAGCCTTTTTAATTTTCATTGTAAACTCCTCCTGATAATTTATATTAGTATATAAAATTATTTACAACTGACATAATAATTGACGGCAGATAGTTTTCTGCCATAAAAGCTGCGAATGCAGCGAAAAGCGAAACGCCGCCGCGTCGGATAAGTGAATACTTAAGCACCTTCGGGTCAGATGTTGCCTTGCGTGCGATGCTTATATCCTCAAGCATTTTTTTGCGGTAAAGATTATTTGCAATGATTGCCGCAACCGTACAGGGAAGCAGGAATGTAATCACATCTACTGCGAGGATGTAGGGTAAAACCTTGCTTGTTTCCGCAACGATTGAATCTGCGATTGCTTTGACTGCCGTTTCGGCTGCTTCTGTCTGACTTTCGGAAAAAGCCTCAGTTGCCACACGGAATTCCTCAAGCATCGGTTCGAGCGTGGTGTATGATTCTTCGATTATGCTCATATACGGTGCAACGGCAAGCGTTGCCGCAACAACAAGTGAAAGGAAAATTACACCCGGCTTGTAAAGCTTGCGGTAGAAGAACCACGCAGGCGAGAAGAAGAAAGCTCCCCAGTTCCAGGAAAGGAAGTTTTTCTTATTCTCGTTTTTTATGAATTTTTTAAGATATTTACCTGCATTCATCTGAATGTAAGTAACTGCATCTTTTACTCTGATTCCGTTGAATTCGGTGTCTGTGCCGACAGTCTTGCCGTCAATAACAACCGATTCCGCATTGAATACGGGAAGGGGAATATCGGGGATGCCGTTTTCTGTATCAAACATCGGTACGGTGTTTGTGTCTTCCTTTTTCTCCTCAACGGTCTTCGGCTCTTCGGCAGGAGCGTTCGCTTCGCGCCAGTCAAAGCCCTCTGCGTGCAGATGCTCGTTTACGCAGGCATTATTTTTGTTGTAGCATTCTCTGTGCTGGGGTGTACCGCATTCGGGGCAGACAACGATATCTTCACCGTCGTGCATAATTTCGGCACATCCGTCACAAATTTTTCCGTTAAAATACAAATTTCTCACCAGTCTGTAAATTTTTACAATTATATTATATCACAACATTTTACAATAGTGTAGAGTATTTTTGAATATTTTTGAAACAAATAAAAACAATTCTTTACATAGGGAAGATTTTACTGTATAATTATGTAGTTAAAATATGTACTTAATATGGAGAGGTATAGATAATGGTACAGTTTGAAGAATTAAGACTTGAATTACTCGGTTACGAGGATAAGCTCAAGGAGCTTGGTGAAGCACTCGGCCTTGAAGAAATGAAGGCAGAGGTTGCTGCACTTGAAGAAAAAACTGCACAGGACGGTTTCTGGGATGATATCGCAAACACTCAGGTTGTTCTTCAGAAGATTGCAGGACTTAAAAACAAGATTTCAAAGTACGAAAATCTCAAGGCTGTGTTCAACGACACGGTTACACTTATCGAGCTTTCCGATATGGAAGAGGATCTCGGTATGTTTGACGAGTGCCGTACAAATGTAAATGATTTTATAACAGAGCTTGACAAGCAGACACTCAGCACATTGCTTTCAGGTGAGTATGACGCTAAAAATGCTGTTCTCACTTTCCACGCAGGTGCAGGCGGTACAGAGGCTCAGGACTGGAACCAGATGCTTGTCAGAATGTATACACGTTGGGGTGAGCAGCACGGCTTCAAGGTAAGTATGATCGACTTCCTTGACGGTGATGAAGCAGGTCTTAAGTCTGCAGTTCTCCGCATCGAGGGTGAACACGCTTACGGTTATATGAAGAGTGAAGCAGGTGTTCTCCGTCTTGTCCGTGTTTCACCGTTCGACTCCTCGGGCAGAAGACACACTTCCTTTGCTTCTCTTGAGGTTATGCCCGAAATCGACGATACAATCGAGGTTGACATCAGCCCCGATGACATCAAGATGGAAGTTTACCGTGCATCGGGTGCAGGCGGACAGAAGGTTAACAAGACTTCATCTGCCGTTCGTCTTATCCATATCCCGACAAACATCGTTGTTTCCTGTCAGGTTGAACGAAGCCAGCATCAGAACCGTGAGGTTGCTATGCGTATGCTTAAGTCAAAGCTTCTTGAAATCAAAGAAAGAGAGCATCTTGACAAGATTGAAGACATCAAGGGCGAACAGAAGGAAATCGGCTGGGGCAGCCAGATCCGTTCTTATGTCTTTATGCCGTATACACTTGCAAAAGACCACCGTACAGGCTACGAAATGGGTAACATCAACGCAGTTATGGACGGCGATATTGACGGATTTATCAATGCTTACCTCAAGCAGATTTCTCTTTCAGAACTGAACAAATAAGGATTTGAAAAATAATGAACATTGTTGACATTTCGCGCCCCTTGCTTACGACAATCGAATATCCGGGCGACCCCGAAACAAGGCTTGATACGGTGCAGAGCATCGCAAACGGTGATGCGTGCAACCTTTCTGCAGTGTACGCCTGCGTTCACACGGCAACCCATGCCGACGCACCGAGCCACTTCCTCGAGGGCGGAGAGACGATAGAAGACGTTGACCTTAACAAATACATCGGTCAGTGTACGGTTATCGAGGTTCCTCCGGGAGTTATCACGGGAGAATATGTCAATAAATATTTCCCCAAAAAATGCACCCGTCTTTTAATCAAGGGTGACGCACAGTCTTTCTTTATGGAAAGTGCGGCTTATGAAGCGGTTGATACGGGCATCTGCCTTATCGGCACGGATGCGGATTCAGTCGGCAAGTCTGGCAATCAGCTCAAGCCCCACAAGGCTTTTTTACAGAACGGTGTTGCCGTGCTTGAAAACCTTGACCTGTCAAATGTTGAACCGGGTGACTACTATCTTATTGCACTGCCTGTCAAAATGGGCGCCATCGACGGCGCGCCTGTAAGGGCAGTACTGATTGATGACTACATTCTTTGGAACAAATTAACCTGATAAATCCAACTTGATAAGTACTGAACGGAGGTGCCGTGGTGAAGAGAATATTTGATTTTGTTGCAAGCTTATTTGCAGTTATTCTGCTTTCTCCTCTTTTTCTTGTTGTTTCAATTCTTATACTTGTAACCGACGGCGGCCCCGTGCTTTTCAGGCAGGAGCGTGTCGGCAAGGATAATAAAATTTTTACAGTTTACAAGTTCCGTACAATGCGTAACGGAACGGGTGACATCGCAACCTCCGAGCTTTCCGACGCAGACGAAAAAATTACAAAAACAGGCAAGTTTCTGCGCCTGACAAGTATCGACGAGCTTCCGCAGCTTTTTAACATCCTCGGCGGAACAATGAGCATCGTCGGACCGCGTCCGCTTATCCCTGCGGAAAAGGAAATCCGTAAGCTCCGTGAAGAGTACGGTGTTTACAGCGTGCTTCCCGGCATAACAGGTTATGCCCAGATTAACGGCAGAGATAACATCGACGACAAAACAAAAGCTCTGCTCGACAAAGAATATGTCGAAAAACAGAGCTTCATGTTCGATTTAGAAATAATTTTTAAAACTTTTATAAAGGTTCTCAAGCGTTCGGATATTAAGGATGCAGATTAAGCGAGACCTAAATATTCCTCAAGAGTGATACCTTTTGCAGTGATTTCTTTCGCAGCGTCAACGCCGACGAATCTGTAATGCCACGGCTCGTAGATAACCTTTGTTATGTTGCGTGACTTTTCGTCCTTCGGGTAACGGAGAATGAATCCGTAATCTGCAGCGTTTTCACGAAGCCAATCCGATTCCTTGGTGTTTTCAAAACTCTGTGAGAGTGAGCAGATATCCATTGCAAGACCTGCATTGTGTTCACTCGAGCCCGGCACCATAACAACTGTTGCCGCCTTGATTGTGGCCTCTTTACGGTCAAGTCCTGTTTTCATATTGTCGGCAATTTTATTTTCAAAGTTTCGTTCCTGTCTCTCATATGAGCGATAGCCCGAAACGGGAGTCAGAGTGATTCCGTCAGCCTTTGCCGCATCGTACATTTTCTGATAATACGGTGCAACACGGTAGTCGAGGTAATATCCCGAACCCTTTACCGCTTCGGCAAGAGTCGGCTTGTAGCCCTTCGGCAATGAATATTCACCATTGACGATGAGTCGTGAAATATCAACATTTACATCCGTATCTTTCGGAGTAAAACCTGCATAAGCATAGGGATGCTCGGCAGTACCTGTCATTGCAGTATCATCAGTTGTATCAACATCCGTCGGATTTTCGGCACTTGTTGAAGGAACGGTAGTCTGCGTTGTGCTCACCTCGGTTGTCTGATTGTCGCTCACAGCTTCTGTTGTGGTTGTGTCAGGGTCGCCTGTGGCTTTGTACTTCTGATGTGTTATGACTGCACCGCCTACAACGGTAACGGTAATCATAACAAGCACTGCCTGCAGGGCAATCATTCGTATAACTTTTGGTGTCATTTTTTTATTCATAATATCAATCCTTAATTTTAACGGGCGGTTTGCCCTTTATTATATTTTATTCAGTATTTTATCGGTTGTCAAGAAAGAGGAAAACTTTTTCTTCAGAACCTTTAAATAGCATATCTCAGAAAGGACTGTTCACACAATGAAATCAGCTGAAAGCGTCGGAAGATACGATTCCGAAGTAAGACTTTACACAAACTATGCAATCAAACACATCAAAACAATGTGTAAGAATTTTGGTCCGCGCCCCGTCGGCAGTGAGGCAGAAATCAACACGCAGGAATATCTCGCAAAAGAGCTTGAAACCACCTGCGACACAGTTTTGAAAGAAGAATACAAGTGCTCGGACAAGGCATTTATGTCATGGGTGCCTATCGGTGCAACAATCATCATTCTTTCAACAATATTCTTCACACTCGGTCTTCCTGTTGTTTCACTTATTGCAGGTTGTCTTACACTCTTCCTCATCCTTGCAGAGTTTATTTTCTACAAGCCTGTTCTTGATATCTTCTTCCCGAAGAAAACATCAATGAACGTCACAGGTATACGCAAGGCATCAGGCGAGACAAAAAGAAGAATCATCTTCTCAGGTCACGTTGACTCAGCTTTTGAATGGACATACACCTACCACGGCGGCAGAGCCGTTGTTGCAGGTATCATCGTAACGGCAGTTATTGCAGTGCTTCTTAACATCGGCGGCGGCATCTACGGTATGCTCGCAGGCGACGGCATTGTCTGGACAGACGATAACCTTGCCCTCAAAATTATTGCAGGTGTGATGTATGCTACTGTTCCCGTTATGATTGCAGCACTTTTCTTCTGCAATTACAAGCGTCCCGTAACAGGTGCTAACGATGACCTTTCAGGTTGTATGGTTTCTGCAGCTGTTCTTAAGTTTATGGATGCAAACAACATCCGTTTTGAAAACACAGAAGTTGTTGCTCTTATGGCAGGCGGTGAGGAAGCAGGTCTCCGCGGTTCAAAGGCTTGGGCAAAGGCTCACGCCGACGAAATGAAGGCAGACGGTATCGAAACTGTTTTTGTTTCACTCGATACAATCCGTGAAATTGACTTTATGGCTATCTACGACAAGGATATGACAGGTATGGTCAAGAATGACAGACGCGTGGCTGAGCTTGTTCAGAAGGCTGCAAAAACTGTCGGTCACGATGTGCCTATCAAGACAATCGAACTCGGTTCAACCGATGCTGCTGCAATGTCACAGGCAGGTATTCCTGCTGCTGCATTCACAGCTATGGACCCGTCACCGGCAAGATATTACCACACACGTCTTGACACAGAGGATAACCTTGACCCGAAAATGCTTGAAACAGGACTTAAAATTGCGCTTGAAACAGCATTCTTGTTTGACGAACAGGGAATTTCATAATTTTTACAAAAACTATTGGCTTTTTAAAATAAGTATGGTATAATTTACAATATACTTAATCTATCTAAGGAGTGGATTTCGCGTGAATAAAAAGTTTATGAGAATTATCTCTCTCACATTAGCTGTTATGATGGTCTTCTCTCTTTGCGCTTGTAATCAGAACGCAGCTGAGGAAGAAGAAACAACAACAATCAAATACGCTTCCGAAGCACCTGCAGGAAAGGCAGAGGTTATCGAAAGATTCAACGCTGTGCTTAAAACTGCAAAAGAGGGTAAGGTTGCTATCTCTTACTCACTCGATCAGGGTGCAGGCGGTTGCGATTGCGAAAATCAGTACGTTGAGGCAGCATTCAAGACAGTTGCAAACAAGGTAACAGCAACAGACTTCGGCATGTCAACAGAGTACGGCCAGCCGACAACTGACATCTTCCCGCTTATGGGTTCAGATGAGCCGGGCGCACTTTCACTCACAGATGTACGTTCAGCTATCATAACAGATAACGAGGGCGACACAACATACACAATCGTTATCAAGATTAATCCTGAGACAAACCCTGAGCAGGGTGAAAGCATCTACGGTAAGCTCTATAAGATTGAAAAGGATGAGGACATCCTCAAGAACTTTGATATTATCAAGGACTTTATGACTGCTGAGTCTTATACTGCTACATACGGCACAGGCACAATTAAGGCTATTGTTGACAAGACAACAGACCACATCATTAAGCTTGAGCTCAGCCGTGATGTAAGAGTTGAAACAGAAATCACAGGCCACGGTACACTTGAAAGCGTTGGCACTGTTCCGATGTCATTCGACTACTACTCAACAGCTCACTATGACCTCAACTGGGATAACCCCGAGACAGAGGAAGTTGAAGCATAATTAAAACTTAAAAACAAAAACCGCTCGATTTTTCGAGCGGTTTAATTTTTTGTCCGAATTTTATTTTGAAGCAGTGCTTTTTTCCTGCTTTACCTTGTGGTCGATGACGTGTCTTGAAGCGAGCTCATCGAAGATATCTTCGAGAGAAATGCCCATTTCAATCATCATTACCATTACGTGATATGCAAGGTCTGCGACTTCGTAAATTGTCTCGCCTTTATCGTTATCCTTTGCAGCGATGATAACCTCAGTTGATTCTTCACCGACTTTTTTAAGGATTTTATCAAGACCCTTTTCAAACAGATAAGTTGTGTAAGAGCCTTCCTGCTTGTCTGTCTTTCTGCCTTCGATAAGCTTCATCAGACCTTCGTAGGAGAACTCGTGAAACTCATCGTTTTCCCATACAGTGTTGTTGAAGCAGGAATCTGTGCCGAGGTGACACGCAGGACCTGTCTTTTCAACCACAACGGTGAGAGCGTCCTTGTCGCAGTCAGCCGTGATGCTTACAATCTTCTGAACGTTACCGCTTGTTTCTCCCTTGCGCCAGAGCTCCTGACGTGAGCGTGACCAGAAGCAGGTGCGTTTTTCTTTTATGCTGATTTCAAGGCTTTCTCTGTTCATATATGCGACGGTAAGCACTTTCTTGCTCTTCGCGTCAACCACAACTGCAGGGATAAGACCTTTTTCGTCAAATTTCAATTCATCAAGATTCATTTTTTATAACCTCACTACTATTCCGTTATTACGTAAGTTTTGTTTCAAGTCTTTTATCTGCACTTCACCGAAGTGGAAAATGGATGCCGCAAGACCTGCGTCAACCTTCGGAAGTGCTTTGAAAAGTTTTGTAAAATCGTCAATTCCGCCTGCACCGCCCGATGCGATAACAGGTACATTGACTGCGTCGCACACAGCCACAAGCATTTCAAGGTCAAAGCCTTTTTTAACACCGTCGGTGTCGATGCTGTTCACAACAATTTCACCTGCGCCCATACCGACGCACTTTTTGATCCACGAAATTGCTTCCATTCCTGTGTCCTCTCTGCCGCCCTTGGCAAAGACACGGAATTCACCGTCAACACGCTTGATGTCAGCGGAAAGTACAACGCACTGGTCACCGTACTTGAGTGCCGCCTCTCGCACGAGGTCGGGGTTACGGATTGCACCTGAGTTGACGCTTACCTTATCTGCACCGCACTTGAGCACACGGTCAAAATCATCAACGGTGTTGATGCCGCCGCCTACGGTGAGGGGGATAAAGATTTTACTTGCGACCTCCGTCAGGATATCGGTGAAAAGCTTTCTGCCCTCGGCAGAAGCCGTAATGTCGTAAAAAACAAGCTCGTCCGCACCGCAGCTTGAGTAAAACTCTGCGAGTTTAATCGGAGAAGAAACGTCGGCAAGTCCGAGGAAGTTGACACCCTTCACAACTCTGCCGTCTTTAACGTCGAGGCAAGGGATAATTCTTTTTGTAATCATTCTGCCACCTCGATTGCTTCCTTCAGGTCAATTGCGTTTGTGTAGTAAGCCTTGCCGATGATAGCACCGTAAAGGTTCATCTCACGCAAAGCCTTAACGTCGTCAATGCTTGAAACACCGCCCGATGCGATAATGTCAAGATCGAGCTGTTCGCTCAGGCTTTTGTAAAGCTCACGGTTTGTGCCCTTCATTGCACCGTCCTTGGAGATGTCTGTGCAGATGAGAGTTTTAACACCCTTGTCCTGCATCTTTTTGCAGAAATCTTCAAACGCAAAGGCGGATTTTTCAGTCCAGCCCTTGATTGCAACAAAGCCGTCCCTGATGTCTACACCGACTGCGATTTTTTCACCGTATTTTGCGATTGCTTCATCAAGCAGAGTCTCGTCCGTGATTGCAGCCGTACCGAGAATAACACGGCTTACACCAATTGAAAGATATTTTTCAATCGTTTCCATTGAACGGATACCGCCTCCGAGCTCAACGAAAAGCGATGTGTTTTCAACAATATTTTTAATGGTTTCAAGGTTGGGTGTAAGTCCTGTTTTAGCACCCTCAAGGTCAACCATGTGAAGGAACTTTGCACCGCAAGCCTCAAACTTTTTTGCTATGTTGAGGGGGTTTTTGTCGTATATTGTCATCTGGTCGTAGTCGCCCTTAAACAGACGCACGGCAGCACCCTCGTAAAGGTCAATTGCAGGAAAAATATTCATCAGAGTGCCTCCGTTTCACAAAATGCTCTTAAGATGTTCAGTCCGACTTCACCGCTTTTTTCGGGGTGGAACTGACAACCGTAAATGTTTTTGTACGCAACTGCAGCCGTCAGCTCAGCACCGTACTCCGTTGTTGCGGCAACACTTTCGTCGCAGTCCTCGGCAAAGTAGGAATGTACAAAATAAACACAGTCATCCTCTTTGATGTGCTTGAAAAGAGGACAGTTTTTCTGCTTGAAGTGAAGGGCATTCCAACCGATGTGAGGGATTTTTAACTCCTCGGGAACAACACCCTGCATAGTGACAACCCTGCCTTTAAGAAGACCGAGACCGTCATATTCACCGTATTCAAAGCTTTTTTCAAAAAGCATCTGCATACCAAGGCAGATACCCATAACGGGCTTGCCCTTCTTCGCCTCGTCAATAAGAACTTTATCAAGTCCTGTGGCACGGAGCTTTGCTATCGCATCCGAGAACGCACCGACACCGGGAAGAATAATTTTATCCGCTGAACGGATTTTTTCTTCACTGTCGGTAACAATCACGTCTGCGCCGATAGCTCCGAAAGAGCTTTTAAGCGAGAAGAGGTTACCCACGCCGTAATCGATTATTGCTATCATTATAAAACACCTTTTGTGGACGGAATTTCGTCCTTGAATTTCTCGTCAATGTTAACTGCCTGACGGAGCGTTCTTGCAAGACACTTGAATGTGCCTTCGATGATGTGATGTGAGTTTGTGCCGCTTAACTGAATGATGTGCAGGTTAAGTCCTGCGTTGCGTGTGAATGCGAGCATAAACTCTTCAACAAGCTCTGTGTCAAAAGTGCCGACCTTTTCTGTCGGGATTTCGAGACGGTAAGCAAGGTAATCTCTGCCTGAAATGTCAACAGCACACATAATGAGTGCTTCGTCCATCGGGAGGGTAAAGTTACCGTAACGGATGATACCTTTTTTGTCACCGAGAGCCTCGTTGAAAGCCTTGCCGAGGCAGATGCCGATATCCTCAACTGTGTGGTGGTCATCAACGTCAATGTCACCGTCGCAGTCAACCGTCAGGTCAAATCTGCCGTGCTTTGCAAAGAGTGTAAGCATATGGTCAAGGAAGCCGCAGCCTGTTGCAATTTCGCTTTTTCCTGTACCGTCAAGGTCGAGGGTGAGGGCGATTTTTGTTTCTGCAGTATCTCTTTTAATTTCACTTGTTCTCATTTATTTCACTCCCAATATTTCTTTTGTAGCTGCCAGCAATGCATCCATCTGCTCCTTTGTGCCGATAGTGATTCTGACATAGTCGCTGATAAGCGGTTTTGTGAAGTGACGGACAAGAATGCCCATTTTCTTCAATGTGAGGTAGAATTCCTCACCGCCGATTTTGTCACAGCGTGTAAAAATGAAGTTTGACCTGGAATCAAGAGTTTCAAATCCGAGCTTTGCAAGTTCGTTTTTAGTGTACTCTCTGTTTTCTGCAATTGTTCTGCAGTTTGTCATATAGTAATCGTTGTCCTCAAGTGCGGCAATACCTGCAGCCGAGGTCATACGGTTTACGTTGTAGGGGTTTGTTGAATATTTGATGGTATTCAGGTCACTGATAAGTGCCTCGTTACCGATGCCGAAGCCGAGTCTTGCACCTGCAAGTGAGCGTGACTTTGAAAAAGTCTGTGTCACAAGAAGGTTGTCGTACTTTTTGGTAAGCTCAATAACGCTCTCGGCACCGAAATCAACATAAGCCTCGTCAATGATAACCACGCTGTCGGGGTTTGTTGTAACGATTTTTTCAATTTCATCTGCCGTCAGAGCAAGTCCTGTCGGAGCGTTGGGGTTTGCAATAACGATGTTCATTCCGATGTTGCAATAGTCCTCAACATTGATGCTGAAATCATCTGCAAGAGGAATTTCCTTATACGGAATGTGGTTAAGCTCTGCAAAAACGGGGTAAAAACCGTAACTGATTGACGGGAATGCGATGCCCTTTTTTTCGTCGCAGAAAGCCATAAACGCAAAATTGAGAATTTCGTCCGAGCCGTTTGTCATCAGCACGTTTTCGTACTTCACACCGAAAAGATCTGCTGCTTTCTGTGTAAGCACACGGCTTTCGGGGTCGGAATAAAGATTGAGTTTTTCACTCTCCGCCTTTGCGTACTCGATAACCTTCGGTGACGGAGGGAAGGGTGACTCGTTTGTGTTAAGCTTTATGTATTTCATATCCTTGGGCTGTTCACCGGGAGTGTAAGCCTCAAGTGATGAATATTTTGAACTGAAAAATCTGCTCATTAGTCTTCCTCGAATCTGATTGTTGCACTTCTTGCGTGTGCTGAAAGTCCTTCTTTTTCTGCAAAGAAAGCTATGTCGTCTGCAACGGCAGAAAGTGCTTCTCTTGTGTAATAAGTGTATTGTGTTTTCTTGACAAAATCATCAACTGAAAGGGGACTCGAAAAACGAGCTGTTCCGCTTGTCGGCAGGGTATGGTTCGGTCCTGCGAAGTAGTCACCGAGAGCCTCGGGACAATACTTGCCCATGAAGATTGAACCTGCGTGCTTGATTTTATCAAGATAATCAAACGGATTGTCCATACACAATTCGAGGTGTTCGGGGGCAATTTCGTTTGCTATGTCGATAGCCTTCAGAAGGTCATCCGCAACGATGATTTTACCGTTATTGTCAATAGAAGTTCTTGCGATTTCTTCACGGGGAAGAAGCGGAATCTGTCTTTCAAGCTCGGCACTGACTGCGTTTGCAAAATCCATATCGTCGCATACAAGAACGGCACTTGCCATCTTGTCGTGCTCAGCCTGTGAAAGAAGGTCGGCAGCAACAAACTTCGGGTTGCAGGTCTTGTCCGCAACAACGAGGATCTCGGAAGGTCCTGCAATCATATCGATTGAAACCATACCGAAAACCTGCTTCTTTGCCTCTGCAACAAAAGCATTGCCGGGGCCGACGATTTTGTCAACCTTCGGCACACTTTCCGTACCGTAAGCAAGTGCTGCAACAGCCTGAGCTCCGCCGATTTTGAAGATACGGTCAACACCTGCAATCTTAGCCGCAGCAAGGATAACGGGGTTAACCTTACCCTCTGCGTTCGGAGGTGTTACCATAACGATTTCTTTACAACCTGCGATTTTAGCAGGAATACTGTCCATAAGAACGGTTGAAGGATAAGCAGCCGTACCGCCCGGAACATAAAGGCCGACTTTTTCAATCGGAATAACCTTCTGTCCGATAACAATTCCGTCCTTTTCGTTAAGGATGAAGCTGTTTCTTACCTGACGGGAGTGGAATTCGCGTACGTTTTCCGCAGCTGCACGGATAATTTCAACAAACTTAGGCTCAACAGCGTTGAACGCTTCCTCAATTTCCTCTGCAGAAACCTCAAGTGTGGAAAGTTTTGCCTTGTCGAACTTTTCGCAGTATTCATAAAGAGCCTTGTCACCGTTTGCCTTTACGTTTTCTATAATGCCTGTGACGATGTCTTCAACACTTGTTGCCGCAGTACCGCGTGCAAAGATGTCCTTGTTGTCAACCTCGCCGTATTTCATAATTTTAATCATCTGTTTTCACCTGAGCTTTCAGACCGTTTTTGATATTTTCTATCTGTTCCATTTTGAATTTGAAACTTGCCTTGTTGGCAATAAGCCTTGCGCTGATGGGAACGATTGTCTCTTTCGGCTCAAGGTCGTTTTCGAGCAATGTTTTGCCTGTTTCCACAATGTCTACAATTACATCGGAAAGTCCGAGGATGGGAGCAATCTCAATTGAGCCGTTGAGCTTGATGATGTCGATGTCTCTGCCCTTTTTGCTGTAATAATCCTTTGCGATGTTTGTGAATTTGGTAGCAACACGCAGTGTGTTTTCCGTATTGTCACGGAAGTCTTTTTTAGCGGCAACTGCCATTCTGCACTTGCCGAGGTTGAGGTCGAGAAGCTCGTAAACATCGGGAGTGTACTCGAGCAGGATATCCTTACCTGCAACGCCGATATCTGCGGCACCTCTTTCAACATAAATTGCAACGTCTGACGGCTTTACCCAGAAGTAACGTACGCCTGCTTCTTCGTTTTCGAAGATGAGCTTGCGGTTGACTTCCTTGATGGAGGGACATTCATAACCTGCATTTTCAAACATTGCGTAAACCTTTTCACCGAGTCTGCCCTTGGGCAACGCAACATTAATCATTGTTTTCAAGAATTTCCACTCCTTTGCCGTTAAGTTTTAAAAGCTGTCTGTATCTGATGCTTTCGGGTCTGCTTCGCTGTGCCATAACGTTTTTCCCTGCTGCGGTAAGCTCGTTTACTGCTCTTGCAATATCTTCGGGAAGGTCATTTTCGTTATAAAGAAGCACGGTGTCTACATCGTATTTCTTCTGTGCAAGATTGAGTCTTTCGAGCGTGTCGAGATAAACCGCAAAGCCGATTGCACCTGATTTTCTGCCCATTTTCTTCATCAGGTTGTCATACTGACCGCCTGAAAGTACACCTGTGGGCACGTTTTCAACAAAGCCCTGGAAAACAACGCCGTTGTAGTAACGCATATCCGTTGCGATTGAAAAATCGATGTTGATTTTGTCTTCAAGAGAATTTGCAACAAGCAGATTACAGATGTTTTTAAGCTGTGCAAGTGCACTCTTTAATTCATCCGTGTCGCAGATTGCTTCAAGGTCGGGGATGACCTTGCTGATTTTGCCGTAAGTGCCGACAAGAGAGATGAGCTTTTTACAAGCATCGTCGGAGAGATTTTTCTCAGCGCAGATTTTTTCAATTCCGCTCTGGTTTTTCTCACCTATACAATTAATAATAGCCTTACCTGTCTCACGGTCGCAACCGACAGATTCAATTATTGCGGAAACGATGCCGATGTGAGAAAGGTCAAGCACGAAGCTGTCGCTGATAGCTTCAAGGCTCTTTGCCGCAAGCATAAGAACCTCGAAGATATTGTAATCGTCAATGTTACCGATGCATTCAAGTCCTGTCTGCATAATCTCTTTGAACTCGTGAGTGCTGGGAGAAACACGGTAAACGTTTTCGTTATAATAAACCTTCTGCACCGTGTCGGGAATGTCTTTTGTATTCTTGACGATAGAAAGTGTAACGTCGGGCTTGAGTGCAAGAAGCTTGCCGTTCATACCCGTAAAAGTAATAACACTGTCCGAAACGAGGAAGTCTTTGTTACGGACATAAAGGTCGTACTCCTCAAACTTGCTCATCTTGAACGGAGTATAACCGTATTTCTGATAAATGGAACGAAGGGCAAAAACAGCCTTTTCTTCGTTTTTAAGTAAATTTGTGCTGAACATTATGCCACCTCAATCCTTGCAGGTTCTTTCGATAACCATTTTGTAACCCTCGTTGCCGTACATAAGGCACTTGTTGACCCGGGTTATAGTCGTGCTGGATGCCCCCGTAGCTTTGGTTATCTCGTTATAATTTTTTTTGTCGGTCAGAAGGCGTGCAACCTCGTAACGCTGAGCGATATCCTGAATTTCCTTGATAGTGCATATGTCTTCAAAGAAGCGGTAGCACTCATCAATGTTTTCAAGCGAGAGTATAGCCTCAAAAACCTTATCAATATTTTCGTTTCGTAAGTTCATAAAATCACCACTTTCGGGCGTCGGAGACCCCTTCACCCTAAAACAATATGACGGTATGTTACCACATTAGTGTGGTAAAGTCAAGCGGTTTTTATTAAGTTTTTAAGGGTATTTTATAAGGTGCCCATAATATTATATAAAGGTATATATATACCCGTGAAAAAAGCACTGATTACACAACCGAACAGGGCTTTGACTTCAGTAAAAAATCTGCACACATTGTCGAAAAATCAACCAAGAAATACTTTTTGGTATTATTGCTGAACGCTTTAAATAACAAAAGTCTTGCAAAAAAATAAAATATGGAGTATAATAGACGAAATATTTTATCGAAACCGTGAAAAACGGTTCCGAAATTTTAAATGTGGAGGCATTTATTATGAAGAAAAAGTTAGCAATCGTAATTTCTCTCATCCTTGTTTTCGCAACACTTTTCTGCACAGCATGCGGCGATAACAAGAAGCCCGAAGCTCCCGCAGCAGAGGGTCTTGCCAACGTTGAAATCAACGTTGGTACAGGCGGTACAACAGGTACATACTACGGCTTCTGTAACACAGTAGCAACTGTTCTTAACGAGAAGGTTGGCTCAAAGCTTACAGTTATGTCATCAGGCGCATCAAAGGCTAACATCCTTGACATCGACGACGGCATCGTTCAGATGGCTATCGTTCAGAACGACGTTATGGACTACGCTTACAACGGAACATCTCTCTTTGCACAGGACGGCAAGATCCAGTCTTTCCGTACTCTCGGTGCTGTTTATGCTGAAGTTTGTCAGGTTATCGCAAGAGCTGACTCAGGCATCAAGACAATCGCTGACCTTAACGGCAAAAAGGTTTCTGTAGGCGACAGCGGTTCAGGTGTTGAATTTAACGCTCAGCAGATCCTCGGTGCTTACGACATCACATTCGAAAACATCGACAAGCAGAACCTCAGCTTCCAGGCATCAGCAGATGCTCTTAAGGATGGCAAGATCGACGCATTCTTCTGCACAGCAGGTGCTCCGACAGTTGCTATCACAGACCTTGCTACAACAACAGATATCGTAGTTGTTGAAATCGACGCTGAACACCTTGCAGCTCTTCAGAAGGACTACGGCTTCTATGCAGAGTACACAATTCCTGCAGGCACATATAAGGGTGTTGATACAGATGCTAAGACTGTTGCTGTTAAGGCTACATTCATCGTAGACGCAGACCTCGACGAACAGGTTGTTTACGAGCTTACAAAGGCTATCTATGAGAATGCAGGTGAGTACACACACGACAAGGCTAAGGAAATGAGCCTTGAGTATGCTGTTTCAAGCATCTCTGTTCCGTTCCATGCCGGTGCTGAAAAATACTTCAAAGAAGTTGGCGCTATTAAATAATGAGCCACGGGCCCTTATTTAAGTTCAGAAAGTTAATCGTAGCAGCCGTTTTAATGATATTCATTACAGCGGCTGCTGTTTCTGTAAAAGCTCTGTCCACTGAGTATCTGATGTTATACGACTCCGATACCGGCAAGGTGCATATAACCGAAAAGGCAGAGGAGGGGATGATGTTTTCCGTCGAGTTTATCCACTCGGTCAATCAGACCCCTTTGAAAGATACTTATATAATAGAAAACGGAGAAATCCGTGCATATTCCACTCTTTACCGTTCATTCGGTGCAGGTGTTCAGACGGCGCTCGAGGGTGACCAGAAAATGACCTTTGACGATGAGGGGAATATGATAATAACGGGATTTGATATTACATATGACCCGTTGAGGTATATTGTCGGAACGGTTTCTGACCATATACTCACGCTCGGTGACGAAGAAATCAGTCTGCGCGATATGTGCGGAAGAAATGCAAGAGTTGTTTTTGAAATTGTCACGGGCTTTGAAATTCTGACGAAAGGAATGAAATGATGTCAGATACAAACACAAAACCCATCACCATGTCGGCTGATGAGGAAGAAGTAATTGACGTTGACCAGTTGATGGCGGATTTTGACAAAGAGTCCAATACCCGTCATTTTAGAGGTATATTTGAAAAGATTATAAAAATCGCAATGATTCTTTTCTCTGTTTACGTTATGTTCGACGGTTGGACAGGTACAATGGAGGAAAGACAGAAGATGGCGTGGTTTATCGGCGTAATCGTCTTTATGGCGTTTATTATTTACCCCGTCAGCAAAAAGGAAAAGAAAAGACCTAACCACGTACCGTTCTTTGACTATATTTTTGCAGTGGTCGGTGCAGGTTCGTTCTTCTATTACGCAATCAATTGTCAGGCAATTGTTGACAGAGCATCCAGAATCAACGAGCTTGATATCGCAATCGCAATCGTGGGTACGCTTCTGTTGTTTGAGGCTTGCCGCCGAGTTGTCGGTCTGCCGATTGTCTGCGTTTCTGCGGCATTTATTGCGTACGCATTTATCACAAACAACACGGCTCATCCGTTGAGAATGATTATGTACAAGCTCTTCTACACAACAGAGGGCATTGCAGGTACACCGCTTAACGTTTGCGCATCATTTATTGTGTTGTTCATCATTTTTGCATCTTTCCTTGAGCAGTCAGGTATCGGTGCATTCTTTGTTGACCTTGCTAACTCCATTGCAGGTAAGTCAACAGGCGGACCCGCAAAGGTTGCAGTTATTTCCAGTGCTATGGAAGGTATGTATTCGGGTTCTTCCGTTGCAAACACTGTAGGCAGCGGTTCCGTTACAATCCCCACAATGAAGAGATGCGGTTACAAGCCCGAATTTGCTGCTGCAGTTGAAGCTGCTGCATCAACAGGTGGTCAGATTATGCCCCCGATTATGGGTGCTGCCGCGTTCCTTATGACTGAGTATACAGGCCTGCCGTATGCACAGATTGCAATTGCGGCTATCCTTCCTGCAGTTCTTTATTTCACAGGCATTTTTATGATGATCCACTTTGAGGCTAAGAAGCTCGGACTCAAGGGTCTTCCCAAGGAAGCTATTCCGAATTTCTTCAAGCTTATTTTATCAAAGGGTTATCTTCTTCTTCCCGTTGTAGCACTTGTCGTTGCAATGAATCACTTCTCACCGGCAAAGTCTGCTATCCTTGCAATCTTCTGCGCAATCGGTGTTAAGCTTGTTGAAGGTATCGTCAAGTCAATCATCAACAAGAAGTTTGAGTTTGACTTTGACCTCTATCTGCGTTCACTTGCCAACGGTACAAAGAATGCAATCGGTGTTGCACTCGCATGTGCAGTTGCAGGTTGTATCTCTGCTATGGTTCAGCAGACAGGTCTTGCAAACGTGCTTTCATCACTTGTTCAGTCTGCAGCAGGACTCCACCCGATCTTTGCACTTCTTCTTACGATGATTATGTGTATTGTTCTGGGCATGGGTGTTCCTACAACTGCAAACTACGTTATTATGGCATCAATGGTTGCGCCCATTCTTATGCGTAGCCTCAGCATCCCTGTTCTTGCGGCTCATATGTTTGTTTTCTACTTCGGTATTGTTGCAGACATCACACCGCCCGTTGCACTTGCAGCGTACGCAGGTTCGGCGATTGCGAAGTCAAACCCGATGAAGACGGGTGTTACGGCAACACGTCTTGCTATCACAGCTTTCATTGTTCCGTACATCTTTGCATTCAGTCCCGAGATGCTCATTATCGGCTCAGACAAGCCGTGGTATGAAATTGTACTTCTTGTTATTACGGCACTCTGCGGTATCTTCCTTGTTTCCGCAGGTATGGAAGGATATCTTCTTAAGAATATGCCGTGGTGGCAGAGAATTATGGCTCTTGCAGGCGGACTTTGTATGATTATCCCCGGCATCATGACAGATATCGTCGGTGTTGTAATTATTGTACTTGTTCTTCTTTTGCAGAAGTTCGCAACAAAAGACAAACCAAAAACGATTGCTTAAACTTTGGTTATATTCACTCCCTGCTTCGGCAGGGAGTTTTGTTTTGTTGACAAATCTTTGTTTGAATGATATAACAAAATCAGGCGGTGATATTATGCATTCCGAAATTAAAAATATTGGCGGTTTGCCGACTCTCTTTGCAGACGGCAGGCCCATACCTGAAATGGCATATATTACTTATATCCCCGAAAACAACCGTTATCGGGACTTTGCTTCGGCAGGGGTGAAGCTTTATTCGGTTAACCTCAATTTTTCCGAAATGCCGATTAACGAAAATGCACCCGTGCTTGTCTTTCAGAAAGGCATTTTTGAAAATGAGGAGCCTGATTTCAGCATTGTGCAGAGGAATTTTGACGCTATTCTGTCCGCGTCTCCCGATGCGTATATTTTTCCACGTGTAAATGTCAATCTTTCCCGTGCGTGGGAGGTCAGTCACCCGGATGAGCTTTGTCAATATGGCAGAAACAACAGAACGAGAGCTTCCTTTGCATCGGATTTATGGGCTGAAGAAGTGAGAAAGTGTCTTGTGCAGTTAGTTGAATACATAGAGAACAGTCCGTATGCCGGGCGTGTTATCGGTTATCAGCTTGCAGGCGGAAATACGGACGAGTGGTTCCCTTTTGAAAATTACGGTTTTTACGGCATACGTGCCAAGAAAAAATTCCTCCGATACTGTGAGGATAATCAGGTTGAGAAAAACGAAGAGAATTATTATAAGTTTGCATCGGAAACGATTGCTGACAGAATAATTGATTTTGCACATACTGTTAAAAATGTTACGGGTAACAAAAAAATTATCGGTGCGTTTTACGGCTACACAATCGGATGTCCGCACCGCACTCAATGTCACCTTGCGCTCGGCAGACTTTTAGAGAGTGATGCAGTTGATTTTCTTTGCTCACCGCTTACATATATGCACGGCAGACAGGCGGGTCTCGACACATACCCGATGATTCCAGTCGGTTCTGTGAAGCATCACGGAAAGCTGTATTTTTCAGAGAATGATATCCGTACACATCTGTCACGTCCCGTCAGTCCGCACCCGAATTATTCGGTGAAAATCTGGACAGGGCCGAAGAAGAGTGTCAGCCTTGAACAGATAAAAATAAACTTCTGCAGAGCGTTGATTTACGGCAACGGAATGTGGTGGTTTGATATGTGGGGCGGTTGGTACGACGACCCTGATTTTATGGAGCTTTTCAAAAAAATGTCAGAAATCTGTGCAGATGGTATGGATTGTTCCGAAAGTGATGTAGCACTTTTTATGGACGAAAACTGCTATTTCTCACTTCCGTCACACAGGAATATAGTCTGGAATACCTGTAATCAGCTCGGTCTTACGGGTATGATAAACGATGTTTTTCTTGCCTCGGATTTTGATGAGGTATATAATAAATACAAGGTATGTATTTTTGTTCAGCCGACCGAAACAGAGCTTCTTAAACAGTGTATCAGAAAAGCAGAGGCATCGGGTAAGGCAGTAAAGGTTGTGACCGAAGATGATGCGGATATTACGGCAGAGGACTTCAAAAAATTCTTTACGGATTCAGGAGTGACCGTGCCTGCTCCGCAGAAGGCCGTTGTTTACACGGGCAAAAAATTTGTTGCATTCCACTCGCACGAAAAAGGTGTTTATGACCTGACCGTGGACGGAAGAAAAACTTTTACCGACTTGTTTACGGGTGAAGAAATCACTTTCCCGATAACAACTCAAAAAACAGTCACCTGCTTATTCAGAAGGTGACAGAAAGAGGAGAATATTATGTTTTTACAGAAAATCTGGGCAATCATCACTTTACCGCTTCTTATTTTATCGATGTTGACAACTCCCGTTGCACACGATACCGAGAGCGCGGACCTTGTTTCCGCCCACAACTTTGTTTTTGAAAAAGCTCTGCTTATGGGTCAGGGCATCACAACCGACGGTGAATATTATTACACAAGCGGTTCACTTGCAGGTATCAATCTGACTGCACTTGCAAAATTTATCGTTGAGGATATGATAATGACTGACAGTGTAATAAATCCTCTTCCGAAAAAATGCTCCGACCGCGGCAACAACCATATCGGCGGAATCAGTTATTATGACGGAAAAATCTACGCTCCCGTTGAGGGCGGTGACGAGTGCTACGCTTGTATCGTTGTTTTCGATTGCGAAACACTTAAGGCAACAGGCGAGGTTTATGACCTTCCCAACGAGCTTTATACCGACGGTGTGCCGTGGTGTGCAGTTGACCGTGAGACAGGCTATCTGTATGCGTCAAAGTGGAATGATATTGAAACGATTTATGTTTACGACACAGCCGACGAGATGAAGCTTGTGCGTGAAATCGACCTTAAGGGTATGGAAAAAATCAGCCGTATCCAAGGCGGTGAGTTTTACAACGGTACACTTTATCTTTCTGAAGATATCCACGACAACGGCACAATCAAAAACATCCTTGCTGTCAATCCCGAAACAGGAATGGTAACACTTGCTGCCGAGCGTGATGTCGGCGGTGATAACATCGAAGCAGAGGGTCTTACCTTCTTGCCTTACGAAAACGGTGCAGTGATGCACGTGCTTGATTACAACAAAATAATAGGCATTTCCGTAAGACATTATAAGGTTGATTTTTAAAACATTTTGTGACCGTGACACAGATATTTTTCTGCAAGTCCTTGTTTACATTCTGTAAAAAATAAAGTATAATGTCTGCGTACATTTCTTGGATGGAGGTTATATTATGACTGTGAAATTCAAAAAAATTATTTCAATTTTAATGGCGGTGATTATTATGGCGAGTATTTCAGTGACAGGTCTTGCAGCTGAGGGTCAGGAAAATCAGAATGTTCTTCAGTTCGGTACTGACGGTAAATTCAGCATTATGCATATCACAGATACACATCTTGAAAGTGACAATGTTGACGACTCAGTGTGGCTTATCGCAAAGGCTTGTGACAAAGAAAAGCCTGACCTTGTTGTGGTTACGGGCGACAACGTGCTCAACTGCGACGATACGAACGAAACAAAGACTTACATCGATAAGCTGATGACTGTTTTTGAGGAAAGAAACATCCCGACAGCTATCACATTCGGCAATCATGATTCCGAAACAGGTGCAATGACTCGTGAAGAGCTTATGGCTTATTACAACACATATTCCTGCTCAGTTTCCGTTGATGACGGCGAGGCTCTTTCAGGCTGTGGTACATACAATCTTCCGATTCTTTCATCCGACGGCTCAAAGGTTAAGTTCAATGTATGGGTGTTTGACTCAAACGACTACGATGCTGAGGGTCATTACGGTTATGTAAAGGCTGACCAGGTTGAGTGGTACAAGGCGGAGTCCGACAAGCTTACAGCTGCAAACGGCGGTGAGGTTGTTCACTCAATTGCATTCCAGCACATTATTGTTGCTGACGTTTACGAAGCACTTAAGAAAACAGAAAGAAAGCGTCTTTTCTCATACAGCCATATGTATAATAAGGACGAGTATTATATGTTTGACCCCGACCGTGTAAATCACGGCAC
Source organism: Acutalibacteraceae bacterium (assembly GCA_045648745.1). Lineage (GTDB taxonomy): Bacteria > Bacillota > Clostridia > Oscillospirales > Acutalibacteraceae > CAG-488. Next base: position 23,602 of record JAZROM010000070.1, on the reverse strand, counting down.
ACTTACAGAAACTCCGTGCAGCGGTTACTACAACGACGGTCAGTTCAGCGCAATGGTTGAAAAGGGTGACGTGCTCGGCATCTTCACAGGTCACGACCATACAAACGCATTCGGTGTTGAATACAAGGGTATCGAAATCGGCAACACCGTAAGCTCAAGATACAACCGTGACGCATTCTCTTCACAGTACGGTTACAGAATGTTTGAGATTGACGAGAACGACACAAGCAAGTACACAACTCGTGTTGAGCATTGGTTTGATATGCTTGATAACGACGATGTAAAGGAAATCCGCAAATCAGGTGACGATTACGGTTACAAGCTTGCACTCGACGTTAACTTCAGAGGATTTTTCCAGAAGCTCGGAATGAAGCTCGGCAGAGGCATCGTTTCTATCTTCTCAGGCAGACAGATTTCTTATCCCGATTGATTAAACACAGGCAGTCGATGTTATCATTGACTGCTTGTTTCTTTTTTAGTATAATTAAGAGGTAAAGGGGGACTTTTCTATGATGACAAAAATTATCAGCGTACTTGTTGCAATTCTTATGTTTATTTCACCCGAGCTTCCGATGCTTCTTGACCTGCCTGCGCTTCCTAAGGGTCAGGAGCTGAATCTTGACGAGCGTTTTGAGCTTGTCTGGGAGGATGAGTTTGTCGGTGACAAACTTGACACAACAAAGTGGGACGATAATCAGTCTGTCGATACTCTGCACTGGGGACCCATCCGTAAGGGCGGCTACTGGCACAAGGATATGATCGACGTGCGTGACGGTAATCTTGTTATTTCAACCGAATACAAGTCGAATCCGCTTGAAGGCAATACATTCGGCTCACCCGACAAATACGGCATAGGCTACTACACGGGTGTGGTTGCAACTGCAGGAAAGCACGAGTTCCTTTACGGCTACTTCGAGTGCCGTGCGATTCTTCCGAAGGCTACAGGTATGTGGTCTGCGTTCTGGATGATGAACGGTGGCGTTTACAACGTGAACGACTCAGGTGAAGACGGCACGGAGATTGATGTTTTTGAATCAATGTTTTATAAAGATAATTGGTGGGGTGCAGGCGGATGCGTCCAGACAGGAATTCACTATGACGGCTACAGCGAAGGTCATACAGGTGTAGGTCTCGGCAAATGGTTTGCAAACAATCCTTACGAAGAATATAACACTTACGGTGTTGAGTGGAACGAGAATGAATACATTTTCTACATCAACGGTGTTGAAACTGCAAGAACATCAAGAGGCGGCGTAAGCAAAAATCCTGAATATCTCATTCTTTCCTGCGAGGTTGCAGGTGAAAACGGTGTTGCTTATGCAGACCGTCACGGTGTCGGCCCGATAGACCTTGAAGAGGGCGAGACTGCAGAGTTCATCGTGGACTACGTAAGAGTTTATCAGTATAAATAAATTTTGACGGAGGAAAAGCAAATGAAAAAATTTGCTGCCGTGTGGGATGGTTTGTGTTGGTTTCTTTCTGTCACTGTGCCGGGCGCAGTGCACAGAATAGTTCCACACCCTTATTCAATGGGCGTGTGCGCAGCGGTTTTGCTGTTTAACATCGCATATATGGTTTTTGCAAGAAGGTCAAGGGATTATAAGACAGAACGCTCACAGTTAACGATTGTGCTGGAAACAATTTTTTATGTGTTGACGCCCATAGCAGGTATAGTGCTTGCTGTTTTGTACGAAGTCTACGATAAAAACCCTTTGATAATCTGATAATAATTTTCACAAGAAAAGTGTCGCGTGGAATTGAAAATAAAACGGTGTGTTCGTCTGAACACACCGTTTTGCGCATTATAATCAAAAATTAAATTTTATCCGCTTTGATTATTCGTGAGAGTCTTTTTGTAACGAGCATAGCGAGGGTAATTTTTACCGCATCGGGAATGATAAACGGCAGAACGCACATCGTGAATGCGCCCGAAAGGTTGCCGTCACCGTAAACAAATGCAAACCAGAGCGTTCCTGTGAGGTAGCAGACTGCGATCGCAATGGTGCAGGAAATCACGCTCGGCAAAAGCCTGTTTTTCCATTTTTCTGCCGAAAAGCCGACAATCAGAGCTGAGAGCACAAAACCGAAAACATAACCGCCCGTTGCACCGAGAAGTGCTCCGACACCACCCTGAAAGCCCGAAAATACGGGTAACCCCACTGCACCGAGCAGGAGGTAAACGAGTGTTGCCGCCACGCCCTTTTTTGCACCGAGTGTTGCGGCGACAAGAAAGACTGCAAATGTCTGCAACGTAAACGGTACTGCCGACGGCACCTGAATCCACGAACAGATGCAGATAAGTGCTGCCGAAAGCGAGACGGTTATCATATCTTTTGTTTTCAATCCTGATTTTTTCATACTTCACCAAAAAGGACACAAGCCTTTTCACTTGTGTCCTTTAAAACATAAATGTATTTGTTCCCAGCTGTGTGCGCGAAATTTCAGCATCGTGGGATTTCTTCGGCACGGGCTTCTGCTCGGGTAAAAGTGTTGTGTCCTCAAGGCTGATTTCGTCATTGAGCCTTGCGACTACACTTGCCGTAGGAGAGTAATCACTTGCCGTTTTTTCGTTGCCGTCACTTGCAATGATTTTATAATAATAAGTATTGCTTGCCAGAACATCGTGGTCAACAAAAACCGTGTCTGTTGTTTTGCCGACAATAGTGTAAAGTCCGTTTTCATCAGAAGCACGGTAAACAGTGTAAGTCTTTGCTTCATCAACAGGCGACCAGTTGACCCTGAGAAGAGCGCCGAAGTTTGTTGCCGTAACTTTATCGGGACTGCTGATTTTTGCAGTGGTATAAAGCACGGGTGTGGGGTCACTGTTGTAATCCACCACATCGGCAAGAGTCATCAGTCTGTAATAGTATCTCTCACCGGGAGTAACATTCTTGTCTACAAATTCTGTTTCTCCAGCACTGATGTGTGCGTACTCAACAGGCTCACTGTCTGAATATTCCGAACGGTAGAGGATATAACCCGTTGCGCCGTCTACGGCATCCCACTTAACAGTGATGCTATTCTGATTCTCGTGAACAAGACGCATATTGTCGGGCGCAGGGATAAGCACCGTTGCCGTGCAGGATGCATCCGCGTTACCGTAATTTGTTTTTGCCGTAAGCGTAACCTTGCCGTAGCTGACACCTTTTATAACACCGTTGTTGTTGACGGTCGCAATTTTTTCGTCCGACGATGTCCAGGTTACACCCTTGTCCGTTGTGCCGACGGGAAGCTGAATCCACATAATTTCCGACGTCTGTCCGACACCGACGTGCACCGATTGAGCGTACAGATGAAGCTTTTGCGGAATGTCGTTTACCGTAACAACTGCGTACATCGGGCCGAGATAATCTCTGCCGTCAATGCAGGCATAGGTCTGGTAGTAGTAAGTTGTATTCGGAGTGAGCGCACCGACCTTTTCGGTAACATCCATTGAAAGCTCAATTTCAGGCTTGCTTGTTGCCGTAACCGTCGGATATTTTGCAAGCTTCAGCTTGTCTGTTCCGAAGAAGAAGCCTGCCGTTGAAACGAAGAGTCTGCCACTGTTTGTGATTGAGCCGTGAAGCGTTGCGTTTGTCGGTGTGATATCCGTTGCCGAAGTAGTCACAACCGCAAGCTTTGAGGTGGTATATTTAACCGAGTCGGAATATGAACCACCGGCTGAGTTTCCGAAATTATGCGAGTCTGAATAAGTTTTTGCATCGTTGTAAGCAGGAACACCGTAGCCGACAATGTAGTTTGCCGTAAGATTTCTTGTCCTTGAAAGGCAGTCATAGCCTCTGCCGTCGCCCGTGTTTCCTTCTATTGTATAAAGGTTTTTGCCCGATACACCCGTTACAATGCCGACATGCTTTGCCGTTTCACCGCCTGACCAGTTGTAGAAGACGATGTCACCTGCCTTCGGAATATAACCTGATGACGGTGTTCGGAAAACGGAGTGATTCTTGTACCATTTTACAGAAGCGGCACAGTTACCCAGACGCGGAACAACCGAAGTGGGGATACCTGCCTGTCTTGCACACCACGAAACGAAGTATGCACACCATTCACCTGTCGGGGCACCGAAAGATTCGCCGTATTTTGTGTAGCCGGCCTTGCCGTTGTGTGCAATGGGATAGCCTGTTGACGGGTCAAGCTCCGCATAACCGAGCTGTGTTCTTGCAACCGCTATAAGGTCGGCAATATGCTGACCGGTGTTACGGTGAGTGTTCGGGAAATTGTCGATATAACCGTATGCCGAAACCGCCATACATACAAACATAACAATCGCCATCATCAAAGACAATATTCTCTTGCTCTTTGTCAAACCACTCACCTGCTTCCCTTTAAAATAAAATTAAATAAATTAACCGATCAACGCAGAAACTGCACCGACAATTGAGCCGAGTGCAATCATTCCTGCAAGAACCAATGCGATAATTCTGACTGTTTTGTTACTCATTGTTTTTCTTCCCCTTTTTGTTTTTGCCGAATGCTGTCACAAACATTGAAAGAACCGAACCGCACGAACCCACGATAAGGTCGACCATTGTATCAATAAGACCTGCTTCCGTGTCGAATGCGGTACGCTGAAGATTAAGACCGTAGAGTCTGTCCATTGTGTACTCGTAAAATTCCCAGCCGACAAGAAGCATAACACCGAATGCAAGTGCAAACATTGCCGCAAGTGCAGGGCTGAGCACCTTATCCTTCGGACGTTTCTGCTGGATGATGAGTGCAAGCTCGTAACTGCCTGCCGTTGCTATGTAGCCCGACATAAAATGCTCGGGGATATCAATAATATCAAGCGTTGTGAACTTGTTGATTGTCGTACCGATAACGATTGCAAAGCACAAAAGCACATTTAGCATCGTCTGAAGACGGTACGGCACCTGAGTTATAAATGTTTTACCGCCGAGCCACTGGAACAAATCCCACAGATGTGTGAAGATGATTCCGAAAACTGCCTCAAGGAATTCTGTTGTGTATCCCGAAAAGAGCATCACAACGCCCCAGATGAAAATCAGCCCTCTGCACACCCACCAGAGTATCTGCTGCGACTTCGGCAAAACAGGAATATGATTAAATGTTTTTTTCATCGACATAGTACCTCATTATACATATATAATAAATATACATTATTTCAAAAAGAAAATCAAGTGCACAAAGTGATGTTTTGTCTGGCAAAATATGTTTTGGTATCTTGATTATAGTTTAAGTTTGTTGTAGAATATCCTTATCGAATTTAAAGGAGATTTAAATATGGAACAGAAATTAGTTGTTGGTAACATCGGTATGAAATTCGGCATGTCTCACGTTGAGGGTGCCATGAACTACGGTGCCGAGATCGCTGCGATCTGCGACACAGACCCTGATAACCTCCGCTTTGCGGGTGAAAGATACGGTATACCCGAGGAGAAATGGGTAACCGATTACCACGATATCATCAATAATCCCGAAATCAACGTTGTATCCGTTGCTATCCCCGATCAGCAGCACAAGCAGGTCTGCTGTGAGCTTCTTGCTGCAGGCAAGCACGTTCTTTGCGAAAAGCCTCTTGCTCTGACACGTGAGGATGTTGAAGAAATCGTAAAGGCAGCTGACGCATCAGGCTGCAAGTTTATGGTCGGTCAGATCTGCCGTTTTACACCGTCTTTTGAAAAGGCAAAGGAAATCATCGATGCAGGTACAATCGGTGAGCTTTATTTTGTTGAGTCAGAATACGCTCACGACTATATGCACATTGTAGAAAACAAGGACGGCTCTGCACACTGGCGTGCTGACCCGAACCGTCACGGTGTTATCGGCGGCGGCTGTCACGCAGTTGACCTTCTGCGTTGGCTCGCAGGTGACCCGAAGGAAGTTTTTGCTTACGGTACACATAAGCTTCTTCCGACAGTCAGCTACGACGATGCAACAATCGCAATTATGAAGTTTGACGAAGATCTTGCGGGTAAGGTGTTCGTTTCAACAGGCTGTAAGCGCGACTACACAATGCGTACTGTTATCTACGGTACAAAGGGTACAATCATCTGCGACAACACATCACCGACAATGACACTCTTCACAACAGACGAGAACGGTGACACTCAGGATCCGCAGACAATCGAGCTTGAGGTTAACAACCACAACGCTGTTAAGGAGTTTGAAGTGTTTGCTGACTGCATCCTTAACGATAAGAAGGTTCCGACAGACGCACGTGAGGGCGCAAAGACAGTTGAGGTTTGCCGTGCTATTGTTGAATCTGCAGAAACAGGCAAAATCGTCAACCCGAACTATGAGTTTTAATCACTGAAAAAATCAACACAGCACCTTCATAAGAGGGTGCTGTGTTTTTGTATAAGTCGGTTTTTAATTATTTATGTTTCTTTCCTGCAACTTTCTTAACTGCCACCGCAATACCTGCAACGGGGATGGCGCAGATTGCGATGAGGATGATGTATTTCATCGGGATAAGGTCGTAGATTTTGTCACCGAGTATGGTGAAAGCAATAACTCTTGGCGCAAGACCTGCAACCGAGCAAAGGAAATACGGCAGAAATTTAAAGTCGAACGCACCCATAAAAAGTGATGAAAAATCAATCGGGAAAGCAGGGACAAAACGGATGATGAATGTTGCGAGATTTTTGTTTTTATCTTTCATCGACAGGAGCTTGTCTCCGCCCTTTGTACCCTTAAGCTTCTTTTCTACGGTGTCTTTGCCGAGAAATTTGCCGAGAAAATATGTGATAACAACTTCAATTGCGATGCCGATTACATTTACAAGCACGGCAGTTTTTGTGTCCAGCGCAACGCCCACGGAAATGTAAATCACCGACGCAGGAAGGACGAGCAATATTGCCTTGACAATGTAGACACCGAAAATCAGCATAACCGCAACCGCAAAGCTCGATGCCGATGCAACAAGCAGACGGATGTCAAGCTCGGACAGGGTCTTGTAGTTGAGTGCCGCCACGATGAATATTGTTGCCGCCACGGCAATTTTTAATATATTCAGGATTTTATCTCTTTTGATTTTATCCATAACCCACCTCGAAAATTTACTTTTTACAGAATAACATATTTTTAACTGAAAGTACAGAAAAAGCTAAAAAGATTGTCAAATAAATGACAATATTTTTAATATTATCTTGAAATCGGCTTTTCTTTATTATATAATAAAAAAGATATAGGCAAGTATGCTTACACTTACCTTTAAATAAAGAGGAGGAAAATCATTATGAATGAAAACTTCACTTACAAAATGAAGCTCACTGATGACGAGGTTGCCATTCTTCACGGCTCACAGGGCGAAACAATGGCAAAGATTATGAAAACTCTCGTTCTTTACGGTGATGCTTTCGGCGCAGAAAAGTTTGTTTCCGTTGCAGGCAACAAGGGTCACCTTGTTACAAGCTTTGGTATCTCTGTTCTTAAGCCCGTGTTCAATATCACACAGGAGCTTATCGACGCAGGTCTCAAGGTTGACGAGACATTTACAGTTGACCCCAGACCGATTGACTATGCAAACGTAAAGTGCAATCCGCTCCAGAAGCTTATTTTCAACAAGATTCTTTACGGTATGCAGGATTCTTATGAGGCTCAGCTTACAAAGCTCGGTCTTAAGAGCAGCAAGTCATTTACATGTACTTGCTACCTTGACGAAGTGGGCAACACACCCAAGAAGGGCGACATCCTTTCATGGGCAGAGTCTTCAGCTGTTGTTTATGCTAACTCAGTTATCGGTGCAAGATGTAACCGTAACTCAGGTATCATCGAACTCTTCGGTTCAATCCTCGGCAAGGTTCCCGCATTTGATCTTGTAACAGATGAGGGCAGAAAAGCAAAGTGGATTATCGAAGTTAAGACAACAAAGATTCCCGAGGCTCAGGTTCTCGGTTCAGCAATCGGTATGAAGGTTATGGAAGACGTTCCCTATGTCAAGGGTCTTGACAAGTGGATCGGCACAGAACTTAACGATAAGACTAAGGCTTACCTTAAGGACTTTGGTGCTGCAACAGCTTCTAACGGTGCTGTCGGTCTCTACCACATTGAAAATCTTACTCCCGAAGCTGTTGAGATGGGCGAAGATCTCATCGTTGCTGACGCAAAGACTTATGTCATTGACGACGCAGAGCTTGAGAGAGTTTACAAGAACTATCCCGTTATCTGGAAGGATAAGGACGCTACACCGAAGCTTTGCTTCATCGGTTGCCCGCACCTTTCTTTCGAGCAGCTCGGCGAGTGGGCTGAAAGAATTGATGAGGAGTGCAAGAAGCAGGGCAAGAAGACAGTACAGATCCGTACAGTTATGACTGCTGCTCCCGAAGTTCTTGAAAGATTCAAGAAAGAAAACAAGCCGGCTTACAACAAGCTTCTTCTTCGTGGCGTAAATCTTTCTGATATCTGTCCGCTTATGTATATGAACAACCCGCTTTGCGGCGGCGAGACAAGCAATGTTATCACTTGCTCAAACAAGCTCCGTACATATACAACTGCACGTTATTTCACAACAGACGATATCACAAAAATTGTTGTTAAGGGAGGTTATTGATTATGAGTAAAACATTTAAAGGCCGTCCGGTCATTGCAGGTAAAATCGACAAGGGCGAAGCAGTAGTATCTCACAACGGTGTCAATACTCTTGCAACTTTCCAGAAAACTGCTCTTCTTCACGACATCCCCGTTCTCGGCAAGGATTATGTTATCGGTTCTGACCAGAACAACCCCGATGTTTACGGCAAAAACCTTACAGGTAAGGTTCTCTGCCTTCCTCAGACAATCGGTTCAACAACAGGTGGTATGGTTATCTACACTGTTGCAGCACTCAAGCTTGCTCCGAGTGCAATGCTTTTCTCACAGCCGATTGACTCACTTGCTGCTGCAGGTGTAATCCTCGCTGACGTATGGACAGACAATTCAATCGTTGCTGTTGACAGCCTTGGTGAAGACTTCCTCAATGCTGTTAAGGATGGCGACAAGATCACAATCAAGGAAGACGGTACAGTTATCGTTGACTGATAAGCTTAAATTTAAAGGGGCTGGGCAACAGCCCCTTGTTTTTATCAGGTGATATTATGAAAAAAGACGTTGTAAAAGAACCTGTTGATTGGTTCAGATATGAAAACGAAGCTGAGGCAGAGGGCTTCAGCATTGTCTGCGGTATTGACGAAGCAGGCAGAGGACCGCTTGCAGGTCCCGTATGCGCCGCCGCCGTAATTCTGCCGAAGGGTTGCGTGATTGACGGTGTTAATGATTCCAAAAAATTAACCGAGAAAAAACGCGAGGCACTTTTTGATGTTATCAAAGAAAAGGCACTCGCTTACAGTATAGCTGTTGCCGATGAAAAAGAGATTGACGAAATAAACATTCTTCAGGCAACATACCTTGCGATGCGCCGTGCATTTGAAGGTCTTGATATAAAGCCGGATATAGCGCTCGTTGACGGTAACCGTGACCCCGGTCTCGGTGTGCCGACACGCACAATTGTCAAGGGTGATGCAAATTCGATGTCGATTGCCGCGGCATCAATTCTTGCAAAGGTCACCAGGGACAGATTTATGCTCGAAATGAACAAAAAGTATCCCGAATATCAGTTTGCAAAGCACAAGGGCTACGGCACAAAGCTCCACTACGAGATGCTGACAAAATACGGTGCATCCGAAATTCACCGTATGACATTTTTAAAGAGTTTCTATGGGGATAAATAAGCAGGGCGTCTGGGGCGAAGTCTTTGCGGCAAGGTATATGAGAGACCACGGATACGACCCCGTGACTGCAAACTTCCGTTCGCGAGAGGGTGAGATTGACATAATCGCACGCAAGGACGGTTTTATGTGCTTTACTGAGGTCAAGGCGCGAAGTGAGAATGCACTTTACGAGCCGAAGGAAGCAGTTGACACGGCAAAGCAGCAGAATATTATTGCGACGGCGAAGCTTTTTGCAAAAGCATATCCGCACTTTGAGCAGGACAGATTCGATGTATGCGAGGTCTATCTCGATGAAAATATGCGTCCCGTAAAAATCAATTATATAGAAAATGCATTTTCAGGCTAAAAGTATGTTGAGACTATTGACAGAGTGTGTTATAATATTTCGGATAAAAATAAAACCTTTTCCAACAAAGGAGAATGAACAATGTTATATACAAGCACAAGAGACACGAGCATAAAGGTAAGCTCAGCCGAGGCTATTGCCCACGGTATTTCCAAAGAGGGCGGACTTTTTGTGCCCGAGACAATTCCTCAGATTTCTATGGACGAAATTGTTCGTCTTTCAAAGCTCGATTACATAGGCAGAGCAAAGGAAATCCTTTCACTTTACCTTACAGACTTCTCTGCAGAGGAGATTGACGCATGTGTAAACGGCGCATACGGTGAGGGCAAATTCTCAAGTGAAAAAGTTTCTCCGCTCCATACACTTACAGAGGGCACGGAAATTCTTGAACTCTGGAAAGGTCCGACTTGTGCATTCAAGGATATGGCTCTCCAGCTTCTTCCGCACCTTCTTACGGTTGCATCTTCAAAGTCTGCTCCTGATAAGGAGATTGTAATCCTTGTTGCAACATCAGGTGACACAGGTAAGGCTGCACTTGAAGGCTTCAAGGATGTCAAGAATACAAGAATCCTTGTTTTCTACCCCAATGACGGTGTAAGCCCGATGCAGAAGCTCCAGATGACAACTCAGGAGGGTTCAAATGTCGGCGTATGTGCAATCGAGGGTAACTTCGACGATGCACAGTCAGGCGTTAAGAAGATTTTCACAGACAAGGCAGTTGCTGCAAAGCTTGAGGAAAAGGGAATGATGTTCTCTTCTGCAAACTCAATCAACTGGGGCCGTCTTGTTCCGCAGATTGTTTATTATGTTTCAGCTTACTGCGATATGCTCGAAAAGGGCGCAATTAAAGCAGGTGACGAGATCAACGTTGTTGTTCCCACAGGTAACTTCGGCAACATCCTTGCTGCGTATTATGCAAAGGAAATGGGCGTGCCGATGAAGAAGCTTATCTGTGCATCCAACGCAAACAACGTTCTTACAGATTTCCTCAAGACAGGTAACTACAACCGTATGAGAGATTTCTACACAACAATCTCTCCGTCAATGGATATTCTCATCTCTTCAAACCTTGAAAGACTTCTTTTCCTTCTTTCAGGTATGGATGATGCGCTTGTCCGTGACTGGATGGCTTCTCTTTCTCAGGAAGGTAAGTACAGTGTAAACGAAGAAGTTTTTGCAAAGCTCACATCTCTCTTTGACGCAGGCTGCTGTGACGACGAGGGTACAAAGGATTGCATCGCAAAGACCTTTAAAGAAAACGCATATCTCTGCGATACACATACAGCAGTTGCAGTTTCAGTTTATGACGACTATAAGGCAGTAACAGGTGACGAAACACCGACAGTTATTGCTTCAACAGCAAACCCGTACAAGTTCAGCAAGGCTGTTCTCGATGCAGTTCATCCCGGAATGAGCGAGGGTATGGACGAGTTTGATATGGTGCTCGGCCTTAAAGTGGAAACAGGCGAGGAGTGTCCTCCTCAGCTTGCAAACCTCAAGGGCAAGACACCGAGATTTACAGGCTGCTGCAAGAAAGAAGAAATGGAGCAGGTCGTTTTCGATATGCTTAAATAATTTCCGATGAAAAAACGGGCGTACTTTACTGTACGCCCTTGTTTTCCCTTTTGCTTACTTGTTTACGTTGCTGCTCGGCTCAAATGTTGCACAGATTGTGTCTGCACAGGTACATGCACTTGAAGGGCCGACCTCGATATGACCTGCAACACACTTGCAGCCGTCCTCGTTGTAAACGCAGTTGTGAGCATTGCACTTGATTTCTTTAATTTCTTTTTTCATTTTTACGCAACTCCTTTAATAGATTTGTGCCAAACGGACACATTGTTATTATTAAAATAAATTTTTTGAATATACTTTATAAGTCAGAAAAGAGGTGAAGAGCTTTGTCATTGTTTGCCATAGCGGACACGCATCTTTCTTTTTCCTGCAATAAGCCGATGGATATTTTCCGCGGTTGGCAGGATTTTGAAAACAGATTGCGAAAAAATTGGAATTCAGTTGTAAGCGAAGATGATTTTGTCGTTATTCCGGGCGATGTTTCGTGGGGAATGAATATGGAGGAAACACTTGAAGATTTCCGTTTTCTTGACAGTCTCAACGGCACAAAAATCATTATGAAAGGCAACCACGATTATTGGTGGTCAACAAAAAGCAAAACCGAAAAGTTCTTCCTTGAAAATGATATAAAAACCATAAAAGTTCTTTTCAACAACGCTTACAGAGTGGGCGATTACACTGTCTGCGGTACGCGCGGTTGGTTTTTTGACTGCGAGAAGAAAGAGGACGAAAAGGTGCTTCTGCGTGAGGCAGGCAGACTGAAGATGTCCCTTGATGAGGCAAAAAAGCTTGGCGGTGAGCCGATAATTTTTCTGCATTATCCGCCCGTCAGTCTGACACAGACCTGTTCGGAGATTTATGACGTCGTTGTTTCGTCGGAGGCAAAGCGTTGTTATTACGGTCATCTTCACGGTCATTCGGTTAACTGGGCTTTCCGCGGAGAGCGTGACGGAGTCAGTTTTGATCTCGTATCCGCAGATTTTCTTGAATTTTGCCCGAAATTGTTGGTAAAATTTTGATAAAAGTCCAAAAATATATAAAAAAGGTATGGAAAAAGCAGAAACTATCTGTTATAATACTAGGGTTAATAGGGTATTTGTGGGAGTATCGCTCACAGCGTAATGCCAAACAGGAGGAAGTTTTCAATGTTAAAATCAGCAAACAAAACAGAAACAAACATCTACACACTTGAAGTTGCGGTAAGCGCAGAGGACTTTAAGGCTGCTGTCCTTAAGGTTTATAACAAGCAGAAGAATAAGATTCAGCTTCCCGGCTTCCGTAAGGGCAAGGCACCTCTTGCAATGATCGAGAAGTTCTACGGCAAAGAGGTATTCTACGAGGACGCACTTGATGTTGTTTATCCCGAAGCAGTAGGCGCTGCTATCGAAGAAGCAGGCATCACTCCCGTTGCTGCACCTCACGACGTTGAGGTTACAAAGATGGACGAGACAGGCGTTGAGATGACACTTAAAATCACAGTTATGCCTGAAATCACAATCGAAGGCTACAAGGGCATCGAAGCTAATAAGGGTGACGCATCTGTTACTGCAGACGATGTTAAGAAAGAGCTTGCTTCAATGCAGGAGAGAAACTCACGTACAGTTACAGTTGAAGAAGCAAGAAAGGCAAAGAAGAACGATATCGCAGTTATCGATTTCGAAGGCTTTGTTGACGGCGTAGCATTTGACGGCGGCAAGGGCGAAAACTTCGAGCTTACACTCGGTTCAGGTCAGTTCATCCCCGGCTTTGAAGATCAGGTTATCGGTCACAAGGCAGGCGAGGAGTTCGACGTTAACGTTACATTCCCCACAGAGTACGCTGCAGAGCTTGCAGGCAAGGATGCAACATTCAAGGTTAAAATCCACGAGCTCAAGGTTAAGGAGCTTCCCGCACTTGACGACGAGTTTGCAAAGGACGTAAGCGAAGATTGCGAAACACTTGCAGACCTCAAGAAGAGCATCAAGGCAGACCTTGTAAAGACAAAGACAGAGCAGATCGACAGAGAGTTCGAGAGCAATGTTCTTGAAAAGGTTGTTGAACTTGTACAGGGCGAAATTCCCGAGGTTATGTACGACAACAAGCTCGAGGACGACGTTAAGGAATATGAGCAGAGACTTGCACAGCAGGGCATCGGCCTTGATATGTACCTTCAGTACATGGGTATGGATAAGGATGCTTTCAAAGAGAGCATGAGAGCAAACGCTGTTAAGCAGGTTAAGCTTCAGCTCGCTATCGATAAGATTGCTGAACTTGAGAAGATCGAAGCAACTGATGAAGATGCAGAAGCAAAGATTCAGGAAATGGCTGATATGTATCAGATGGAAGCTGAGCAGATCAAGAAGTTCATTCGTATCGAAGACGTTAAGAAGGACGTTGTTGGCCAGAAGACAGTTGACTTCCTTGTAAAGAAGGCAAAGGCTATCGTTGCGGAGAAGCCGAAGAAGACAACTAAGAAGGCTGCAGCAAAGAAGACAGAAGAAGCAGCTGAATAATCAGCAGTTTAAACGACAATATTAGGGTGGGGATAGTCGATAAGTGTTCAACTGTCACCACCCTTTATTTAAAATTATTATATTATTTGCATAGCGAATGGAGGAAATAAATATGGCATTGGTACCTTATGTTATTGAACAGACCAATAGAGGTGAACGTTCTTACGACATTTTTTCCCGTCTTTTAAGCGACAGAATCATTGTCCTTTCAGACGAGGTTAACGATGCAACTGCAAGTCTTGTTGTTGCACAGTTGCTTTTCCTTGAGGGTCAGGACCCTGACAAGGACATCAGCCTTTACATCAACAGCCCCGGCGGATCTGTAACTGCAGGTATGGCAATTTACGATACAATGCAGTACATCAAGTGTGATGTTTCAACAATCTGTATGGGTATGGCTGCATCTATGGGTGCATTCCTTCTCTCATCAGGTGCAAAGGGCAAGCGTTTTGCTCTTCCCAACAGCGAGATTATGATTCATCAGCCCCTCGGTGGTGCAAGAGGTCAGGCAACAGAAATCAAAATCGTAGCTGACCACATTCTTAAAACAAGAGAAAAGCTCAACAAAATCCTTGCAGAAAACACAGGTAAGTCAATTGAGCAGATCGCTCTTGATACAGAAAGAGACAACTACCTTTCAGCACAGGAAGCTCTCGAATACGGCCTTGTTGACAAGGTTCTTTACAAAAGATAATTCAGAGGTGTAACAATGCCCAGAGATGACGAAAGACGTGAAAAAAACGTCCGCTGTTCCTTCTGTCACAAGACACAGGGACAGGTCGAAAGAATAATTGCAGGTGACGGAGTTTACATCTGTAACGAATGTGTTGAGCTTTGTCAGGCAATTATCGAAGAAGAGAACGTCGGAAGAAAAAACAGAAAAAAATCAAAGGATATAAAGCTTCCCACTCCGATGGAAATCAAGCACGGTCTTGATGAATATGTCATCGGTCAGGATGAGGCAAAGGTTGCATTGAGCGTTGCGGTTTATAACCACTATAAGCGTGTGTTCAAGGCAGAAGAAACCGATGTTGAAATCCAGAAGAGTAACATCCTTATGCTCGGTCCTACAGGTGTCGGTAAAACGATGCTTGCACAGACTCTTGCAAAAATACTTAATGTTCCCTTTGCGATTGCTGACGCAACCACTCTTACCGAGGCTGGTTATGTCGGTGAAGATGTTGAAAACATTCTGCTTCGTCTTATTCAGGCGGCAGATTTTGATATTGACAAGGCAGAACAGGGAATTATCTACGTTGATGAAATCGACAAGATTGCCCGTAAATCCGAAAATCCGTCCATCACACGTGATGTAAGCGGTGAGGGCGTTCAGCAGGCACTTCTTAAGATTATTGAAGGTACGATTGCTAATGTACCTCCGCAGGGTGGCAGAAAACACCCCCAGCAGGAGTGCATTCAGGTCAACACTTCAAACATCCTCTTCATCTGCGGCGGTGCGTTTGACGGCATTGAAAAAACTGTCGAAAAGCGTATCGGCGGTTCTGCACTCGGCTTTGGTGCCGATGTGAAGAGCAAGGAAGAGTTTTCTATCGAGAATGCAGTTTCAAAGGTAATTCCGCAGGATATTACAAAGTTCGGTCTTATTCCCGAGCTTGTCGGCAGACTTCCCGTTATCACAACTCTCAAGGAGCTTGACGAGGAAGCGCTTGTTAAAATCCTTACCGAGCCGAAGAATGCGATTGTAAAGCAGTATAAGTCACTCCTCGGTATGGACGGTGTTGACCTTGAGTTCACACCGGAAGCACTGACTGCAATTGCGAAAAAGACACTCGACAGAAAAACGGGTGCCCGCGGTCTTCGTGCAGTTATGGAAGGCTTGCTTATGCCGATTATGTATGCTGTGCCGAGTGACAAGTCAATTGTCAGTGTACAGATTACAGAAAATTGCGTCAACAACAACGAAGCTCCCCTTGTTGAACACAAGGGAAAGAAAAAAGCAGAAGCATAAAACGAAATATACAGAAAAGGCAGGGCGAACGCCCTGCCTTGATTTTTTATCAGTATGTAATAGTGTAATCTTTTTCGAATGTGTATCCGACACTGACATCGTGTGTGCCGAACATAGTTATTGTCAGGTCAAGCATAACAGGTGTTGTGTAATTTGTGTGTGTCATTTTGCCTGTTTTCTTGTCGATAGTAGCTTTTATTTCACAGTCTGAATAGTATGTATCAAACTTTTTGATGAGTGAAACTTTTTCGGCAATCTCGTAACCTTCAATAACATCGCAGACAGCGCCGACACCTTTACCTGCCGTAGGGTTTTTCTGATCCTTGAGCTTGATATAAATCTCATAAGTTGAACCCTTATCTACGCAGGTTGCCTTGACAACCGTTGATGGCTGAAGCTTGCTTACATAGTCCTGGTCGGGGACGATGTATTCGTTGCGGATGTCTTCCTTTGTGGAGTAAACGATCGGCTCTGTGTCATCGCTCATGTATTTTTTCATCATCTCGCGGCCTGTATCTTCAAGACCTTCGGGCATTTTGAGCTGTTCTTCGTTTACGGTACGCTTCTCATAGTTTTTAACAACCTTTGTAGCGTCTGTCTTGATTTTGTTTGCGCTCTTGTTAAACAAGTCAACAATCTCTGCAACCGTCATCGCTGATTCGGCTTTTTCTGTTGTCTCAGTTTTATTGTCGGATACGTCAGTGGTATCAACCTGAGTGATTTCTTCTGTTTCATTGTTAACTGTTTCGTCAGTTACGGTGTCTGTGACCTCGTCTGTTGAAGAGTCAGTGACATATTCGTCTGAAGAATCTTCTGTTGATTCGTCTGCGGAGTCGCTTACAACAGAATTTGAGCCTTTAAATTTTGCAGATTCCTTGACGGCATCGCTGTAGTTGCCGACAGCAACGGAAGAAGTAATGCATAAAACTGCAACACAAATGATGGCGGTAACTGCTTTGATGATAGATTCTTTCATAAAGACAACCCCTTTGTTTATTTTATTTCTTCTTATTCTGGGTATTACGCTGAAGCTCGTTGTACTTGATAATCTTCAGCTCACGCGCTTTTCTTCTGCGCTTATTTGCAACAATGAACGCTGCGATATAGGCTATAATAAGAATTGCAACAATTGCAAAAATAATCCAGAAAATTGTTTTTGAAGTGACCTGCTTAATCATGGCAAGGGCATACAGCATAACGCTCATATTTGCGTCTTCTGCAATAACAAGCTCAGCCGTGCCAATCTGCTGGTCGGCAAACATAATCTTTGCCGTACAGATTTTGTCACCTTTTTTGACCGGAGCATCAATGCTTTCGGGCATATCAACGGGGACAAAACGAACGCTTTCCTCGTCATTACCCTGAGGCACAAGAGCCATAACCTCGTTCAGCGCAACGAGTCTGACGGATTCCATATCCCAACAATAGTTCAGCGGTGCAGAGCAGACAAACTGTCCTTCGCGTGTAACAACCTCGTAACGAAGATTCTTGAAAGCCCAGTTATACATATGGTTTGTATCCATAAAAGCCTGATTTTCTTCAATGTTGTCACCGTCGGAATCGCGGTAGTCGCCGCCCATTGTAACGGCAAGGTAATTGTAGCCGTTCTTTGACGCGTAGGAGATAAGGCACTTACCTGCATTTTCCGTAGAGCCTGTCTTGATACCCTTTACGGCTTTGTTGTAGTAAGAAACGTAAGCAGGATTGATAACAGAGTTTGTGTTGACGAGCTTGCGCTCCTTGTTCATATTTGTTGCAGGCATTGTGTAGGTTACGAAAGAAACGATATTCTGAAAAACAGAATATTTAAGAGCTTCCTTTGCGATGATCGCAAGGTCTTTTGCAGTTGTAAGGTGTTTCGGAGAATCAAGACCGTGCGGATTTTCAAAATTGGTGTTTGTACAGCCGAGTTCCTTTGCAGTGTCGTTCATCATCTTGACAAAGCCTTCAATTGAACCGCCGAATTCAATCGCAAGTGCAACAGCGGCATCGTTACCGCTCGGGATAAGAAGTGCACAAAGCATATTGTAAACGCTCAGCTGTTCACCTGCCTTGATACCCGATGTTGAACTGCCCGTGCCTGCAAGACTTTCGATTGCGACGGGGCTGACAGTCATAATACGGTTGTAATCGTCAGTGTTACGAAGAACAACAAGAGCAGTCATAACCTTCGTCAGCGAAGCGGGTGCGTATGGCTTGTCGGCATTTTTTTCAATAATAACCGAGCCGTCGTCAAGGCTTACCAACAGGTCAACCTCACAATTGAGTTTTGTGTCACCGCTCGTCACGCTGTCAAGGTAATTCTGTGCAGAAACAGGCAGAACGAGTGAAGATAAAATTATTGTAAGGGAGCATATAAAAATTATCAATTTTTTCATAGACAAGACCCCCGTAAATGTAGTATTATATATGCTAGAATATTATAACAGATTTCTTTTAAAAAATAAACACAGAAATCAAAAAAATGTCGATTTTAGGAGTTGGCGCAGGATGATTTATGTAACAGGCGATATGCACGGTGATCACCGTATCTTCGCGCAGAAAAAATTCAAAAACATCAAAGAGGGTGACACCCTTATTGTTTGCGGAGATTTCGGTTTTATATGGAACGGTGACCTGAAAGAGAAAAAAATTCTCGACAAACTTGCCCGCAAAAAGTACAACATCTGTTTTGTTGACGGCACTCACGAAAATTTTGACCTGCTTTCAAAGTATCCCGTTACTAACTTCGCAGGCGGTAAGGCTCATAAAATCAGAGACAACATCTTCCACCTGATGCGCGGTCAGGTTTTCGAAATTGAGGGTGAACACATCTTTGCAATGGGTGGTGGCGAAAGCCCCGATAAAGACCTGCGTTACGGCAACGAGAATTGGTCAGATGCTGAGATTCCGACCCGTGAAGAAATGCGTGAGGGTGCAACAAACCTTGAAAAATATAAGTTTAAGGTTGACTATGTCATTACTCACGAACCTGCGCAGAAAATTAAAAATTTCCTCAGACTAAAGGATAACGAGCCGATGCTTGTCAGCGGACTCAATGCGTATTTTCAGGAATTGAGCACAAGCTGTGATTACACACGTTGGTTTTTCGGTTCACTTCATGAGGACAAGTTTGTTTCGTCTTCGCAGATTGCAGTTTTCCGCAATCTTATCAATGTCCGTACGGGCGAGTTAGTTGAATAGGAGAATTAAAATGGATATCAAAGAAATTTTATCAAAAGTAGACCACACTCTTCTTTCTCAGTCTGCAACCTGGGAAGAGATTAAGGCTATCTGCGATGACGGTATGAAATACGGTTGTGCATCTGTGTGTATCCCTGCGTCATATGTGCATCAGGCTGTAGAGTACGTTGACGGTAAGCTTCCGATCTGTACGGTTATCGGATTCCCGAACGGATATTCTACAACTAAGGCAAAGTGGTTTGAAGCTAACGACGCAATCGCACGCGCTGGCGAAGAAATTGATATGGTTATCAACATCGGCGCACTCAAGGATAAAAAATACGCTTTTCTGCTTGAAGAAATCAAGGCAGTCAAAGAGGCTTGCGAAGGCAGACTTTTAAAGGTTATTATCGAAACCTGCCTTCTTACAGATGAAGAAAAAATCAAGATGTGCGAGATTGTTTCAGCATCGGGTGCTGATTACATCAAAACTTCAACGGGCTTTTCCACGGGCGGAGCAACCCGCGAGGACGTTGCACTCTTTGCTGAGCACGTAGCACCTCATCTTAAGATAAAAGCTGCAGGCGGTATCGCGTCTCTTGAAGATGCAGAAGATTTTATAAAGCTCGGCGCATCCCGTCTCGGTACAAGCAGAATTGTAAAAATCATTAAAAACGAAGAGGCACAAGGCTATTGATATGGATAAAAAAGAACTTGTAAGCCTTGCACTTGAGGCAAGAGAGAAGTCTTATTCACCGTATTCGGGTTTCAGGGTCGGTGCGGCACTTCTTGCAAAAAACGGCAAAGCGTACAAAGGTTGCAACATTGAAAACGCGGCATTTTCGCCCACAAACTGTGCAGAAAGAACAGCGTTTTTTACTGCGATAGCAGACGGTGAGTGTGAGTTTGAGGCGATTGCAATTGTCGGTGGCAAGGATGAAGTAAACGGCTTTTGTCTGCCTTGCGGTGTGTGCCGTCAGGTGATGAGCGAATTCTGTGATAAGGATTTCAGAATTTACACCTGTAACGGTGAAGAGATAAAAACATATACTCTGGGTGAGCTTTTACCCGAAAGTTTTAATTTATAAGGAGATTATTATGGACGAGAAACTTTATTACGGCAGAGGTAAGGATTGTGACAATAAGGAGCTTATTGCTTTCCTTGACGAGGTTTTCTTCACAGATGATGATGAAGCAACAAAGAGAGACTTCGTTTCTATCCTGCCGAAGATTTACCACGACGAATACAGACCGGCTTACAACAACTTTGTAGTGCAGGAAGAAAACGGAAACTTCCGTGCAGCTGTCGGTAATTTCAATATTGACCTTGATGTCTGCGGTGAAAAAATAAAGGCTTGCTGTATCGGTAATGTTGCAGTCGGTCTTCAGTACCGTTCAATGGGTTATATGGTTGACCTTATGGAAATGAGCGTTGAGGAAATGATGAAAAACGGCACAGACCTTGCATACCTCGGTGGTCAGCGTCAGCGTTACGGTTATTTCGGCTTTGAGGCTTCGGGTGTTTCTTACAACTTTGAGTTTAACAAGAAGACTGCAAAGCACATCTACGGTGGCAGAAAGTCAGCTCTTCGCGCAGAGAAGCTCGACGAAAACGATATTGAAACAATCAAGAAGATTGACGAGATTTATCAGAGGAATGTTATCAAGGCTTCCCGTCCTCACAAGGATTATTACAGAATCGTTACATCATGGAGACATAATCCGTATGTTGTTTATGACGGTGACGAGTTTGCAGGTTATTTCTTCATTGACTACGGTTACGGTTGGGTTTCCGAATGCGGTGTAACAAAGCCCGAGTATTACGGTGAGCTTGCACTTGCTGCACTTGAAACAAGCGGTAAGGAAAGCATCCGATTCAATGCTTCACCCTTTGATAAGGCAAAGCACGGCTATTTCACCGTTAATTCCGAAAATGTTTCAGTCGGCGGTTGCGAGTCTTTACTTGTTCTTAATTACGAAAAAGTGCTTTATGCATATCTTAAGGCAAAGGCAAGCTACACAAGCCTTGCAGACGGTGAGCTTACAGTGCTTATCCATGGCAAGAAGGCAGACGAAAAGCTCAGAATTGCAGTTTGTAACAACGAGGTAACCGTTGAGAAGTTTGACGGTGAGGCAGAAATTGAATTCAGCCATACCGAGGCAACAAGAGCATTCCTTTCAAACTTCACTTTCGAGCGTGAGAAGCTGGGTGGCGCAGCACAGCAGTGGTTCCCGTTACCTGCATTCATTTTCAGCGTAGACCAGATGTAAGGAGACGATAAATATGGTAGTTAACATTTCACATTACGGCTTTATGCCCGACGGCAAGGAAGTCAAGCTTTACTCAATCACAAACGATAACAATGTCACACTTCAGCTTATCAACCTCGGAGCAACACTTCAGGCACTTTACGCACCCGATAAATTCGGCAGAGTGGCAGATATCACAGTCGGCTTTGACAGCCTTTACGGCCACCTTAATTTTACGGATTATCAGGGAAAGATTGTCGGCAGATATGCAAACAGAATTGCAAACGGCAGATTTTCATTGAACGGCAAGGATTATCAGCTCACACAGAACGAAAAAGAAAAGACCTGTCTTCACAGTGCAGGGGAGTTTTCCGATGCAGTGTGGGATGCAATTGTCGTTGACACAAACGCAGTTGAATTTTCTTACACAAGTCCCGACGGTACAAGCGGATTTGAGGGCAACCTCACAGCGAAGGTTACATATTCACTCACTGATGATAACAGAGTTGTTATTGCTTACTCCGCAGTCTGTGACAAGGACACAGTGATGAATTTCACAAACCACGTTTACTTCAATCTTAACGGCTCTGCAATGAGTGATGTTCTTGACCACGAGATGCAGATGAATGCGTCACACTACACACCGATTGATGCCGACTCAATCCCGACAGGAGAAATCCGCGCGGTTGAAGGTACAGCATTTGACTTCAACACACCGTGTACAATCGGTAAGCGTATTAACGATAACGACGAGCAGCTGATACTTGCCAGAGGCTATGACCACAACTTCTGTATCTGCGGCAAGGACGGAGAAGCTGATGTTACCGTAACGGAGAAGATAAGCGGAAGAAAGCTTGAAATGTTCACAGACCTTCCGGGTGTTCAGCTTTATACAGGTAACTTCCTTGACGGAACGGTTATCGGTAAGGGCGGTATGCCGCTTGTAAAGCACGCAGGTTTCTGCCTTGAAACTCAGTTCTATCCCGACTCACCAAATCAGCCTGATTTCCCGTCTTGCGTATTCAAAGCAGGGGAGAAGTTCGAATCAACAACAATGTTCAGAATCAGCGTTGAAAAATAAAATTAACCACGGAGTGTCAAAAACGCTCCGTGGTTTTTTATAAACAAACAAAAAGAAAAGGCAGGGTTTTCACCCTGCCTTTATGTATGAATCTTTAAGGATTAAAGAGTCGGGAGGAGACCAAGAAGAACGTCGTTGATACCCTGGAAGAATGTGATGATCTTAATAGCCTGAGCGATAGCCCACTCCTTAAGTCTGTCTTCCCATGTCGGTACCGGAGGAGTCTCGATGATGTGACCTGAAACGATGTAGAGGATGTCCTCGCCCGGGTTGATCATATCCCACACGCCTTCTGTGTCGTTGCAGATTTCGATCTGCTTCTCACCATACTCAGCGTACGGTACATCTGCAGCGTCGTAGTTATACCAAACGGGAACACCAACGTCAAGCTGGCAGTCCATTTCGCCGCCCGGATACTCAGCTGAAACCTCAACTGTTACATAAGCGATAGGCATAGCTTCCTGATGAAGGATGCTTTCGTCAGAAACCTGAACAGCAAACATGTTGCAGTAATCGTCTCTTACGTCAGCAAGGATGAGATCGTAGCCGTTAAGAGCCTGAACCTCGTCAGAAGCTCTGATACCTGTGATCTTCATGAAGCCCTGGTTGAAAGCGTCGCCTGTGAGAGCGAAGTTGATAGCAACAACGATGTACTCACTGTTGGGACAAATTTCTGATGTGTAGTCAGATACGATATAAACAGGAACCTCAATGATGTCGCCTGCATTAACGTATGTGTTCTCACTTACAAGATAGATCTCGCCCTCTGCCTGTGCCGGGAAATCGGGAAGAAGGATGCCTGTATCCTCTTCGCCCTCAGCAAAAGCCATAACACCAAGAGAAAGAGCCATGATTGCAGCAAGAAGGATTGCTAAAATCTTTTTCATAATCAGATTTCTCCTTTTCTTTGTTTTGCGTTTTCACGCTTTTTATTTTTACATCATTTTTCACTGTTTTAAAGCGATAATGATGTATTTTCTATATATTAGCACAACGAAGATTGTTTATAATTCTTTTTTGGAATAATAAAAATTTTTTCTCACTAAATTTTATTTGCAG
>JAZROM010000069.1:0-12826 GCA_045648745.1 Acutalibacteraceae bacterium | reverse complement strand
TTACACCGTCAAGGATAATTGCTTCAATTTTTTCTTCAAGCTCATCGGGCAATTTGTAACCGTCTGCCTGAAAAATTTTAATTCCGTTATATTCACAAGGGTTGTGCGATGCAGTTATCATAACTGCCGCATCATATTCGTACTTCTTCACAAGGAAAGCTACTGCAGGTGTGGGAAGAACTCCGAGCTGCATAACATCTGCTCCGACAGAACATAAACCTGCCGTAATTGCAGAAGCAAGCATATTTGACGAAATTCTTGTGTCCATACCGATCATAACTCTCGGTCGTTTTTTGTTCGCGTCAATGAGAACCATTGCCGCTGCACGTCCTATCTGCATTGCAAGTTCACAACTGAGTTCCGTGTTTGCAACGCCTCTTGCACCGTCCGTACCGAATAATCTGCCCAACGTAAAACTCCTTACTTACAGATCTAATTTTTGCTGTTCTGCCAGTGGTATCGGATTTGTTGATGCACCGCTCTGTGTCGGCATCGGTAAACCGAGGTGTTTATATGCCGCAGGTGTTACCATTCTGCCGCGCGGTGTTCTTGAAAGGAAACCAATCTGCATAAGATATGGCTCACATACGTCCTCAATTGTTATTGCTTCCTCGCCGATTGCTGCGGCGATTGTTTCAAGTCCGACAGGTCCGCCGTTGTAATTTCTGATCATAGAAGTTAAAAGCAGTCTGTCTATCGAATCAAGTCCGAGGGGGTCAACCTCAAGACGGTTAAGTGCAAGGTCTGCACTCTCACCCGTAATAACTCCGTCTGCAAGTACCTGTGCAAAGTCTCTTGCTCGTTTTAAAAGACGGTTTGCGATACGCGGTGTACCTCTTGAACGTGATGCAATCTGTAATGCACCCTCTTCGTCGATATCTATTTTTAAAATTCCCGCACTTCGCTTGACAATACTCGAAAGTTCCTCCGGTGAGTAAAGTTCAAGACGAAGCACAACGCCAAAACGGTCACGAAGCGGTGCACTCAACTGACCTGCACGGGTCGTTGCGCCGACGAGTGTGAATTTCGGCAAATCTATACGAATACTTCTTGCCGACGGGCCCTGACCGATGATGATATCAAGTGCATTATCTTCCATTGCAGGATAAAGCACCTCTTCGACACTTCTGTTCATACGGTGGATTTCGTCGATAAAAAGAACATCGCCTTCGTTAAGGTTTGTAAGCAAAGCTGCAAGATCCTTCGGTTTTTCGATAGCAGGACCTGATGTTACACGGAAGCTGACTCCCATTTCGTTTGCGATGATACCTGCAAGTGTCGTTTTGCCGAGACCCGGAGGGCCGTAAAGCAAAACGTGGTCGAGAGATTCACCTCTGTGTCGCGCCGCTTCAATATAAATTGAAAGATTTTCCTTTGCTTTTGACTGACCGATGTATTCATCAATTGTCCTCGGACGAAGCTGACGCTCAACATCGGAATCCATATCGAGATATTCGGGTGCGACTATTCGGTTTTCATAATCCATTTCGTCCATACGAATACCTCCTTATATAAGTGATTTAAGGGCAATTCGGATAATCTCCTCAACAGGAAGAGACCTGTCAAGCTTGCTGACTGCAGCTGCAGCCTCCGAACGGCTGTAACCGAGCTGAATGAGTGCTTCGATTGCCTCGGAAAGGTCTGAAGAAGAGTCTGCCGACTGAATTGCCGCCACAACATCCGACTGCTCCGCAGTAAGGTCTGTTGAAAACTTATTTTTGAGTTCAAGCACAATTCTCTGCGCGATCTTAGCACCGACGCCCTGTGCTTTTGTGATAGCTTTTGCATCACCCGACGCGATGCTCAAAGCAAGCTGGTCGGGTGTTAAAACAGAGAGGATTGCAAGTGCGGCTTTTGGACCGACACCCGAAACGGTGATAAGCTGCTTGAATGCATCAAGCTCGTTTTTGGTATAGAAACCGTAAAGCTCCATAGCATCCTCACGGACATTGAGGTAAGTAAAAACTGTTGCCTGTGTGCCTTTCTGACCAACCTTCTGCATTGTGTTCATTGTTGAAAAACAGAAAAACGCAACTCCGCCGCACTGAAGGGCAAAGCCGTTAGGTTCAACGGTTATAATTTCACCTGTTAATGAATATATCATCGTTCCTCACCTCGTTATGATAGATTAATAATATTTTTTCAGTTTACCGACGAGTGAACCGCTTGTGTGCGCGTGACAGATAGCCATTGCAAGTGCATCGGCTGTATCATCAGGTTTCGGCACTTTGTCGAGTTTAAGCATCATACGCATCATTTCCTGCACCTGCTTTTTCTCGGCTCTGCCGTAACCGACAACGCTCTGCTTGACCTGAAGCGGTGTGTATTCTGCAATTTCGAGTCCGTGCTTCTGCGCTGCAAGTACTATGACTCCCCTCGCCTGTGCAACATCGATAACTGTTTTTGCATTGGTGTTGTAAAACAATTTTTCAATTGCCATAACATCGGGCTTGTATTTTGAGATAAGCACATCAAGCTCGTCGTAAATTATCTGCAATCTGCGGTTAAACGGCATACCTGCAGGGGTCGTAACCGCGCCGTAGTGCATAACCGTAAAATGGTTGTTACTGTATTCAAGAATACCGTAGCCGACGATAGCGTAGCCCGGGTCAATTCCGAGAATAATCATTTACGGTACTCCTTTCAGATTAATAAATATTAGTAGAGTTTTCCGTATAATCAGAAACCCAATCAAAGTATTCCAGGCAATCGTCCGAGAAAAACACCGCCTTATCTTCACCTAACTGTGAAGCATCAATGTTTTTCGGATTATAGATTTCTATCCAGCTACCGTTTTCATAACGATAACCGGTAGATCCTACATCGCCCGATGTGACAAGGATATCAAGACCATCACCAATAAAACCGATATATTTCAAATCCCACGAGCGCCAAACGTCGGGACATTCAAAAACTATCTCTTCAGATTTTTTATCTTTTATCACAAAACTATATACAACAACATCATTGTCGGTTGCATACCTTGTGCTTTCAAGGATATAATCTCCGCGTTCCTTGGTTTGAATCGGGTAATCATCATAAGCACCGAAAATGGCACGGTGAGTCATAACACCAAAAATCTCATCGCCATAAACCACACCTGTTGCTATAACAGAAATCAGAAATACCGCAAGAATAATTGCTATGATTTTCTTTTTCACACAATCACCTTATTTTTCATACTTCGATTCGCGTTCACGGATCATCATCTTTGTAGGTGTACCTTCAAGTCCGAACACTTCACGAATCTGGTTATCAAGATAACGCTGATAACTGTAATGAAAAAGGTCTTTTCTGTTAACAAAGCAGACAAATGTCGGCGGTCTTGTTGACGCCTGAGTCATATAATAAATCTTGAGTCGTCTGCCCTTATCTGTCGGGGGCTGTACTCTTGCAGTTGCTTCTGCAAGAACGTCGTTAAGCTTACCTGTTGAAATTCGCATTGCATTCTGCTCGTCAACATACTTGATAAGCTCGAAAAGTCTGTCAAGTCGCTGTCCTGTCTTTGCAGAGATGAAAATAATCGGTGCATAGGACATAAACGAGAAATCGTTCATAAGCTTTTTACGGTAAGAATCCATTGTCTTGCCGTCTTTTTCAACTGCGTCCCACTTATTGACTGCTATAATACAAGCCTTGCCGAGGTCATGCGCAATACCTGCAACCTTGGAATCCTGCTCTGTAAAGCCTTCCTGTGCATCAATCATAATAACGCATACGGTTGCACGCTCGACAGCCATTCTTGCACGGATAACGCTATATTTTTCAATAGCTTCGTCAATCTTACTCTTTCGTCTGATACCTGCAGTATCGATGAAAACAAAATTGCCGTGCTTATTCTCGATGATAGTATCTGTTGCATCACGGGTTGTACCTGCGATGTTTGAAACGATAACTCTTTCCTCACCTGCAATTGCGTTGATGAGTGAAGATTTGCCGACATTCGGTTTACCGATGACAGCAACCTTGATTTTATCGTCATCATCGTTATTATTTTCCTCTTCGGGGAAGTATTTTATAACCTCGTCGAGCAAGTCGCCCGTACCGTGACCATGAACAGCTGAAACCTGAATCGGGTCACCGAGACAGAGATTGTAAAACTCGTAAAATTCAAGCGGAGGCTCACCGACTCTGTCGCACTTGTTAACACACAGTACAACCGGCTTTCCGCTGCGCTGAAGCATTGCCGCAACCTCTTCGTCCGTTGCAACAACGCCTGTTGTCATATCCGTTACCATAACAATAACATCTGCACTGTCGATAGCAAGCTGTGCTTGGCGACGCATCTGTGAAAGAATGATATCATCAGAATGCGGCTCAATACCGCCTGTATCAACCAACAGGAAATTATGGTTAAGCCACTCGCAGTCACCGTAAATTCTGTCACGGGTAACACCCGGTGTATCATCAACGATTGAAAGACGCTGACCGCAGAGTTTATTGAAAAGCGTTGATTTGCCGACATTAGGTCTGCCGACAACCGCTACGATAGGTCTTGCCATATTATACCTCCTCTTTGCCTAAAATATTACATAATAACACATACCCGTCACTTTCAACGGGAGTAACTTTGATTTTTAACTTCTCGCTTAATTCATCAATGCTCATATCATCAAGAAAAAGGTCGCCCTCTCTGCGAAGAGAAACAGCAGGAATGAGTACCTCATCTGAAAGTTCTTCTTTTGAAAGTGCATTGTAAATATCATTACCGCAAAGAAGTCCTGCAACAGTGATTGTTTCACCAAAAAGTTTGTTTTCTATTTTAACCACATTGATGTGGAGATTCTGCACCTTTGATTGAGTTTTGTCGGCAATGTACTTTATAAGCTCATAAGCCGCAACACCCGTTGCCATTGTTATCTTGCGCTCCGACTCCAAAAAATACCCGTCGGGCAGTTCATTTATTGCTTCGTCAAACTCTTTTTTGAGCAGTGACCACATTCCGACGCCGTTCTCAAGCTGCGGAAATTCCCCGTATCTGTCACAGTCGGGAAGCGGTAAACCTGCATTAAGATAGAATTCATCCGCTGCAAAAGCAATATTCATATTATTATAACACAAAAATGAAGAATTGTAACTATCTATTCTAAAAATTACATCTAAAGATTGCTCTTTTGTAAAGGGATTCAGGTTTGTAAGTCCGTCACGGTGACAGGTAAGTCCTACGGGTACGGCAGCAATGCTCTGAACAGCAGGATAAAGCTTGCCTAACTCTTCAAGAGAATAGGTAAGTTCATCACCATCGTTGTAACCCGGACAAAGCACAAGCTGTGTATTGAGCTTGATTCCCGCGTCCGCAAGGCGTTTAAGGTAACCGAGCACCTTACCTGCACGGTTGTTGCCCATCATCTTCACACGCAAATCGGGATTCATAGTGTGAACCGAGATGTTAACGGGGCTGATGTGCATTTCGATTATGCGGTCGATATCCTTATCACCGAGATTTGTAAGCGTAATATAATTACCGAAAAGGAACGAAAGACGCGCATCATCATCCTTGAAATAAAGGCTATCGCGCATACCTTTCGGCATCTGATCTATAAAGCAGAAAATACAGTTGTTAGCGCACGGACGCTGTTTGTCCATAAGGTAAGTTTCGAACTCGAGTCCTGTCTCGCCATAACAGTTTTTAAGTTTTACCTTGCGTCTCTTACCGTTCGGCTTTTCGATTACAAGCTCAAGTACATCCTCATCTATATAGAACTGATAATCCAGAACATCACGGATTTCGTGCCCGTTGACGGACACAAGCTTACTGCCCGCTCTGACAAAATGTCTTGAAGCAGGTGAATGAGGTTTTACCGATGAAATTAAAACAGACATAGTTGTGCCTCCGGCAATGTACAAATTGAATAGTGGCTATAGCCTCCCTTGCCTAAAGGGAGGGGGACCGCATCAGCGGTGGAGGGATTGTTTCACACACATATCTATGTATTCACAAACCCCATAAAAGTTTTTATTAATTTCATTATTAGGTATGCGAACAACAGTCAGATTTCTATCTTCAATTCTTTCGGTTCGTATTTTATCCTTAATCATAGCATCTTTTTCATAGTGTTGCGAACCATCAAGTTCAATTATCAGCCTTGCCTGGTGACAATAGAAATCCACAATATAATTATCAATTACTTTTTGACGGAGAAATCTCACGGGATATGCTTTCAGAAAATCGTACCAAAGATGTCTTTCCTCTTTAGTCATATTTTTCCGCAAAGTTCTCGCGTTTTCAGTAAGTGAGGAGTTGTGTTTTCTTTCCACTGTATCCCTCCGTCTTTTGCTTCGCAAAATCCACCTCCCTTTAGGCAAGGGAGGCTTTGATTCGTGCCGAATTTTAAAGTTATCAGAAATTTTACTCTTTAATAATTTTTTGTATATCTTTTTTGTTGGTAATCCAAATAACTTTGCTGTTATACTTATCTAAAATACTCTTTATTTCTTTTAAATTCTTATTTTGAAAAGTTTCGGTCCACTTAAGAAGTTTATATAGTGACTGTAAGGTTTCTTTTTTTCCTTTTTGCATGCCTAGTTTTCTTTTTACAAACCTTACAATAATCCTACATATATATAAATACCTTGGCATATCCAAAACATAAATTTTATCAGCATCTTCGAAACTTTGTTTTACCCAAGCGTAATATACGCCTTCAATTATCCATTCGTTGTTATTCAATATACTTTTCAATAATTCATTTCTTTTTTCAATAGGCATTTTCACTCCATAACCTTGAGTATTATTGTCCCATTGTATATCGTCTAAGTCGAAATGGGGGATGTTATATTTATTTGAAAGTGCTGTAGCTAAATAAGTTTTACCAGAACCGCTACAACCAATAATATGTATTTTCATAAATAGCACACCACATTTCCGTATAAAAAGTCAAAAAGGCAGAGAAAGGACTTTGCGGTCCATCTCTACCTTTCGCCGTTTCATTGAAAAGAACAGACTTATGCGTCCTTCTTTACTACGAGCTTACCATTGTAATAACCGCAAGCTGCGCAAACTCTGTGAGTTCTCTTGAACTCGCCGCACTGTGAGCACTTTACAAGTGCAGGTGCTTCCATCTTCCAAACGTTTGAACGTCTCTTGTCTCTTCTAGCTTTAGAAACTCTTCTCTTGGGTACTGCCATTTTTCAGCGCCTCCTTATTGCTAATAATAGTTTTACCGGTCATCCTCCAGCAACTGCTGCAAAGCATCCCATCTGGGATCATATTCCCTGCCGCAGTCACAGGGGCCGTCATTCAAGTCTTTACCGCATCGGTGACACATACCGACACAGTCCTCCCTGCAAAGCACCTTCATCGGCAAAGAAAGAACAATATCTTCCTTGATGAGTGGCTCAACATCGTAATGGAACGAATCAATGACAATAAAATCATCGTTATCGTCGTCATTAAGCTCTGTGACCAACACATGCTCCAAAGGTATTGAAAATGTACGGCTGAACTCAGCTGCACATCTGTCGCAGGTAAGGTTTAAGGTAAAATCCGCCTTAACAACAAGGCTGACAATGCCTGTTGAGTTTTTCACCTCACCGCTGATACGCACGTCGCTCCTGAACGGATAGTCTCCGCCCCAGTAACAATCGCTCATATCGAGTGTAAAATCCACACTGCGGGAAAAGCCTTCGTTATTAAAGACAGGTTCAAGCTCAATAAAAAACATAGATTACCCTTCACCTCAAATGTCATGCACCGATTATTATATAGTGTCCGAGGTGATTTGTCAACAGTGTTTTTAAATTTTTATGATTAAATTTGCACTCTTTTAAATAATTACGGACTTGTAAAAAAACAAGTCCGTAAAGATTAATTAAAGTTTTTTGCAGAAATCGAAGATTTCAACGGGAAGTTCAGATTCGTCTGCTGAAATTGTGAGAATAAAATTCTTCTCTTCAACATGGTTCTTGCTGAGTTCGTCAACCTTCTTGAGGAATACTGCAAGCTCGTTGTAATCACGAGAACCGATACGAAGTGTTGCATCGATAAGTACATCTGTAATGTCGTGGTCACCTGCGCAGATACCGCAAAGGAAACCGTAAAATGCATCATAACCGCTTACGCAGTAGTGGTCTGTATCAATAAGACGTGCACGATAGTTAACGTCGTAAGTGAGCTTCGGCTGCTTTTCAACGCATACTACGTTGCCGTTTGACTTTTCAATAGCCTCGTTGACTTTTTCAATCAAACGCTTTGTCTTTCCTGAACCTTTTTTGCCTAAAATAAGAGATACCATAAATATATCCTCCTTTGTGTATTTTAAAATCCGTGGATTTCACGAAATTTTAACGAGATTAATTAAGTCTTGCTTCGAGATCTGCTTTGCGATCCTCGTAACCGGGTTTGCCGAGAAGAGCAAACATATTCTTCTTATAGCTTTCAACGCCCGGCTGGTCAAACGGGTTTACGCCGAGCACGTAGCCGCTGATTGCACAAGCCTTCTCGAAGAAATAGATGAGATAACCGAGGTTGTATTCATCCATCTTTTCAACTTCAAGAACAATATTGGGAACGTTACCGTCCGTATGTGCAAGGACTGTTCCCTGATATGCCTTTTCATTAACAAATGAAAGGTTTTTATCAGCAAGGAAGTTGAGTCCGTCAAAGTCTCCGTCCTCTTCTTTTATAAGAACTTCTGTTTTTGACTTATCAAAAACAACTACTGTTTCAAAAAGAGTTCTCTCGCCTTCCTGAATATACTGACCGAGTGAATGAAGGTCTGTTGAGAAGATTGCTGACGCAGGGAATATACCCTTGCCATCCTTGCCTTCACTTTCGCCGTAAAGCTGCTTGAACCATTCGTTCATCATTGTGAATGCAGGTTCATAGCTGACCATCATTTCAAACTTCTTGCCGCTTCTGTAAAGAATGTTTCTGTAAGCAGCATATTTATAACAATCGTTATTGTCGAGATCTGCAACAGAGTATGCTTTCATAGCATCAGCAGCACCCTGCATAAGAGCGTCAACATCAATTCCTGCTACTGCAATCGGAAGAAGACCAACTGCTGTAAGAACGGAATAACGACCGCCGACGTCATCGGGAACAACGAATGTTTTGTAACCGAGTGTGTCTGAAAGGGACTTGAGTGTACCCTTGCTTGCGTCAGTTGTAGCGTATATACGCTCAGCTGCGCCTTCCTTACCGTACTTCTTCTCAAGCATATCGCGGAAAATTCTGAATGCGACTGCAGGTTCAGTTGTTGTACCTGACTTTGAGATGATGTTTACGGAGAAATCTCTGTCACCGATAATTTCAACAAGCTCGTTGAGTGAGTCTGAGCTGATTGTGTTACCTGCGAAGTAGATTTCCGGTGCGCCTTTGCGGAGCAGATTGTAATTCTGCGATTTGATAAATTCGATTGCTGCGCGTGCTCCGAGATAAGAGCCGCCGATACCGATTACAACAAGAACTTCAGAATCGTTACGGATTTTATCTGCAGACTTTTTGATTTCTGCAAACTCAGCCTTGTCGTAATTTTCAGGAAGAGTGAGCCAACCTAAAAAGTCACTGCCCTTGCCTGTACCGTTATTAAGTGCGTCGTGCGCCGCTTCAACCTCAGGTCTGATGTTTTCGAGTGCACCTTCAGGTAAAAACGAT
The DNA here is from genome assembly GCA_045648745.1 of Acutalibacteraceae bacterium. GTDB lineage: Bacteria > Bacillota > Clostridia > Oscillospirales > Acutalibacteraceae > CAG-488. The sequence goes on along the minus strand of JAZROM010000069.1, from coordinate 3,228 downwards.
GCAACGTATTTTGAGTTAAGTTTTACTGCCATTGTGATTAAGAGCCTCCGAGTGGTTCATATATAGATACCGATTATTTGTATATATTCTACCCTATTACAACCCGTTTTTCAAGTATTATTTAGTAATTTTTAATGTATTTTTTGATAAATTTACCTCATTTCTTACATAGAACGCTCAACAATCGACAAAAAACAGTGGCAAAAGACAGTCTATCGACATAGTGAGGAGAAGTCAGATTGTACTTTCCGAGTACCTCCCCGTCAAGGCTGACAGTTACTGTTCCCAGGGTCTGATTTGACTCTACAGGAGCCTCAACAGCCGTTGTCAGTTCCACGTTCTGAACAATATCCCCTTCCCTGCCCTTCGGAACAAGAACGCTTGTCGCAGAGGGTACCTGCGGAGTAAGAATACGTTCTTCACCCATAAGAACGTTTACATCGGTTATGAGAGATTTGTCGATTTTCGGTGTCAGTGTCGTATAATTTGCAAAGCCCCAGTTCAGCATCGCCTTTGCACCTTCAAAACGATCTGTACTGTTATCCGAACCCATTACAACTGCAATAAGGCTTGTGCCGTCACGCGTTGCGGTTGCAGAAACGCAGCATCCTGCCTTGTTCGTTGTGCCCGTCTTAAGTCCTGTTGCACCGTTGTAAAAGCGTATAAGCTTGTTTGTATTGACAAGCTCCGTCTGACCGTTACGAAGGGAATCCATCCAGATTGTTGTATAGTCTTTTATAAGCTCGTGTTTCATAAGCTCACGGGACATAACAGCAATATCGTAAGCCGTGGTCAGATGGCTTTCGGCGTCATCATCAAGTCCCGTACAATTTTCAAAACGCGTGTTTTTCATACCCAATTCTGCAGCACGGTCATTCATCATCTGAACAAAGCCCTCATCACTGCCTGCGATGTATTCGCCGAGTGCCGTACAGGCATCATTCGCACTGTAAACAGCTGTTGCTTTCAGAAGTTCATCGACGCTCATGCTCTCTCCTTCTTTAAGCCATATCTGTGAACCGCCTTTCGACGCAGCAACAGGACTTGTGGTAACCATATCAGTCAGTCGGATTTTATTGTCGTCGAGCGCTTCCATAACAAGCAGAAGTGACATAATCTTGGTTACGGACGCAGGATATAATTTTTCGTGCTCGTTCATTTTCATCAGCACTTTTCCCGTTGTTCCGTCCATCAGCACTGCTGATTTTGCCTTTACTTCAACCGGCATCTCCTCTGCACTTGCAAAAATGCACATGGGTACACCCAGAAGCAGCATACATAATAAAACACTTATAACTTTTCTCATAAGTAAACCTCCGTTTCAACTAAATATATATGCAGATAAAAGTTAATCTTGCATAAGGGTGATTTTTGTTTTATAATTTAAAGGTATTTGGAGGAAATCCTATGAAGATTGCATTTTTTACACTCGGATGTAAAGTTAATCAGTATGAATCGCAGGCAATGGCTGAAAGAATGGTGAAGTGCGGTTATGAGCTCGTTTCACCAAACGAAAAAGCCGATGTCTACGTTATTAATTCCTGCACCGTTACAGCCGAAAGTGACCGAAAAACAAGACAGACCGTGCGCAGATTCAAAAGAAAAAATCCCGACAGCATTGTTGTGCTGACGGGTTGTATGCCACAGGCTTTCCCAGATGATGCAGAAGCTTTGCAGGAAGCAGATATTGTTCTGGGCAACAAAAACAACATCATACTTCCTGATTTGATTGAACGCTATTTTTCCTGTTCGCAGAGGGTTATCGAAATTGAAAATCACGAAACAGGTGACAAATTCCGCGGTGATGTTATCTCGGGATTTGAAGGCAGAACAAGGGCAATCGTCAAAATCGAAGACGGATGCAACCGCTTCTGTTCATACTGTATTATCCCTTACTCAAGAGGCAGAGTTCGTTCAAAGCCTATTGATGAACTTGAAAGTGAGCTCCGTGCATTGAGTGATGCAGGTTTTATTGAAATTGTACTTGTCGGCATCAATCTCTCGTCATACGGGAGTGACATCGGACTTAACATCTGCGATGCAGTTGAACTTGCGGCAGGTATGAATTTTGAAAGAATACGTCTGGGTTCGCTTGAGCCTGACCATATAACAGATGAAGTTATAGACAGACTTTCAAGAATCGACAAATTCTGTCCGCAGTTCCATATTTCTCTGCAAAGCGGATGTGACAACACTCTCAAGGCTATGAACAGACATTACACAAGTGCTGAATACCGTGAACTTTGTACAAAACTCCGCAGTGCGTTTAAAGACACAAGCATCACGACTGACATTATGGTTGGTTTCCCTACTGAAAGTGAAGAAGATTTCAAGGACAATGTAAACTTTGCAAAAGAAATCGGTTTTGAGAAAGTGCATGTTTTCCCCTACTCTCCGAGAGAGGGTACACGTGCCGCTAAGATGGTGCAGATAGAAAAGAGTATCAAAGAAAAACGCAGTCAAATTATGATTGAAGAGACCGAAAAAGTACGTCAGGAATTTCTGCAGTCACAAATCGGAAAGACGGTTGAAGTTCTTCTCGAAACACGACACGATGACGATTTCACAGAGGGATATACAAAGAATTACACTCCCGTCAGGGTGATAGGTTCTCATCCCTGCGGACGGGTAGTTACCGTAAAAATCACGGCAACAGACGGAGATTTTTGTGTCGGTGAAGTCAGATAATCCCATTTAACAACTGAATATAAAACAAAAAGGGACTGCTGACGCAGTCCCTTAATTTATTGTTATTGATTATTCCTCAACAGGTGCTTCTTCAGCTTCCTCTGCAACTTCCTCTGCCTTGGGAGCAAGGAGTGCGCGGATTGAAAGGCTTACACGGCTCTTGTCAAAATCAATAGCTGTGATCTTGCAAGTAACCTTCTCACCGATCTTAAGAACATCCTGAGGCTTGCTGATGTGCTGGTCAGCAATCTGTGAGATGTGGATGAGACCGTCGATGCCCGGGATAACTGTTGCGAATGCGCCGAATGTTGTCATACCAACGATTTCTGATTCGATAACTGTATCAACAGGATAGTCACGACGAAGGATCTCCCACGGGTTGTCCTCTGCCTTCTTGTAGCCAAGAGAAATCTTCTTGTTTTCCTTGTCAAGTGACTTAACGAAAACTTCGATTTCCTGACCAATAGCAAGAACATCTGACGGGTGCTTGATTCTCTTCCATGAAAGCTCAGAGATATGTACCATACCATCTACGCCACC
>JAZROM010000068.1:0-3749 GCA_045648745.1 Acutalibacteraceae bacterium | reverse complement strand
CTCAGCCGGTTATTACAAAGGATAACGTTACTATGCAGATTGACACAGTTGTGTTCTTCCAGATTACAGACCCTAAGCTCTTTACCTATGGTGTTGAGTACCCTATTGCTGCTATTGAAAACTTAACAGCAACTACTCTTCGTAACATTATTGGTGAGCTTGAGCTTGACCACACACTCACCTCCCGTGATACCATTAACGCAAAAATCCGCGGTATTCTTGATGAAGCAACAGACCCTTGGGGCATTAAGGTTAACAGAGTTGAGCTTAAAAACATTCTTCCTCCTAAAGAAATCCAGGAAGCAATGGAAAAGCAAATGAAGGCTGAGCGTGAACGTCGTGAAGCTATTCTTCGTGCAGAGGGTGAAAAGGAATCTCAGGTTCTTGTTGCACAAGGTCAAAAGGAAGCACAAATTCTTGCTGCTGAGGCTGACAAGGAATCTAAGATTCTTGCTGCTGACGCTATTAAGGAAGCTAAAATCCGTGAAGCCGAAGGTGAAGCTGAGGCTATCAGAACAATCCAGCAGGCCGAAGCACAGGCTATAGAGTATATCAATCAGGCTAAACCCGGTGAAGGTTACCTTACAATGAGAAAACTTGAAGCGTTTGAAAAAGCGGCTGACGGTCAGGCTACAAAGATTATTATCCCGTCTGAAATCCAGGGTGCTGCAGGTCTTGCGGCAGGAATTACAGAAACACTTAAAAAGTAAACAGGGTTTCCGCGAGTCGGTACGGTAAAACGTACCGGCTCTTTTTTTGCCTCTTGTTTTAAAACAAAATATATGATAGAATTATGTTGAATAAATTTGAAGGAGTGTGCCTTATGGCAAGAATACTTATTGCTGACGATGAAAGCAAGCTCAGAAGACTCGTCTGCGATTTCCTGAGAAGAGCAGGCCACGAGCCTGTCGAAGCATCTACCGGCAAAGAAGCTCTCGATATTTTCAACACTGACCCTAAAATTGAGCTCTGTCTGCTTGATATTATGATTCCCGAAGTGGACGGTTGGGAAATCTGCCGTCAGATACGCAAATCGTCAAGTGTTCCGATCATTCTGCTTACTGCAAGAAGTGCGGAATTTGACGAAATTACCGGTTTTGATGCAGGCGCTGACGATTATGTTACAAAACCATTCAGCCCCACTGTCCTGATTAAAAGAATTGATGCGTTGCTCAGACGTGCTAATCTTAAAAACGCAAAGAACGAAAAAGACATCATCACCCTTGACGGTCTTGTTATGAATAATGAGGCTCATCTTGTTACAATCGATAACGAAACGATTGAACTGACTCTTAAGGAATATAACATTCTGCAGAAACTCATCTCCAGCAGAGGAAGAGTTTACACAAGAGAACAGCTACTTGACGATATCTGGGGCTACGATTATGTCGGCGACGCACGAAATGTTGACTCTCACGTTGCACGTCTCCGCAGTAAGCTCGGCACATGGGGTGTTAACCATCTCAAGACCATTTACGGTATCGGCTACAAAATTGAGGTGAACTGATTTTGACCGGAGTTAAAAAAAGTAAGTTCCGGCTTTTCCTGAATTTCAGGCTGCAGATATTTGTACAGTTTGTCCTTATTTTCCTTTTGATAATTTCGGTTATACTTTTTTCTTCAAGCTCGTTTTATGTAAGTATGATTGAAAGTGTAAATATGTTTGAAATGAGAGAAGCTGCAGATGCGCTCAACTCTGTTGACCTTACCGACGATAACGCGTTGCTTAAAATCGAAGAAATCGAAACCGAGCATGACGTGCTGATTGAAATATATTCAAAAAACAACAGACGCGGAGAATATGATGTTGTTGTCTATAATCAATGCAACCACTCTGTACTTGTCACAAACACAAACGATTCGGATACAGCAGAAATATTTGAGCCGATTATCAATTATATCAACTCCCCTTTTGAGCTGATAAGAGAATTGGATAACAATTCTTTTGCAGGAATGAGCGAAAATACTCTTTCAAAAGAAAGACATTTCGTACTTGTTTCGCCATCAGATAACGGCAAGTATCTTTTTATTTGCGCAACAGAATACTCAACAATTGAAGCGCTTGCAAAATCGATCTCACTTTCTGCAGTAATAATCACGATGATCATTTTCATCTGCGTGACGATTGCAATATACTTCTACATAACACAGGTTACGCGTCCGCTCAATGACATAATCAAAGTTACCAAGGTTATGGCTGAAGAAAAAAATAAAAACATCCGCATTCCGACAAGAAACAACGTTGTTCGCACTGATACGGATGAGGCAATATCTCACATCAATTTGCTTTATGAATCGTTGATGCTTACACAGGAAAGCCTGCTTGAAAAATCAGAATTTCTTGCTGCACAGCTCGAAGAAAAGGAAATCGAACAGAAATCAAGAGCTGAGTTTATCGCTGATACATCACATGAGTTAAAAACTCCGATTTCTATTATTCAGGGATATGCCGAAGGTATCAAGTATGTGCTTGATGACCCTCAGGCTACCGAGGAGTACTGTGAAACGATAATTGAGGAATGCAACAGAATGACAAATCTTGTTGTGAACATGATGAGTCTGTCAAATATTCAGCATGCTGATAATATAAGCTTGGCAAACTTTTCAATTAACGACTTTATCGGTGAAAGACTCAGGCTTCATCAGAAGGTTTTTGAAAAGAACGGTATTACAGCATCCAGCTCAATTGACGAGCAGATTTACGGTTTTGCCGATACAGCTAAGTTGCAGTTTGTTATAAACAATCTGCTTTCGAACGCTATTTCGTACATCGGCGGTGAAGACAAGAGAATCAGCATCCGTTATGATGACTTTGATATCTGCTACAGAATCTATGTCTACAACACGGGTGATCATATTCCTCCCGACGCGCTGCAGAAACTGTGGGACAGCTTCTACCGTCAGGATGCCGCAAGACTTCGTTCAGAAGGTCATTTCGGACTCGGTCTTTCCATTGTAAAAGCAGTTCAGGATGCCCACTCGCAGCAGTGCGGTGTTGAAAATGCCGAAGACGGTGTGCAATTCTGGTTTGATATTGCAAAAGGTCAGGAACCAAAAGAAGATAACGCATAAAAATAACGCAGGTCATTTGACCTGCGTTAATGTTTTTATTCAATTAAAATTCAAACTCGGGAAGGAAGTCCTTGTGAGCTTCTTTCATTTCAGCATAGCACTTGGTTGCCTTCTCCCAGTCACCGACAAGCGGATGAACGAGCAAGCCCTTGATAGCTGCTTCGTCAGAGCCTGTCTTTGCTGCTTCAACAGTGAACTTCTCATAAGCCTTAACCACACGCATAAGAGCAATGATGTGGTCGTTTGTGAAGTTTTCAACCTTGATCGGCTTTGCTCCGTCAGCACCGATGATTGACGGTGCTTCGATAATATCGTCATCTGCAAGGAAGTCAAGTGTTCCGTTGTTCTTAACGTTAACAACCTGAACATCGTTTACATCGTTTGCAAGTGAGTTGATGAGTGAAACAGCTGCCAGTGAATACTTGTGACCGCCGCGCTTGTCAAGAAGAGCAGGCTTTATGCAAAGCTCCTCATCCTGATACATCTTAAGCAGCTGCTCCTCAATGTCCATACAAACCTGAGCACGGCTCTTCTTATCTTCCTTAAGGTGCTTGATCTTATCCTCACGGTTGTAGTAATACTGAAGATAGGATGAAGGCCAGCCGCCGCAGGCACGAAGGCAGTCGGGGTCAAAGCCGTCATCAACGATGTTAGCCATAACCTTGGGAGCAAAGCCC
>JAZROM010000067.1:0-20032 GCA_045648745.1 Acutalibacteraceae bacterium | reverse complement strand
GAAAACTTCGATTTCCTGACCAATAGCAAGAACATCTGACGGGTGCTTGATTCTCTTCCATGAAAGCTCAGAGATATGTACCATACCATCTACGCCACCGATGTCAACGAATGCACCGTAGTTTGTAAGAGACTTAACTGTGCCCTGGTAAACCTGGCCTTCTTCAGCCTGTGCCCAGAATGCATCCTCAGCAGCCTTACGTGCCTCACGGAGAACTGCCTTGATTGAACCAACAGCCTTCTTACGGCCACGCTCTGCCTTAACTTCGATAATCTTAAGCTCAACCTTTGTCTTAAGAAGATCGTCAAGAGAGTCGCCTCTTGATGCTGTAGCAAGTGATGCAGGAACAAATACTCTTACACCGTTAACGATAACGATTACGCCACCCTTGATAACGTCTGTAACTGTACCTGAAACAACTTCGTCATTTTCCTTAGCTGCTTCGATCTTGTCCCATGCGCCCTGAGCGTCATATCTCTTCTTAGAAAGCATGATTGTGCCTTCCTGGTCGTTTGTCTTCATGATGATGAGATTGATTTCGTCACCGATCTTAAGCTCCTTCATCGGATCTGCTGTGGGATCTGCGCTGTACTCGTCAGCAGGAACATAGCCTGTCTGCTTTCTGCCGATATCAACCTGAATCTCGCTGGGTGAAATACCTGTTACGATACCGAGAACCTTCTGGTCTGTGCTCATATTATCAAGAGACTCATTGAGTAATGTCTCAAAATCCATATCTTCAACTTTGGAAGTCATTGCCACCTCCTCTGCTGTTTCAATAACGTTTGCGTTTGTGTTTTCCGACATTGTTGAAAGTACCTCCTTTATGATTGCCGCCGGAGTCGATGCTCCTGCGGTTACACCTACCTTTTTGTAACTGCTCAGGTCAATTTCTGAAAGTTCCTTTGCGGTTTCAATCAGGTAAGTCGGACAACAGTTCTCACAAACAGCCTTCAACTTCGCTGTGTTGGAGCTTTGCCGTCCTCCTACTATAATCATGGCGTCGCAGGTCTTGGCTAAACGCATTGCCTCTTCCTGGCGCTCATTCGTAGCACTACATATTGTATCAAAGATTTTTGCATTTGTATAGTGTTTTTTTATATTTTTTAAACATTTTTCGTATTCTACGGTATTAAATGTCGTCTGCCAGACAACAATTATTTCTTTTTGTGCATTTTCAGGGTTATTCTGAACCTCTTTTTCGAGTTCATCACTGTTTTTAAAGACAATACTTTCACCCTTACAGTAGCTTCTGATTCCCTGCACCTCGGGATGATTTGCATCTCCTGCGATAAGCACAAGTGTGTTTTCATCCGAATTATCCGTAATAATCTTATGAATCTTTTTAACAAAAGGACAGGTTGCATCGCAGAAATCGATATTGTTGTTTTTCAGAGAATCTATAACCTGCTTTTCTACACCGTGTGTTCTGATTACGACCTTTGTATCGGACGGAACATCCTTTTCGCTATCAATGATTACAACACCCTTATCAGCAAGATCCTCAATAACCTGAGGATTGTGGATAATCGGACCGAGGGTGCAGACCTTCTCACCGTTTTCAACCATTTTATAAAGCATATCAACCGCACGGTTAACACCGAAGCAGAAGCCTGCTGTTTTTGCAAGTTTAATTTCCATGGCCTAATCTCCAGAGTTCAGTTATTCTTTCCATAATAAGATTTGTCGCGTGACGCAAATCTTTCATTTTTGTGCTGTTGGGGTCAAATTGAAGTTCTTCGTGTTTAATGGGTTTTCCGTATCTTACGGTAAGCTTTGTACCTGCTTTTGCTTCGTCACTCGTGTAAATTGACACGGGAACAACATCGCATTTGCACACTTTTGCTATGTAACACGCTCCGCCCTTACCCTTCTGCGGAGTGAAATCGGGTGAACGTGTACCCTCGGGAAAAATACCCAGTATGTGTCCGTCGTTTATAAGTGATACGGCATAATTTATTGCATCCTCGTCGAATTTTGATCTGTCCACAGGGAATGCATTGAGCTGAGCCAACGCCCATCCGATAAGTTTGTTTTGGAACACTTCATTCTTTGCCATAAAATGCACAGGTCTTTTACTTGCAACAGAAATGAATACAGGGTCAAGTGCAGTTATGTGATTTGCTGCGAGTATGTATCCACCCTCTTCGGGGAGATTTTCTGTACCGTAGTATGAAATCCTGTGCCTGGATTTTGAAATAAGACTTGCCACGGGACGCATAATCCCGTAGGCAATCTTCGGCTTATGGTTCGAATAGTCGAATTTATAAGGCATTACGACTTACCTCTTAATCTAATTTTTCTTTGATTATACCGAGCACAAGCTTTGTACCCTCTTCAAGATTGCAGCCACTGTTATCAACAAGGATAGCGTCTTCTGCCTGTTTAAGAGGTGCGATTTCACGGTGAGAATCCTGATAATCGCGCTTGTTTATATCGTCAAGAACATCCTGAAAATCTACCTTTTCGCCCTTTTCGATAAGCTCCTTATAGCGTCTTTCTGCTCTTGCTTCAGGAGAAGCTGTGAGGAAAAGTTTAATCTGTGCATCCGGAAGGACAACAGTACCGATATCTCTGCCATCCATAATGCAGTTGTTGTTCTTTGCAATATCTCTCTGCAGGTCAAAAAGAAATGTTCTGACAGCAGGAATTGCGGAAACATTTGAAGCACCCATTGATGCATCGGGAGTACGGATAGCGTCAGAAACATCTTCACCATTAAGAAAAACGTGCTGCGCACCGTCAACAAAACCGAGTTCAACCTTTATATCCTTAAGTGTTTGCGTAACAGCTTCGGCATCCTTTGTGTCAATGCCTTTACGGATTGAGTAAAGACCTACCGTACGGTAAAGTGCACCTGTATCAACATAAATGTATCCGAGCTCCTTTGAAACGAGCTTTGCGATGCTTGATTTACCTGCACCTGCAGGACCGTCAATTGCGATATTTATAGCCATAATGTAACCTCCGAATTTATATGTTTTCTCCTGCGAGTTTGCCTGTGGAAAAAGCAATCTGCAAATTAAATCCGCCTGTATAGGCATCAACGTCAATAACCTCACCTGCAAAGTAAAGACCCTTGAGAAGTCTGGATTCCATAGTTTTCGGATTGATTTCCGAAACCTTTACACCGCCTGAAGTGATGATAGCCTCATCTATCGGACGGAAACCTTTGACAGTAACCTTAAAGGATTTGAGAAGCTCAACCAATCTGCGACGTTCCTCGCGTGTGATCTGATTTACCTTTGCAGTAGGCTTGATTCCGCTGAGCTTTGCGACAACGGGAATAAGCTTTCTCGGCAGAAGTGCGCCGAGGGAATTTATATAGTTTTTATTAGTATTCTCTGAAAAGTCGCGTAATATTCTGGCATCAAGCTGATCGTGGTCAAGTGCAGGTTTGAGATCTATATATATAATGTATCTGCCTTTTTCCATATCTCTGAGATGCGAACTTGCGGAAAGCACCATCGGACCGGACACACCGAAGTGAGTAAACAGCATCTCACCGAAATCCTCATAAACAACCTTGTTGTTTTTCTTGGTGTCGACAACCTTCATACCTACATTGCGGAGTGAAAGCCCCATAAGCTCTGAGCAGAAGCCTTCGTGCGCGTTGAGCGGAACGAGCGAAGGCTTGGGTTCAACTATCGTATGACCTGCCTGACGTGCAAGCTCGTATCCGTCACCTGTTGAGCCTGTTGCCTGGTAGGACATACCTCCTGTTGCAACGAGCACACTGTCTGCATAAAGCTCTTCACCGTCAAAGGTGCGTACACCCCTGAGCTCACCGTTTTCGATTATAAGCTCCTTTGCCCTGCCCTGAATAATTTCTGCACCGTCATCCGTACCGTAATGCACAAGCGCATCCACGATATCAAGTGCCTTGTCCGACACAGGGAAAACACGGTTACCGCGTTCGCATTTAAGCGGTACACCCATATCCTCTATAAGCTCAATAGTATCCGAGGGCATAAAGTTAGAAAACGCACTGTAAAGAAATCTGCCGTTAACAGGCACATTAGCAATAAGCTCGTTAAGCTCTTTACAGTTGTTTGTCACGTTACATCTGCCCTTACCGGTTATAACAACCTTTCGTGCAGGGCGTTCGTTTCTTTCAAGTATTGTGACATCTTTGCCGTATGCTGAGGCAGTACCTGCAGCAATCAGACCTGCAGCGCCTGCTCCGACGATTAAAACTTTCTGTGACATAATTTCTCCAATCAAAATACGCAAATATACCAGTACATTGTACAATAAAACATAAAAAAATGCAATACAATCAATTGACTTTGACTTGTTATATAATGTATACTAAACTTAATTTAATTACGGAGGTAATTTATATGGGACTCGGTTCACACGTTTTATGGTACAATCACCCTGCTAAAGAGTGGGTTGAGGCACTTCCGCTCGGTAACGGCAGCCTCGGAGCTATGGTTTTCGGCGGTGTAGATAAGGAGAAGGTAGGTCTTAACCTCGATACACTCTGGTCAGGATATTCACATAAATATGCCGTTGATAACAAGTATGAGCATTTCGTAAAGGCACGCGAGCTTACACTTGAAGGCAAAATGATTGAAGCACGAGATTATATTGAAGAAAACTTTGTCGGTGACGACTGCGAATGGTATCTTCAGCTCGGCAGACTTATGATCACTTCCAACACACATCAGTGTGCAAGAAAGTACAGACGCGAGCTTGATATCGCAACAGGTGTTACAAAAACTGAATACACAGCTAATGATACAGTATATAACAGAGAGGCTTTTATCAGTCATCCTGACAAGGTGCTCGTTTACTCCTTCAAGTGTGAAGGTAAGAAAAAGCTCGACTTCAACGCTATGATAAACTGCGACCTTAAATATGAGGTTGAAACAGTCGGCGATACATACATTCTCAGAGGCGAATGCCCGAGCCATGTTGACTTTTCAAATGACCCGCATCCTGCTCCCGAGTATTGCGACGGTGACAAAAAGGGCGTTCAGTTTGCTTGTATGTTCAGAATCCTGACAGACGGCACAATCAAGACAAACAAGAAGCATCTCACAGTTTCAGATGCAACAAATGCAACTATCATCCTCACAGCAGAAAGCAACTTTGAAGCATGGGACAAGCCTCTTTCACAGTCAGAAAAAGACTACGAAGACATCTGCCGCGAAAGACTTGCAGCAGCTTGTGCCAAGAGCTTTGACGAGCTTAAGGCAACACATATTGCTGATCACAGTGAGCTTTACAACAGAGTTTCAATCGACCTTGGTAACAGCAAAAAGGACGGCACTCCGACAAACCGCAGATTGCACGAATTCCTTTACAATAAAAACAACGATAACGACCTTTACTGTCTTCTTTTCAACTACGGCCGTTATCTTACAATCGCAGGTTCACGTGCAGGTTCACAGGCTATGACTCTTCAGGGTATCTGGACTTTCAGAATGTGTTCTCCGTGGCGTTCCAACTACACCACAAACATCAACACAGAGATGAACTACTGGCCGACAATGACCTGCTCTCTTCCTGAGCTTAATCAGCCGCTTATCGACTTTATCAAGGAGCTTTCAGTTTCAGGTCAGGAAGTTGCAAAAGAATATTACAACGCACGAGGCTTCTGCGTTCACCACAATGTTGACCTCTGGAGAATCCCGACACCTTCAAAGGGTAATCCCGTATGGTCATTCTGGCCGATGGCAGGTGCTTGGTTCTGCCGTCACCTTTTCGAGCAGTATGAGTATACTCTTGACAAGGATTTCCTTAAGGATACAGCACTTCCGATTATGGAATCTGCAGCACGTTTCTGCCTTGATATGATGATCGAGGATAAGGACGGATACCTCATCTTCTGCCCCGCAACATCACCCGAGAATGAATATAAAATCGGCCGTGAGGACTGCTCTGTCAGCGAGACGACATATATGACAATGGGTATTATCCGCGACCTTTTCAAAAACATTATGAAGAGTGCGGATATCATTGGTGCAGAGAGTGAAATTATCGACGAAATCAAACAGAAGTATGAAAAACTTCTTCCGTTCAGAGTCGGCTCAAAGGGTCAGCTTCTTGAATGGTACAAGGACGAGGTCGGTTTCGACCAGCATCACCGCCACGTTTCCCACCTCTATTCACTCTTCCCTGCTGATCTCATCAACGTTGACGATACACCTGAACTTGCTCAGGCTGCAAGAAGAACACTTGAGCTCCGCGGTGACAACGGTACAGGATGGAGCCTCGGTTGGAAGATCAACTTCTGGGCAAGACTCCGCGACAAAGATAAGGTTATCAAGCTTATCAACAACCAGCTCAGATACATCAACCCGAAGTACACACCCGGCAGAGGCGGTACTTTCCCGAATATGTTTGATGCTCATCCCCCGTTCCAGATTGACGGTAACTTCGGTGCTACAAGCGGTATCGCACAGGCACTTATGCAGTCTTTTGAGAACAGAATCCTCATCCTTCCCGCACTTCCTGACAAATGGGCTGACGGTCATATCCACGGTCTGACAGCAAAGGGCGGTGTCAAGGTTGACATTGATTGGGCAGAAGGCAAACTTACGAAGCTTACACTTGACGGTAAGGGCGATTATGTTGTAATTTACGGCGACAAGAAAGTAAATGTTACCCTTGACGGCAAAAAGGATGTTGAAATTTAATGATTGCTGACCTTTACGATTTTGACAAAACGATATTCAACGGTGAGTCCGGTACATACTTTTATCTTTTTGAGTTAAGAAGACATCCCCGTTTTCTCCTTAACATTCCGGGACACATAGTGACACTTATCAAATTCGGTCTCGGAATTATATCTACCGAAAAGTTCAAGGAAGCGTTTTACGGTCCGCTTAAGAGTGTTGACTGTGAGGAGGAAACCCGACTCTTCTGGCAGAAATACGCATATAAGATAAACCCGTATTTCCTTAACAGAGACAAGAGTGTAAAAACAATTGTCTGCTCCGCCTCCCCTGTTTTTCAGATAAAGCCGATTTGCGATACACTCGGTGTTGATCTGATTGTCGCAACGGAATTTGACCCCAAAACAGGCAAGGCAATAGGACTCAACTGTAAAGACGAAGAGAAAATTGCAAGAATGAAAAAGCAAGCACCCGATTACACAATCAGAGATGTTTACACCGACAATCTCAAGTCTGACGGACCGCTTCTGACTCTTGCAACACGCAATCAATATCACGTTGTTAAAGGTAAAGTAACCAAAATCAATTAAAATAAGGCTGTGTACTTCAATCGGTACACAGCCTTTTATTTTCAATTCAATTTGCCTGTCACGTAGTCTTCGGTAAGTCGGTTTCCGCTTTCATCAAAAAATACTCCGTTGTCGTAAATCGCAACAAACTGTCCGTCTGCGGTATAGTATTTTTCCTGAATAGTGTTACCTGCTTCATCCGTGCCGCTGTAAATACTGTAATAAGCAAGTTTTCCGTCACGGTAATAGTCACATCTTGCAGGAACACCATCAGAGTCAAAATAGCGTATTTCGTATGTGTTCTCACCTGTTTCAGCTTTTTCGCTTGTGGCAACGGCACCGACCGTGTATGAAGGTTCAGTCAATGAATATTCATCCCTGGAAGTTGTAGTCAGGGTATCGTCCTGCTTTTTATCGCAGGCGGTGAAACCAGATAAAACTAAAATTATAACTGAAAGGAAAACAAAAATTTTCTTCATACAAATCACCTTGAAACCGAATATAGTTGTTTGTTCTGATATATATTAACTTAAGAAAGAAAAAAAGTCAAAAATTTTTTCAAAAAACTGTTGACAAATCCCGAAAATCAATTATAATAATAGTAACAATTATCATTATTGATTGGAGGGTCATACAGATGGCAGTAACGAAACGCAGCAAGCAGCGCGATGCAATTATGGATGAGTTGTGCCGACGTCATGACCATCCGACGGCCGAAGAACTTTATCTTGCACTTAAGATTAAGATGCCTAATTTAAGTCTCGGTACGGTTTACAGAAACCTGAATATGCTTTCGGAAGACGGAACAATTCAGAAAATTTCAGTTGGTGGTGCCGATCACTTTGACGGTAACGCTATGAATCATTATCATATGCTCTGTTCGGAGTGCAAAAGACTTTATGATGTCGACTACCCCGTACTTGAGGATATTGAGAAAAAAGCAGTAAACTTTGTAGACGGAAAAATTACATCGCACACGATTACATTCATCGGTGTATGTAACACCTGTCTGCATTGAATATAAAAAAACAAATTATTTAAAATTATTTTGGAGGTAAATTATTATGGCAAAATGGGTATGCAGCGTATGCGGTTATGTTCACGAGGGAGATTCAGCACCTGAATTCTGCCCGCAGTGTAAGGTTCCGGCAGAGAAGTTCAACAAGCAGGATACAAACCTCGCTTGGGCAGCAGAGCACGTTGTTGGCGTAGCTCAGGGCGTTTCAGAAGATATCATCATGGATCTTCGCGCTAACTTCGAAGGCGAGTGCACAGAGGTTGGTATGTACCTTGCAATGGCAAGAGTAGCACACCGTGAGGGTTATCCAGAGATCGGTCTTTACTGGGAAAAGGCAGCTTACGAAGAAGCAGAGCACGCAGCAAAGTTTGCAGAGCTTCTCGGTGAAGTTGTAACAGACTCAACAAAGAAGAATCTTGAGCTCAGAGTTGCAGCAGAAAACGGCGCAACAGCAGGTAAGTTTGACCTTGCTAAGAGAGCTAAGGAAGCTAACCTCGACGCTATCCATGACACAGTTCACGAAATGGCTCGTGATGAAGCAAGACACGGCAAGGCATTCCAGGGTCTTCTTGAAAGATATTTTGGTTAATAAAATATAAAATTAATATTCCCTGATTGCAAACAGCCCGTATCTGACGATACGGGCTGTTAATAGTTATTTTACAATTCAAATATTGAAAAAACGTAAAAGCTATGATATTTTAGAAGTAACATATCTATGTCTTCAGGGGGAATTTGAATGAAAAAGAAAATAATAATTACTGTTATTTCAATCCTTTCTGCTGTTGTTATATTTATTGTGGCAAGCATCGGGTGGTTTGTCTATAACACTGAATATAAACTTACTCTCGCAGGGACAGAAAACTCACCCGATGGTAAATATACCGTTGCTTTTCAAATGGTCGGCAGCCCAGACTGGCCTTTTGGCTCAACTGCCGTTAAGGTTACAGTAAAAGAAACAGAAGGTAATAAAATTGTAAAGGTTATTGATACCTCAATTGATGATGACGGTACAGTTCTCAGAGAATATAATTGGGATGTAGTTTGGCAGGATGGTTCAGTAAAAATCATTTTAAAAGGTAGTGAACAAGAAGATGCTGTTCATACAGTAATGTTACAGTAGTTTTAGCGTGACAAAAGTGTGATTTTCAAAATTAAAAACCAAATAGCCTTTATTTTAAGCACTGTTTCAAGATGAGACACGACACGGCAAGGCATTCCAGGGTCTTCTTGAGAGATATTTTGGTTAATCCCCTACCCAATAAATAAATTAAGAGTGGCAGAAACGCCACTCTTTTTGTTTTGCCGTGGGTATTGTCAGAGTGGTCAACTTCGTAAGAATATATTATCGAATGTTATTAAAAAAACTATTTAAATTTTTAAAAGGACAATCACCAAACTTTCGTATTTACATAAAATGGTAGTGTAAGACGAAAGGAGGTCACGATATGGGTTGCTGTAATAACTGGTTTATGATTCTCATCATCATCCTTTTATTCTCTGAATGTGGTTGCGGTTGCAACAACAATTGCGGTTGCAATAATAACTGCGGTTGTAACAACAACGGTTTCCTCACCAACTACGGTTGCGGCTGCTAACCGTTGACCCCCACGCAAAAAGAGTTGTGTCTTGTCAGGCACAACTCTTTTTTTGTGTATAAAACATTACTTCCCGACAAATTAAAATTTGTTTATTAAGCAGCAAGCAAAAAGAAGCACCCGAGTGGGTGCTTCCGATTGAGTTGTATTTGATTTTGATTTTAGATTTCAGAAACAGGACACATCATTGTCCCATGTACTGTCAATATCACAAGTTGTAATTAGGTTTTAATGTCGGTTTTTCAAGTTTTATTAAATCATAATTATCATACCCAGAATCATTTTCAAAAAATCGGACACGGTAGGATTTTTCGGTTGTAAAAATGTCATATTGTTCGTTGTTATAAAACTCTGGATACCCGTTATCACAAACCTCTTTCCATGCAGCGGACACTATTTCCGCCTCCAAATCACCAATATCTGCCTTTACCCTACCAATCAACTGATAAACAATTTCATCCTCAAATTTCAATAATATCACATAATCACGGTCATTTTTAAAATCAAAATGTTCTTTGAGCCAGCTAAAATCTCCGGTTCCGACCGTGTATTCATTTACCGCTTTTTCTGCAATTGTAGGATCATCAATATGAATTTCGTCAATCGGATCATACAAATGCAACTCTTTTGATGTAGTATAATCAGCAAGATGGTTATAATCATCACAAAGAATTAGTCCTACAGCTTTATTTTTGCCCGCCTCCGGGAAAACATAGTCTTCATTTATACAGGTTGACCTTAAATAATAATCATGAGTTTCCAAGGCACACACAAGGTTTTCTTTGTCTTTACCAAAATAAAAAGTCTGATTCATTCCTTTATAGTCCGCCATAGGATTAGAATCATCAGCAACATATTTAATCCCGGGATAAAACATAATGTCCGAATCTGCTTCAGACAAAACATAGGTTTCCGCAATTTTCTCAAAAGATTTGCCGTTTATGGTGTATTCCGATTCATCAATAAATTTGTTTGCATCTTCAGAAAATCCGATAACTGTTGCATTATGATACGGCATTGCATCATACCTTGTTTGCTTATCTTCGATAACTGCAACAAGAACAAATATTCCGAATGCAACAAAGACAAGCACTGCAACAACAAACATAATCAAAAGTGTTTTTCCTGTTTTAGAGCTTATATTTTTCTTTTTCACCATTATTTTCACCTCGTCTGTTTTTAATATCACTCATCAAAATTACACATAATTCAGTTTCGGATGTTGCTGAAATTACTGCTTCATCCGACCACATTATAAACCTTAACTTTTACGCCTGTCAAGTTTCTTCGCAATTTCGCACAAAAATCCTGTAAATAGTTGACGGGATTAGTATAAAACTGATATAATTTATTTATATAATTATACGTGAATGAAGGTGAGGTATGGGTAAACTTCAATTTTACATAATGGCGGATAACCACTATTTTTCTAAAGAGCTGTGGGTTGACGGCCCTCGGATTGAGAGCAGAAGCCATACTGATCAGGTAATTATTAAAGAATCGCCCGAAATCAACGAGGCATTTTTCAGGCTGATTGAAAATGACAGTGAAACTGACACCGTTGTTTTAATCGGTGACCTGATAAACCTTGGTGAAAAGCAATGCCACGAGGAATTCACCGACAGGTTAAGACGTTTGCAACAAAACGGTAAGCGCGTACTTGTACTGACTGCCACTCACGATTATAACGGCTGCGGTGAAGATGAAAACGGATTTGTTGCAACAGGCTATAACGCAAACGATACCTATCGCGTACACTGCACAAGACGTTATGAGCTTGACGAGATTTACCGTCCTTTCGGCAGAAGTGACGCTGACAGTGAGTACGATATGTCATACTCAATAAACGTTGACGGCTACCGTTTTATTCTTCTTAACGATGACGGTAACGGGCACACGGACTGTGGACTTGATGACAAGGGCAACGAATGGCTTGAGAATGAGCTTATAAAGGCAAAAAAGAACGGTGAGACCGTGCTTTTATTCACACATCATCCCGTTATAACTCCCTACCCTGTTTATGAGGCCGTTGCACCGACCGAAATGTACGGCAGACACCCGATACTTAAACAGATGCTTATGAAGTACGGGATCAAGGTCGTTTTCACAGGTCACACCCACGTGCATACCATAAGGAAAATAACCGACGGCACTAACGAACTGTTTGATGTCGGGACAACCTCAATTGTATCTGCTTACGGTAAAATACGTAAGGTTACGCTCGAAAACGGCGTTGCAGACATCCGAACTGTTGACCTGCCCGAAGAAATTGAGGGTATCCCCGGTGGAAGCAAGCAGGTTGCTCAGTCCTGCTTCGGCGGATATTACCGCAGACTTATTGATACGGCAATCGATGATTACGATGCTTTTATAAAGCTCGGTCACGGTCTTGTACCTGCTGACAAAGCAAAGCAATTCCGTTTTGTTATAAAGCCTGCTCTCAAGGCTTTTTCGGGTATCAATATGTCTTTTGCAGGTAAGGTCGTCAAAAAGTATTCGGGTCTGACGAGAGCCGAATGTAAAAAACATAAAAACGAAAAACTGATGGATGTTCTTTTCGTGATACTTGACCACTTCTTCCAGGGTGATGCGCCGTACACTCCCGACACGTACGAATACCATGTGATTTACGGTGCTCTGCACAGAGCAGATGCAATTATGAAGACTTTCAAAATCAGTCTTTCAAAGTATATTAACGGAATCGACAGCTTGTGGACACTTGTTGAACCGCTTGTTCACAACATGCGTACAGGCTGCGACCGTGAAATAAAAATCAAATTAAATGATGAGGTAACTTATGAGGAAAATTAAAAACAATCTTGCCACCGATGTCAACGAAAAAGTAACGTTGCGCGAATATGCCGCTTTCGGCTCAAGCACGGCAATTTCAAAAGCTGCAGCAGCTTTGAGCGGTGCACTCGGCGGACTTGTAGCATCAACCTATATGGGACTCAGCGACGAAGCATTTGCAATTTACAGCACAATCATATTTATCCTCGGTTTCTGGGATATCGCAAATGATATTATCGTTTCAAGTTTTCTTGACAAGACCAGAAAAACTTTCGGCAATTGGGGCAGATTCAAACCGTGGCTTATGCTGATGATTATCCCCTGTAATCTCGTGGTTATAATGCAGACCGCGCCTCTCAAAGCCTGGTTCCCAGGTATCAGTGATACATTCAAGGTTACATATCTTGTCCTGCTGTTTTTCCTGAATGACGCGTTCAGCACATTCTACAATGCGGCACTCACAGCACTCAATGCCAGACGAACAACCAACAATATGGAACGTGGATATCTTGTCGCAATAGAAAGTATCCTCAGTTCTACAATCGGTGCTTGCGGAACTTACATTGCCGCAATACTGCCTTTCGTTCTTCCGAATGCAAGTGAAGCAGGAAGATATTTTTACAGTTACAGCATTATAACTCTTGCAGCGATTCCACTTACGATATGGAACATAGTTGTAACAAAAGAAAGAATTGCCGAACCACCCAAGGCTGAACCACCAAAGCTCCGTCAGGTTTACGGACAGATTATTCATAACAAACCGTTGATGATGTATATGATTTCCGAAATCTTTGGTCACGGTATGTCTGTCGGCTACGGACTTATGACTTACGCTTTCATTGTATGCTTCAAGAACGTTCCGTTCACCCTGACATTTTTCAGCGGCACGGCAATACAGTTCAGCTACAATTATGACGGTGAAAACTTTATGGCACTCCTTTCGGTTGCCTCACTCTCGTCACTTGTTACAACGGGACTCTCACTCTTCCTTGCTCCGATTATCCGAAAATGGGTAGACGATAAAATCCTTTATATGTGTACAAGACTCGGCACGGGAATCTGCTATACTGCAATGTTCTTATCAGTTTTTCCGTTCAACTCACATACACCGTCGCAGATTTTTGTAAGAATTGTTATCTGGTATGCGATACATGGACTTACAACAGGATTTTACCAGACAATTCCCAATCTTATTCAGATGGCTGCTTACGACTATGCCGAGCACAGATTCGGTGAGAGAAATGAAGCTACCGTCAGCTCACTCAAAAACACACTTTCAAGAATCCTCGGCAACTGTACAACTTATGCGACAAACCTTTTCCTTATTTATGTCGGATACACGGCATTCGCAGAAACTCCCGAGCTTATGCCGACAGATTCAAAGGCTATGATTCTTTACATCTTTGCACTCTGCCCCGCAGTATTCTGCTACCTGGCAGTTATTCCGATGTTCTTCTACAAACTTTCAGGTAAGAAACACAAGCAAATTGTTGATGAGCTGAGTGAACGCAGGCAGCATAATCTTGATGAGATTAATCATCTTGAAGAGGAAACTGTAAAAACTTAATAAAACAACAAAAGGGTTGGAAATCCAACCCTTTTAGTTTTTATACTTGAGCAAAAAAACACCCACGGTATTGCTACCGCGGGTGTTGAATTTTGTTCGGATTATACCTGATTATTTAGACTCAACATCAACGAGCTCGATGATGCACATCTCTGATGCGTCACCACGACGTGTGCCTGTCTTAATAATACGGCAATAACCGCCGTTTACATCCTTATATTTAGGAGCAATCTCATCGAAGAGTTTCTTAACAACGTCCTCTTTTGTGACGTATGCCAAAACCTGTCTTCTTGAGTGAAGGTCGTTTGTCTTTGCAGTGGTGATCATTTTCTCAGCCATTGCGCGAACTTCCTTTGCTCTTGTAACGGTGGTCTCTATTCTGCCGCTTTCCAAAAGGTATGTTACCATGCCTCTGAGCATTGACTTACGATGGTCAGTTGCTCTTCCAAGCTTTCTTGAACCTGGCATTTAAAGTCACTCCTTTACCGTTAATTGTAAAAATTGTTGTTACAGTTTGTTCTTATTAGTCCTCGTCTCTGCGAAGATCATATCCGAGTGATGTAAGCTTAGCTACAACCTCATCAAGAGATTTCTTACCAAGGTTACGTACCTTCATCATATCATCCTCAGACTTGCCGATAAGATCTTCAACTGTATTGATTCCTGCTCTCTTCAAGCAGTTAAAAGAGCGCACAGACAGGTCAAGTTCCTCAATGGTCATCTCCAAGATTTTAGCTTTGCCATCCTTGCTCTTTTCAACCATGATCTCAGTTTCAAAAGCCTCGTCAGAGAGGTCTCCGAAGAGACTGAGATGCTCGTTGAGGATCTTGGCGCCAAGAGATACGGCTTCCTTTGCGGAAATTGTGCCGTTTGTCCACACCTCAAGTGTAAGTTTGTCGTAGTCAGTGATCTGACCGACACGTGTGTTCTCGACTGTGTAATTTACCTTTAATACCGGTGAATAGATTGAGTCGATTGCAATAACGCCGATAGGCGGCTGAAGATACTGCTTATTGCGCTCTGCAGAAACATATCCTCTGCCCTTACTGCAAGTGATCTCCATCACTACGTGAGCGTCACTGTCAAGAGATGCGATATGAAGTTCGGGATTAAGAATCTCAACTTCTGAATCTGTCTTGAAGTCGCCTGCAGTGAGTTCACCTTCACCTTTTACATCCACGTACATTGTCTTAGGACCGTCGCCGTGGATTTTAAGGATAACGCTCTTCAAATTAAGCACGATTTCAGTTACGTCTTCCTTAACGCCCTGAATCGTTGAGAATTCATGAAGAATTCCATCAATCTTAACGGAAGTAATTGCGTAGCCCGGTAATGAAGAAAGAAGTACGCGTCTGAGGCTGTTGCCGAGAGTTGTACCGTAACCTCTCTCCAAGGGTTCTACGACAAATTTACCGTAAGTACCGTCAGGTAAAACATCGGCTGTTTCGATTCTTGGTTTCTCTATGCCAATCATTCAAAACCCTCCTTGTTATATTAAGTATACGGTTAATTATTATTTTGAATAAAGCTCGACGATAAGCTGTTCCTCAACAGGACAAGCAATCTGATCTCTCTCGGGGAGAGCTACAATCTTAGCTTCTGTGTCAGATGTCTTGTCAAGCCACTGCGGAACAGGGCGAGCACCGTTTGTTTCAAGGACTGCCTTGATCTTTACGCTGTCCTTACTGGAATCAGCGATAGCGATTACATCGCCAGCCTTCACGAGGTATGAAGGAATGTTTACCTTACGGCCGTTTACTTTGAAATGACCATGTGTTACGAGCTGTCTGCCTTCTGCTCTTGAGTTTGACCAACCAAGAAGATAAACAACGTTATCAAGACGGCTTTCGCAGATTCTGAGAAGGTTTGTACCTGTCATACCCTGCTTACGCTCAGCTGTAAGGAAATAGTTATAGAACTGACTTTCCGGAATACCGTAATATCTCTTAGCCTGCTGCTTAGCACGAAGCTGGAGACCATACTCGGAAGTCTTTTTGCGGCTCTGACCATGCTGGCCGGGGGCATATGAACGACGCTCAATAGCGCACTTTCCTGTATAGCATCTTTCGCCTTTAAGGAAAAGCTTCTTACCCTCACGGCGGCACATTTTACATACCGCGCCGGTATATCTTGCCATTTGTAGTTACACCTCCTGAAATTATAGGTTATACACGTCTTCTCTTCGGCGGGCGGCAGCCGTTATGAGGAATCGGAGTAACGTCCTTGATAAGACTAACTTCGAGACCTGCTGTCTGCAATGCTCTGATTGCAGCTTCACGTCCTGCTCCCGGACCCTTAACGTAAACCTCAACAGTTTTCATACCATGCTCCATAGCAGCCTTTGCAGCTACTTCTGCAGCAGTCTGAGCTGCGAACGGAGTTGACTTCTTTGAACCTCTGAAGCCCATCTCACCTGCTGATGCCCATGATACTGCATTACCCTGCGTATCGCTGATGGTAACGATAGTATTGTTGAAGGTGGATTGGATATGAGCTGCGCCGCGTTCAATGTTCTTGCGTTCACGGCGTCTGCGTGTTGCAGTGCCCTTCTTAGCGGAACCCTTAGGTGCCATATTATCCCTCCTAAATTACTTCTTCTTGTTAGCAATGGTCTTCTTCGGACCCTTGCGTGTACGAGCGTTTGTCTTTGAGCGCTGACCTCTTACAGGCAGGCCCTTTCTGTGGCGTACGCCACGATAACAACCGATTTCGATAAGTCTCTTGATATCGAAAGCAGTTTCTCTGCGGAGATCACCTTCAACCTTAACGTTGTGATCGATGTACTCACGCAATTTTGCTACATCATCTTCTGAAAGATCCTTAACTCTGATGTCAGGATCTACACCTGTAGCAGCGATAATGTCGCTTGCTGTCTTACGACCGATACCGAAAATGTAAGTAAGAGCGATTTCTACTCTCTTATCTCTCGGTAAGTCAACACCTGATATACGCGCCATTCTCAGTTGCACCTCCATAAATGGTTTGCGTCGGATTAACCCTGACGCTGTTTGTGCTTAGGATTCTCACAGATAACCATGATTTTTCCCTTGCGCTTAATAATCTTGCACTTCTCGCAAATTTTCTTTACAGAAGGTCTGACTTTCATTTGAATGCCCTCCTTGAAAAATTAGCCTTTAGCTTATTTTGATCGCCATGTTATACGTCCACGGGTGAGGTCATATGGCGAAACTTCGACCGTCACCTTGTCTCCGGGAAGAATTCTGATGTAATTCATTCTGAGCTTTCCCGAAATGTGTGCTAAAATCTGGTGTCCGTTTTCGAGCTCAACCTGGAATGTTGCGTTGGGCAACGCCTCAACAACAACGCCTTCAAGTTCGAGCATATCCTGCTTTGACATTGACTGAACCTCCTTAAAGCAGAGTTAGTATCTTCGGTCCATTGGGCGTGATAGCCACAGTGTGTTCGAAGTGTGCTGACAGCTTACCGTCTCTGGTTTTTACTGTCCAGCCGTCGGGTAATGTTTTAACTCCCGCAGCACCCATGTTTATCATAGGCTCGATTGCGATTGTCATACCCGGCAGCAGGCGAACTCCCCTACCGGGTGTTCCGAAATTCGGTACACTTGGGTCTTCATGAAGTGCTTTTCCGATTCCGTGTCCGACAAACTCGCGGACAACTGAAAAACCTCTTGCCTCGCAATACTGTGCGATTGCTGATCCTATATCACCGACTCTGCCGCCTGCGACAGCCTTCTGAATGCCTACGTAGAGGCTTTCTCTGGTTGTGTCGCACAGCCGCTTCGCCTCGGAGCTTATTGCTCCTGCAGCGAAAGTAGCAGCATTGTCGCCGTTGAATCCGCTGAGTCTTGCGCCAAGGTCAATACTGACGATGTCGCCTTCTTTAATCACACGATTCTTGCTTGGTATTCCATGAATAACCTCATCGTTTATGGAAATGCATGCCGTAGCAGGATAGCCGTTGTAATTAAGGAAATTAGGTTCTGCACCGCATTTCTTAATGTAATCGTAGGCTATTTTGTCTATCTCAGCGGTTGTTACACCGGGCTGGACAGCCTCTCCTGCTAACTTTAATGCTCCTGCCGAAATGATGCAGGCTTCTCTCACGAGAGCCAGCTCTCTGTTCGTTTTGAGCACTATCATGCTTAATCCTCCAATGCCTTGAGAGTGAGTGCTGATGTATCAGCAACCTCCTCCTGGCCTTCGACTACTCTAAGGATACCCTTTGCTGAGTAGTAATCCTTGAGAGGCTCTGTCTGCTCGTGGTAGATCTCGAGTCTTTCAAGTACTGTGTCGGGATGGTCGTCTTTACGCTGAATGAGTTCAGCGCCGCAAGCATCGCAAACACCTTCCTGCTTAGGAGCTTTATACTCTAAGTGGTAGGAAGCACCGCATGCTTTACATACACGTCTGCCCGACATTCTCGCTGCAATCTTCTCATCGGGAACTTCGATAT
The DNA here is from genome assembly GCA_045648745.1 of Acutalibacteraceae bacterium. Taxonomy (GTDB): domain Bacteria; phylum Bacillota; class Clostridia; order Oscillospirales; family Acutalibacteraceae; genus CAG-488. The sequence continues at coordinate 1,430 of JAZROM010000067.1, read as the reverse complement.
CAACAACACGGTCGATAGCGATGCCCATAGCATCTAGTGCTTCTGCCTGAGGGATTGTACGCGGGAAACCGTCAAGGATGAAACCGTTTGCACAGTCATCCTTCGCAAGTCTGTCCTTGATGATGCCGATAACGACTTCATCAGGAACAAGCTTACCTGCGTCTATATAAGACTTAGCTTTAAGTCCCATCTCCGTGCCCTTTGCAAGAGCATCACGGATGATGTTGCCCGTTGAAATTGCAGGAATCTTAAGAGCGTCGCAGATTACCTCTGCCTGTGTGCCCTTACCCGCACCGGGAGCTCCGAGAAGAATTAACTTCATAACGTAATCTCCTTTATCAATCAAGGAATCCCTTATAGTGACGCATCATCATCTGGGATTCAAGCTGCTTAACAGTTTCAAGAGCAACACCAACAAGAATGATGATTGATGTACCGCCGAGTGAAACCTGCATCGGAATCTTGCATGCAGTTGTGATCAACTGGAACAAGATCGGGAACAATGCAACAACTGAAAGAAGAAGAGCGCCGAGCAATGTGATTCTTGACAAAACTCTCTGAATATAATCAGAAGTCGGCTTACCGGGACGGATGCCCGGGATTGCACCGCTGTTCTTACGGATATTGTTAGCCATTTCAATGGGATTGTACTGAATTGAAGCATAGAAATATGCAAAGAAGATAATGAGAACAAAATACAGGATTGCATATACCCAGCTTGAACTCTGGAAGTACTTGAAGAAGTGGTCGTACCAGCCTTCACCAGCCTCAGCACCAACGAAAAGGTTGATTGTCGGCGGGAGTGAAAGGATGGAGCTTGCGAAGATAACGGGCATAACACCTGACATATTAACCTTGATAGGAATATGTGTGCTCTGGCCACCGTACATCTTACGACCTACAACTCTCTTAGCATACTGAACGGGGATACGACGCTCGGAATTGTCCATCCATACGATATAAGAAATCATAAGGATGAGGCAGAGTGCAACTGCAATTGAAAGAACTGAGTATGCACCACCGAATGAGAAGTAACCACCGTCGGGGCTGAAGAGTGAAGCAATGATTGTGGGAACACGAGCAACGATACCTGCAAAAAGGATGAGCGAAATACCGTTACCGATACCCTTTTCGTTAATCTGCTCACCGAGCCACATGATAAGTGCGGTACCTGCAGTGAAGCAGAGGATAATAACGAGAGCCTGGAATACTGCTGCGAAGCCTGTGAAGGGCTTGCCTGCTGCGTCCTCAAGGAGGAAGCCGTTACCACGAAGGTAGAAGTAGTATGGAGTTGACTGCATAATACCAAGAACAACAGTTACGTAACGTGTGATTGTTGCGATCTTCTTACGACCCTCTTCGCCGTCCTTTGCAAGACGCTCAAGAGCAGGAATTGCAACTGTCAACAGCTGGATGATAATTGAGCTGTT
>JAZROM010000066.1:0-4654 GCA_045648745.1 Acutalibacteraceae bacterium | reverse complement strand
ACAATGAATACCGACCGTGATTTTATTTACCGTTTCGGTATTGATGACAGAATTTTCACTCTTTCCACACAGGAGCTCAAAGCAGTTCTCGGTGACGTTCCGCTTTCGGAACCGTCGGTTTCAATGTGGATTAAAGAGTATCTTGAAGAACAAACACAAAACATTCGTGGAGGTGTACTATAATGAAATCACTTGAAGAATTGATGGCTATCCGTGACAAGGCTAGAGCATCAATGACAGACCGTGAGGGTACAGGCGAAGGCATCCGTGTTGTTGTCGGTATGGCAACTTGCGGTATCGCCGCAGGCGCAAGACCCGTTCTCAACGCTTTTGTTGACGAGGTCGCAAAGAGAGGTCTCAGAAATGTAACAGTTGCTCAGACAGGCTGCATCGGTATGTGCCAGTTCGAGCCCATCGTTGAAGTATTTGCACCGGGCAAGGAAAAGGTTACTTATGTTAAGCTTAACCCCGAAAACGTGCCCGAAATCGTAGCTAACCACATCGTTAACGGCAACCCCGTTGTCGAGCTTACGGTTGGCGCAGTAGTTAAAGACTAAGGAGGAAAAACAATGTATCGTTCACACGTTCTTGTCTGCGGCGGTACCGGTTGTACCTCCTCTCACAGTAACGAGATTATCGAAGCTCTTGAGGCAGAACTCAAGGCAAAGGGTCTCGAGAATGAGATTAAGGTTATCAGAACCGGTTGCTTCGGACTTTGTGCATTAGGTCCCATTATGATCGTATATCCCGAAGGCTGCTTCTACAGCGAGGTTAAGGTTGAAGATGTTCCTGAAATCGTTGAAGAGCACTTGCTCAAGGGTCGTATGGTTAAGCGTCTTATCTATGATGAGACAATCACTAAGGACGAAATCAAGCCCTTGAATGAAACAAACTTCTATAAGAAGCAGAACAGAATCGCTCTTCGTAACTGCGGTGTTATCGACCCCGAAAGCATCGAAGAGTATATCGCAATGGACGGCTACCAGGCTCTTGCAAAGTGTCTTACAGAAATGACACCGGAAGAGGTTATCCAGGTAGTTAAGGATTCAGGTCTTCGTGGCCGTGGTGGCGGCGGATTCCCGACAGGTCTCAAGTGGAGCTTCACAGCTAAGAATGCGGCAGACCAGAAGTATGTTGTATGTAACGCTGACGAAGGTGACCCGGGTGCATTCATGGACCGTTCAGTTCTTGAAGGTGACCCCCACTGTATCGTAGAAGCTATGACAATCTGCGGTTACGCAACAGGTGCAACAGAGGGTTACGTTTACGTTCGTGCCGAGTACCCGATCGCTGTTGACCGTCTTGATAAGGCTATCAGAGATGCTCGTGAAAACGGACTCCTCGGTAAGAATATCTTCAATTCCGGCTTTGACTTTGATCTTCACATCCGTCTTGGTGCGGGCGCATTCGTTTGCGGTGAGGAAACTGCTCTTATGACTTCTATCGAAGGCAACCGCGGTGAGCCGCGTCCCCGTCCTCCGTATCCTGCAGTTAAGGGCCTCTTCGGCAAGCCGACAACAGAAAACAACGTTGAGACTTTTGCTAACATTCCGCAGATTCTCCTCCACGGTGCAGAGTTCTTCTCTTCAATGGGTACAGAGAAATCAGCAGGTACAAAGGTATTCGCTCTCGGCGGTAAAATCAATAACACAGGTCTTGTTGAAGTGCCGATGGGTACAACTCTTCGTGAGGTTATCGAAGATATCGGTGGCGGTATCCCCAACGGCAAGAAGTTCAAGGCTGCACAGACAGGTGGTCCTTCAGGCGGATGTATTCCTGCTTCACTTATGGATCCACCTATCGACTACGACAACCTTACAGCAATCGGCTGTATGATGGGTTCAGGCGGACTTATCGTTATGGACGAAGATAACTGTATGGTTGACATCGCAAAGTTCTTCCTCGACTTCACAGTTGATGAGTCTTGCGGTAAGTGTACTCCGTGCCGTATCGGTACAAAGAGAATGATGGAAATTCTCGAAAAGATCACAGACGGTAAGGCAACACTTGCTGACCTTGACGAGCTTGAAAACCTTGCATATTACATCAAGGAAAACTCACTCTGCGGTCTCGGTCAGACAGCTCCCAACCCTGTTCTTGCAACACTTCGCTTCTTCAAGGATGAGTATATCTCTCACATTGTTGACAAGCAGTGTCCTGCCGGTGTATGTAAGGCACTCCTCAGCTACTCAATCGTTGCTGACAAGTGTAAGGGTTGTACTCTCTGCTCAAGAAAGTGCCCCGTTGGTGCAATTTCAGGTACAGTTAAAGAAGCTCATACAATCGACACATCAAAGTGTATCAAGTGTGGCGTATGTATGGATTCATGTAAGTTCGGTGCAATTATTAAGAAATAAGGAGTGTGTCAGATATGGAAATGATTAATATTAAAATAAATGGCATGCCCTACAGTGTGCCTAACGGTATTACAATTCTTGAGGCAGCTCGTCACGCAGGAATCGAAATTCCGACACTCTGCTACCTTAAGAAGATGAACGAGATCGGCGCTTGCCGTATCTGTATGGTTGAAGTTAAGGGTGCAAGAAGCCTTGTTTCAGCTTGTGTTTTCCCTGTAAACGAGGGAATGGAAATTTTCACAAATACACAGAAAGTACGCGAGTCAAGAAAGACTACTCTTGAACTCATCCTTTCAACACATAACCGCAAGTGCCTCTCTTGTGTAAGAAGCGGCAACTGCGAACTTCAGAAGCTCTGTAAGGAATACGGTGTTGACAACGAAGGCCGTTTTGACGGTGTTCTTCCTGAGTTCAACTTCGACGATTCTATGGCTCACATGGTTCGTGACAACAGCAAGTGTATCCTTTGCCGTCGTTGCGTTGCAGCTTGTGACAATCAGGGTATCTCTGTTATCGGTGCAAACGCACGTGGCTTCGATACAAATATTTCTTCTCCCTTTGAGAAGAAGATTCAGGAATTCTCATGTATTTCCTGCGGTCAGTGTATCGTAAACTGCCCGACAGGCGCACTTTATGAGAAAGACAGCACAGCAGACGTTCTTGCTGCTATCAATGATCCCGACAAGTATGTTGTTGTTCAGACTGCTCCTGCAGTCCGTGCAGCTCTCGGTGAAGAGTTCGGCTACGAAATCGGCACAAACGTTGAAGGCAAGATGGTTACAGCTCTTCGTCGCCTTGGCTTTGACAAGGTATTCGATACAAACTTCGCTGCTGACCTTACAATTATGGAAGAGTCACAGGAGCTTATCGAAAGAATCACAAACGGCGGCAAGCTTCCGATGATCACATCATGCTCACCGGGCTGGATCAGATACTGCGAGTTCTACTATCCCGAGCAGCTTGACCACCTTTCAACATGTAAGTCACCGCAGCAGATGTTCGGTGCAACAATCAAGACTTGGTACGCTCAGAAGATGGGTATCGATCCTGCGAAGATTGTTTCAGTCAGCGTAATGCCCTGTACTGCTAAGAAGTTCGAAATCGGCAGAGACGATCAGAACGCAGCAGGTGTTGCTGATGTTGATTACTCAATCACAACACGCGAACTTGCAAGAATGATCAAGGGTGCAGGTATCAACTTCAACATCCTTCCTGAGGAAGCATTTGACAGTCCTCTTGGCGAGGGTTCAGGTGCTGCAGTTATCTTCGGCGCAACAGGCGGTGTTATGGAGGCAGCTCTCCGTACAGCTGTTGAGAAGATCACAGGCAAGACTCTTGATAGCGTAGACTTCACAGAAGTACGTGGTATGGAAGGCGTTAAGGAAGCAACTTATGCAGTTGGCGACCTTCAGGTTAAGGTTGCTGTTGCAAGTGGTACAGCAAACGCTAAGACACTTATGGAGAAGGTTAAGGACGGTACAAGCGAGTACCACTTCATCGAGATCATGGGTTGTCCGGGTGGTTGTATCAACGGTGGCGGTCAGCCGATCATCGATGCAACAACACGTAACTTCGAGGACTTCAAGGCTAAGAGAGCATCAGCTCTTTACACATCAGACAAGAACAATGCAAACCGTAAGTCACATGAAAATGAGGCTATCAAGCGTGTTTACAGCGAGTTCTTCGGTGAGCCGGGCAGCCATAAGGCACACGAAATCCTCCACACATCATATGTGAAGCGTAACCTTTACAACAACTAAAGTATAATTTTAAAACCTCTTCGGTGCAAATCGAAGAGGTTTTTTTTCGGGTCAGAAGCCGTTTTTTGCCACGCGATTTTTTAAGAAAAAATAAATAAAAAAATAATCAAATTTTTTCGAAAAAAGTGTTGACAAAAGGTTTTCTGTGTGGTATAGTATACGAGCGTTGAGACGCTGGTGTAGCTCAGTTGGTAGAGCAGCTGATTTGTAATCAGCAGGTCGGGGGTTCGAGTCCGTCCACCAGCTCCATTATTTTTTATATGGGTGAGTTCCCGAGTGGCCAAAGGGAACAGACTGTAAATCTGTCGTCAGTGACTTCGGTGGTTCGAATCCACCCTCACCCACCATTTAGAGTGTTCATTACGGATTCAAGTGATGAACACTCTATTTTTCTTTGTTTCTTCATAGTATTCAGTTTATGTATCGAGCAGGTTTTAGCCTGCTCTTTTTTGTTATGCTGTGAGATATTCAACAGCCATACCTTGCCTCATATCCAATTTGAGGTTTTCCTCATCTGAAGGAATATCAATGTTTCCC
>JAZROM010000065.1:0-11652 GCA_045648745.1 Acutalibacteraceae bacterium | reverse complement strand
AACGCCGTTTTCATCAACTGTTGCTACATTTTTCTTATTTGATGTCCATGTTACTGCGCTGATTTCGGGTTCATTGGGCTCGAATGTTGCTGTAAGTTTTGTTGTTGAGCCTGCAAATACTTCTGTTGTTGCCGGGCTTATTGTTACTGCAATATCCTTTTCTGTGTATACAGGCTCTATGATAAGATTCTTTGTTACGTTTGTGAAATCTGTATCCCAGCCTGCAAATGTGTGTCCGAATTTCTCCGGTACTTCACTTACTGAAGGTGCTGTTGCATCTGTACCATAAGTAACGTTCTGCTCAGAAACAACTGTGCCATCTTCGCCACGGAAAATAACCTTCATAGCAGCGATTTCCCAATCAGCTTCGATGATATCGATATCTGAACCAAATGTGTATTCATAGATACGATCATTACCTGTTGATGCAATTGAACCGTGAGCTGCTCCACCTGAGTTTGACTTAAGATTCCAACCCTTGAGAGTGTAACCTTCCTTAACGGGAATACCAAGTGTTGCTGTCTGGTTGAATGTACCGGAAACTGTTGTCTTAGTATCAAGGTTTTCGATTGTCATACCTGTTACTGTTGCAGCTACACCTGCAGCTACACCGGTAGCAAACTCAATACGAAGCTGTGCAATACCGTCATCATTAGGTCCAACTGTAATTGTTGAATCTGAACCGTTAAATTCATAATAATTCATTGTTGAACCGTTGCCGCCTGTAAAGTCGGCATTGTAGAGAGTAAACTTAATCTTTGATGCATCAATTCCTGAAACCGCGTAATTAATTGAATATGAGCAATTAGGCTTAAGTTCAACATAATACGGAAGAAGCTGATACTGATCATATGTCATTGTGTTATATTTTGTAGTTGCAACAAATTTAGAAACACCTGTTGTTGTGTAACTCACATTCGTCTTAGGATCAGATGAAGACGGTGTGTATGTTGCAGGATAACCATTAGTTGTGTCAAGATACAGTGCGTTAGAATCAGCAAGAGCAACACAAATGTTGCTGATTCTTACTTCCTTGGCACTTCTTGCATCGCCTGAAAGTTCAAGCTTAACAAATGCTCGTGCAGTGTCAACTGCGTTTGTTGTAAATTTACCGCCTGATGCATTTACTGCATAAGCAGATTTTGAGTTGCCGTTACCACCTGTGAATGTATCATTTTCAATTGAAATGTTTACATTATCAGCATCTGTACCTGTTACGTCATATGTAACAATGTATGTTGTTGACGGTGAAAGTTCGACATAGAACGGCAAGAACATGTACTGTTCACGAGTGTTTACATCATTTGTCCATGCAATTACATCGTTACCTTCAATTCTGTAGTTAAAGTCAGTCTGAACCGACGGGTCAGCTGTCTTGGTCGGGTAACCTGCATTGATACCTGCGGGATAATTATCTGTAAGTGTTTTAATAAAGTTAAATACACCGCCATTAGTATCAACGATTGATGAAATCTCTGTAGGAATATACACAAATGTATATGCAAGATTTGCCTGTGAGTAGAATGCATTTACAATTACATTTGTTGTTCCAGTAAGTGCAGAATTATACTCAGAACCAAGCGATGTACCTGCTGTTTTATCCACTCCGTCGATATATCCGACATATGAATAACCGGGGAATGCAGGTGCAGTATGAGTAATTGTGTTACCATACTTATATGCTGCTGTCTCATCGTATGCATCTGAACGTGCTGTCATATCCTTGATTGTCTTGAGGATATAGTTGCCTGAAGCGTCCTTTTCAAGAGCAAAGAACCTTGCTGAAGCTACTGAACCAAGACGTACAGACTGCATATCAGCGAGTGCGCTGTTGAGAGCAGCTGCGAGCTGATCACAAGTGTATGTTACTCCACCTACTGTGATGGATGACATTGTGTCAAGGTTAGTAAGAAGCTGACCTGCTGCAATATAAAGTGCAACATAGTTCTGCCATACTGCTGATGTTGTATCATAGTATGCTGATGTACCGTTTACAGTAAGACCATAGTAAGCCGCTGCATTGGTTGCCTTTTCATAAGCATCTCGAAGGCCTGTTTTATTAATGCCTGTTACGTGGATATTTACGAAGTTATTGTTCCAACCGGTTGCTACAATCAAGCCTGAACTAACATTTCTGAGAGCTGATTTAATTCTAAAATCAGCTGTTCCTGTTATAGCTTTATCCCATGTTCCGTTATACTTGATACCACATTTTGTATCATTATCATTGGAGACAAACTTGGTTCCGGTCTGATTGTAATCCGAAGTATACTGGCTGCTGCCGGTATCAGTTCCGTTATAATAACTGCCGGTCTGACCGGTGAAATCAGAAATGTACCATGAACCTTCTTTGCCGCCGCCTTCCATGTCAGTTACCATAAATCCTACTTTAAAGTTAGGAATCTGATTGAAGTTGCTATAACGGCTGGTATCAACTGTAAGTGTAGCTGTAGGGCTGATTACATTAGCACGGGCATGATATTTTGTACCGCCTGCCTCTACACCGGCAAAGCCCATTGTCGGTGAAAGTCCGTTACTGCCGCTCTGAACCCAGTTTGTTTCGGGGTTATTGTTTGAAGGCTCCAGAATTGTACCAAGTAATGGTGAGAAATTAGACGGCTGAATATAAATAGCATTACTGCTGTCACCACTGGTATAATTATGCGCACCTGTTACCCAAAGAATTGAACTTGCATAAGTATTATGGTATGCACCTTTAGCCTTTGCTGCGGCACCGACAGGCTGTGCAAACGGCTTATATACATATGTATAAGCTCGTACCGCCTTAGTAATACCGTCATTACCATCAAGATACTCAATTGTCCATTCAATGTAGTAACCTGTTGCACTGCCGATTAGATACGGTGAAAGACCATCTCTCGTAATTGTTGTATCAAGAGTATTAGATGCAACTGTATATCTTGTACGAGCAACATCAGATCTTGTATTAATAGCACTCATTGCAACAGAATTACTATCAAGCTTGATTGTGCTGTTCTGGTTAGCATAGTTAGCTGTTGTTGTGCTCAATGACGTTGATGTGTACGCTGTCATTTCGGTAAGATCCTGGTTGAGGTATCTGAATGTAAGAGTCAAGCTCTGAGCATTCTCATAGTAGAAATAGAAATTACCTGATGAATGTTCACCTGTACGAGGTGTCGCAAGGTGTGTGTTCTTGTCGATTGCAGAATCAACAAACCACTGGAAACTGTATCTATCCTGAGTAGTACTTGAATCGAGATCAGGAGCAAGATAGATCTGCTCAGGTGCATAGAAATAAACATTTTCCTGCGGATTATCGGTAACACTGATTGCTGCATCTTTTGCAGAACCGGTCAGAGAACCGATGTTGAATGTCACAAAAGTAGTAAGCATAAGAGTAAGTGACAAAATCACTGCTAATATGCGTCTGCCTACAGTTTTAGATTTAGACATTCTGATTACCTCCTTTATTTAGCGGCTATATTACACCGCTATTTTATTTGATTTTAACATAATGATCATAATCCGTCAACATAAAATGTGCAAATAGTTAAAAAAATATTGCAATAACCATCATTTATATTGTTAAAATAGGTTAAATTATTATGATTTCATTGAGAATTTGTCAAAATCGTGAAACATTTTTAATAAAGCTCGTGTTGCTGTGATTAAAATTATGCGCTTGTTTATAAAGCATTTTTTCAACGTCAGTACATAATTCCGTCTTGCACATCAAGCAACTTTAGCATAATTATGTTAATTAAACATTTTGTTCTGTAAACTCAAAGTTCAGCTGCTCAAAATCACAGGACACGTCTGATTTTGAAACCTCAGAATTGGTATGAGTAGCTTTGACATCGGTGCCGTTCTTCAAATATAATTCTTTGGAAATATAACATAAAGTAAAAAATATAACCAAACACCATAAAAAAATAATAGTCACAAAAACATTCGTTTCTGTGACTATTATGGTCCGAGTGGCGAGACTCGAACTCACGGCCTCTTGAACCCCATTCAAGCACGCTACCACCTGCGCTACACCCGGATGCTTGATTATTGTACCACAAAAAACTGTTTTGTCAACAGTTTTTTTGAAAATTTTTAAAATAAAATCAGGGTTTAATTCATAATAAACCCTGATAAACATTAATTTAATTTTTTTGATTTAGGCATACGGGAAAAAAGCAATAAAACAGGGAAAATTTCGAGTCGGCCAAGGAACATGTCAACAATGAACACACACTTAGAGAACCAGCTGTACACAGAAAGATTTCCTGTAGGACCGACCGCTTCAAATCCCGGTCCGACATTGCTCAGAGTTGTAATAACAGCTGAGAAATTACTGATCAGATCTACGTCATCAAAAGAAACTATTAAAACTGATAGCGCAAGAATTATAGCATAAAGATAAAGATATACATTCGTACTCTGAATAATCTCGTCATTTACTCTTTTGCCGTCAAATTTAACAACATTGACACTTCTCGGATGCAACAGATGTTTAAGCTCACGTCGGACATTTTTAATAGCAATGAGTATTCGTGATACCTTCATTCCTCCGGCCGTACTACCTGCACAGCCACCTACACACATCAGTATAACAAGAATGACCTTGCTCATATCAGACCACTGATTAAAATCCGTTGTTGAAAAACCGGTAGTAGTAATAATTGAACTTACCTGAAACGCTGCGTGCCTGAAAGCCTCAGAGGCAGTACCGAAATAATTTCTTATATCAAAGCTTAAAACAACAACTGCTACAGTAACTATCGCAAGATAAACTTTTAGTTCTTCGCTTTTCAGAGCATTCTTAAGTTTGCCGCACAATATCAGAAAATAAATATTGAAATTAATTCCGAAGATAAACATAAATACAGCTATAGCGGACTGAATAAAAGGGCTATAAGAAGATATACTGTCATTCATTATGCCAAATCCGCCTGTACCCGCTGTTGCAAACGAATGAGTTATACTATCAAAAAGCGGCATTCCGCCTATCAATAATACAACCATCTCAATTACCGTCAGAACTACATAAATACTATAAAGTATACGCGCAGTTGAAACAGATTTAGGTACAAGTTTACCTACATCCGGACCCGGGCTTTCAGCACGCATGATGTAAAGATTTCCTCCACCGCCTGCCAAAGGCAAAACAGCCATAACAAAGACCAAAACTCCCATACCGCCTATCCAATTTGTAAAACATCTCCAAAATAAGTTAGCATGGCTTAAAGGCTCAACTTCAGATAAAATACTTGCGCCGGTTGTGGTCAGGCCTGAAACAGTTTCAAACAAAGCATCCAGATAATTCGGAATCTCACCGCTGAGGAAATACGGCAAAGCACCGAAAAGACTTAAAAGTATCCAACCCATTGAAACGATAATAAAACCATCACGTGCATAAATAGTCTTGTTAACAGGTTTTATTCTTGTCATCACAAGTCCTGCTGCAACAAGTAATGCAATTGTTATAAGATAACTCGAAAAAACTCCTTCACTGTAAATAAGGTCAACAATCACAGGTAAAACCAGAAGACCTGCTTCGCACAAAAGAAGGATTCCGAGAATGTAAAAAATCATCTTTCTGTTCATATCTTATTCCTTAATATCTTCAAGGTCAGACAGACCTGGAATTGTTGTAACAATAATAACAGAATCGCCTGTTTTAAGGACATCCTGACCGCGCGGAATAAATACATTTCCTTTACGGTTAATACAACCGACAATTACATTTTTCTTAAGATTGAGTTCTTCAAGAGTTTTATCAATTAATGTACTGTCTTCATTAATATGGAACTGCAGCGCCTCAACCTTATTATCAATAATCTTATAAAGAGTTTCAATATTGCTGCCGATGTTATTCTCTCTTGCTCTGACATGCTGAAGAATTGAATTAGCAGTAATGTACTTAGGATAAACAACACTTCCAAGATCAAGTGAACGAATAACTTCCTGGAACGAAATCTTGTTAACCTTTGTAATTGTCTTGGTCTCAGGAGTTACACTCTTGGTATAAAGTGATAAAAGAATATTTTCTTCATCGATTCCGGTAAGACTGCAAACAGCATCAACATCCAAGAGTCCCTCTTCAACAAGAAGCTCACGGTTTGTACCATCACCGCAAATAATATTTGCATCCGGTAAAATGAAGCTAAGATTCTCAGCAGTAGTCTGATTTTTTTCAATTATAGTTGTCTCTATATTATGTCTTTGCAACTGAAGAGCAAGATACAGAGCAATCTTACCTCCACCGATGATCATAACATTTTTAACACCGGTAACAGGAATATTAATCTCTTTAAAGAACGGAGTAATCTCTCGGGGAGGTGCTAAAATAGCAATAGTATCATTCTCGTAAATAATGGTATCACCGTTCGGTATAAAAACATCGTCTCCTCTTTCAACTGCACAGATAAGAGCTTTTGAACGGATCTTTGCAAAAGCGTCCTTTATTGTGCAACCACACAAAGCGCATTTTGAATTAGCGACAAAACTTACCAACTCAACTTTGCCTTTTGCAAAAACATCAATATTTTTAGCTGACGGGAAACGAAGGATTCGGAACATTTCTTCGGCAGCTTCTCGCTCAGGATTAACTGCCATAGTAAGACCAAGACTATCCTTTATAAGTCTGATATCTTCATTGTATTCCGGATTTCTGACACGGGCAATTGTACCATTAGCACCGAGTTTGTTTGCAAGAAGACAACACAAAAGATTCACCTCATCAACACCCGTAAGTGCAATCAGTAGATCGCATTCTTGTATACCAGCTTCCACCAAAACCTTTCTGGATGCTCCGTTTCCGTGAATACCTTGCACATCAAGTTTTGATATCGTGTCAGAGAGAACACTTTCATTAGTATCAATAACTGTAACATCATGCATCTCTGCAGCAAGCTGCTCAGCGACGGTATATCCGACTTTTCCGATGCCTACAACGATTATATTCATAAAAAGCCGCCTTTCGACCCAAGTAATACATTTGAACTCATTATAACAAAAAAATTTGATAATACAAGTAATAAATTAAAATTACATATATTATTATTCTGTAAATTAAAACAATAATACCGCATGGAATTATCCATACGGTATTACAATTTAACCACTGTGAGTTTATTTATTCTATAATATTTAAAAATATCAATTGATTCAGCTGTGATTAATTCTCCCGGCATAAGTATAGGAACCGCAGGAGGACAAGAAACACCAGAAGCCGCAAGAACTCTTCCCTCGGCATCTGCAACATCAACTATCTCAGTCAAAGAGAACATCGCATTTTTCACTGACATCATTTGTGTCGGCAACTCAAAATCAGGATACTGTGTAAAAACCGAAGACCGCTTTGGAATCTCAGAAATCACATCCTCCAACATTGAAAAATCATCGTCACTAATCTCAGGAGTAAACATCAACACAACAAAATCAGCATCAGCAAATTCGCACTCAATATTTTTACCGCGTAGAAGTTCTGCAAATTGATATCCTTCGTAACCAAGTGCCTTTGTAGCCAGTGTTATTTTTAACGACTCACTTTCAAGTATGCGCATACCCTTTTCTGAAAATTTATCTTTTAAATTTTCAATTTTCAAAATCAAATGACCAAGTTTGAATTCATAATCTTCAGAAATATATTTATTAGCCAAATCGAGAGACTCAAGTATAAGATAAGACGGACTCGTTGAACCAAATAAACAAAGTGCATCCTTTACTTTTTCCCTATATAAAGATGACAACTCATCAGAAAGATGCAGATACGCACCACCTGTCAAAACAGGTAATGTTTTATGTGCAGAGGCACAACACATATCTGCTCCGCAATCAATCGGGTGCAAAGAAGTATTCAAAAACTTTAGATAAGCGCCGTGTGCATTATCAACAACGAGCAAAACTCCGTGTTTATGGCAAACGCTTGAAATTGATTCGACATCAAGTATATGACCGAGATAATCCGGCGAAGTAACATATACAGCAACCGGCTTTTCATCCGTTTCTTCGAGAATAACATCAAGCTCATTCGCATCAATATCACACGATAAATATGAACTCTTTAAGGAGAACAGCCATTCTACACGGATGTCTGTTAAAGCTACCGCACTTAAAAAAGCTTTATGTACGTTTCTTGCAGCCAAAACAAGAGGAGTTCTACCCTTTTCTTTTGCATACAGTGAAACAAAAAAGAGCATTGCTCTGATACAATGTGAAGAACCTTCCGTTGAATAATATGTGTCACATCCGAAAAGCTCACTTGCATTATGCTCACTTTCCCTAATAATTCCGTCAGCTTCATACAAACTGTCCGCACCCGGAATTTCAGTGATATCATACTTTTCAAAACCTAGTAAATCTTTGCCTTTATGTCCGGGCATATGAAGTCTTAATGAATCCTTTTTTATATATGATTGAACAAAATCACAAATAGGAGTTTCCATTATCAGTCACCTTCAAAAGCTCTTGCTACTGCGACCGCAATTGCACACTCCATTCTCTTTTTGAAAAGTTCACAGCCGTATTTATATACACCGGTAATGGAACCTGTTGAGTGATATGCATTTGCAGCGCATCCGCCCGAACAATACAGTTTAGCCCAACAATCATGACATTCAGGACGTGCATACACATTACATGATGCAAACTCAGCTACAGTCTGAGGGTTAGTAACACCTTTCCAAATATCACCGAGTTTAAACTTTTCTTCACCTACAAACTGATGACACGGATAAAGGTCGCCCCAAGGGGTAACAGCCATATATTCCGTTCCTGAACCACAGCCTGAAATACGCTTATAAATACAAGGTCCTCCGGTAAGATCAATCATGTAGTGATAGAATGTAAACGGTTTACCCTCTTTATCACGCTTACGCATAAGCTCTGCAAGTTTTTCATATTGTTCAAGCACAATCGGCAAATCTTCATGTGTAAGTGCAGACGGATCGTCGTCAGGGCACACTACGGGCTCCATACTGAGTTCCGTAAAGCCTAAATCAAGCATCTGCTGAATATCCTTAAGAAAATCAGGATTAGCGTGCGTAAAGGTTCCTCTCATATAGTAATTCTTGCCGCCACGCGATTCAACAAGCTTCTGGAATTTCGGAACAATTGTCTCCCAGCTTCCTTTACCGGTATAATCCACGCGATATCTGTCGTGAATCTCTTTTCTGCCGTCGAGACTTAACACAACATTGCTCATTTCACGATTCGCAAAATCAATTACATCATCATCAATAAGCATACCGTTTGTTGTAAGAGTAAATCTGAAATTTTTATTATATTCTTTTTCAATGCTACGCGCATATGCAACCATCTGCTTAACAACATCGAAATTCATAAGAGGCTCGCCGCCGAAAAAATCAACTTCAAGATTACGTCTTGAACCAGAATTTTCAACCAGAAAATCGAGAGCACGTTTGCCGACCTCAAAACTCATCATCGCACGGTCACCATGGTATTTACCCTGACTTGCAAAGCAATAAGAACAATTAAGATTGCAGGTATGAGCTATATGAATGCAAAGAGCTTTAATAACGCCTGATGTTTTAGCTTTCAGATTACCTGCAACAGGTTCAAATGTATCAGGTGTAAAAAGTTTTCCGCTATCTCTAAGAGAAACAACCTGTTCATAGCACTCAATAACATCGTTTTCGGTAATATCATCGCGATCAGCATACTTTTTACCAATCTCGTTTATAACAAACTCACGCGAGTTGTTTTCAAACATTGAAATAATATCATAAGCTACTTCATCAACAACGTGAACAGAACCTGAACAGATATCAAGAACAATATTATATCCACCAAGCTTATATTGATGTATCATATCAATACTCCTTTAAAAACGTACTTTAATACATTAAAAATGCCGCCTTAAGGCGGCATTTAACTTTTAAGAATTACTTGCTGTCCTTCTCTGTGTTTTCGCACTGCTGATTAGCAATACCGCAGCTTGTCTTACAAGCAGACTGGCAGGATGTCTGGCATTCACCGCAACCGCCGTTCTTAGCGCTTTCACAAAGATTACGAGTTTCAATAGTCTTAATATGTTCCATGAGAAATACCTCCACAAAAATGTTGTGCTTATTATAGCACTATTAATTACTCAAGTCAATAAGTACATTAAAAGAAATATTAAAGTAAATCATCAAATAAACGGATATTTGATGATTCTAGCTTCAATTCACCTGACTGCTCCTTTTTGATAACCTCAACAATTCTGTCATTAATCGGAGTAGGCACCCCGCACTTTCTGCCCCATTCGCAAACAACACCGTTAATCGCATCAATTTCACAAGGCTTACCGTTCTTAAGGTCCTGAAGCATTGAAGGTTCAATAAGGCGATGCTTTTTCATAGCAACAGGTACAAGCAAGGTTGAAATTGCTCTCTTAATCGGATTTGTGTAATAGAATAGTTTTGTAATATCTTTACCCTGAACAGGAGCAAAAACTGCACCTGCAGCGTGTCCGACATCTATACACTCTTTCATGCAGCGTACAGCAACTTTTCTGGCATCCTTATTCTCAGAAACATCACCAAACACACCGCCAACTACAGTACCAAGACCCGAGAAGGTAGCGTTAATGAGAAGTTTTGACCAACGAGCACCGAGAAGATTAGTTTCTTCGTGAACAGGACACATCAATTCAAGAATTTCTTTAACTGTATTGAACTGATCGTCTGAAATGCCTTCCATTTTACCCATATGGAAAGAAAGACTTTCCGCTTCACTTGTAAGAGTGCAAACACCCGGCTCAGTAAGAGCAGCACCCCATTCAACAGTACAACCCATCGTATGCTCTGCACCAACGATTTCTGCTATACCGGGCTCAGGTATTCCATTCTGAAGAGTTACGATAACTCCGTTATCAGTAAGATAATCCTTAAGCATCGTAACAACTTCCTTATTGAAAAGCTGCTTCGTCATAAGGAAAATCACATCATACTTTTTGCTCATCTCATCAGGAGTAATCGCAGTAACAGGAACAGTCATATTTACTGTACCTTTGATTATAGCACCCTTTTCATTAAGAGCTGCTACATGTGCTTTATTTCTGTTAATGAGATCTATTTTACAGCCGTTTTTTGTGATGTAAGCGCCAAGAACTGTACCAAGTGAGCCTGCGCCGTAAATTGCACAACTAACATCTTTCATACAAAACCCTACCTTCATTTTTTTATTAAGATAACACAAACATTTACAAATTGCAAGAAAGTTGATCTAAACGCTTTTATTATTCTTTCGATCATGCATTATCATTCCTGCCACAGTAAATGCAAGAAGCAAAATATGTGAAATCATCGCACCGTAAGATGCAGAAATAATATCATAAAGACACCATAGTGAATTATTTACTAAAGTCCAGAATCTGTATTTCGTGCCGTTTTTCTGACCGATGCACATAACGAAAGTCAGACAAGCAACAATAGCAAGGAAAACCAGAGCTTTAAAGCCACCGACAACTAAATTTACACAAATGAAAGATAATGCATAGATCGCAATCAACCATTTAGGTAACGGTTTATTTTTTGAATCAAAAAAATAGTTAATAATCGCTTGTACACCGCCAAGGTAACATGATGCGGCACCGTTAAAACCGCTACCGCCAACAAGATAACTCGTAGCAAACAGAACATTTCCGCAAAACACAAAGAAAAGGATCTTCTTCAT
>JAZROM010000064.1:0-1572 GCA_045648745.1 Acutalibacteraceae bacterium | reverse complement strand
GCTTTGTCACTTGTGCTGAGTATGTCTTTAAGATTTGTTCCTAAATTCAAATCACAGATGCAGACTGTCACTGAAGCACAAAGAAGCATCGGTAGAGATGTTTCAAACGGAAGCCTTTTCGAAAGGACAAAGACAGCTATTCACATATTTTCAATTATGATAACCTGGTCACTCGAAAATGCCATTGAAACTGCTGACAGTATGAAAAGCCGCGGCTACGGATTAAAAGGCAGAACTGCTTTTTCGATTTACCGATTTGAAGAAAGAGATAAATATGCTCTTATATGGCTTTCCTTCTGCGGACTGTTTATCATTGCGGGAACTTTACTTAACGCTTTCGGCTTCAGATATTTCCCGGATATCCGCTATGCCGCATTTGATATGACAACAATACCTTTTTATTGTGTATATTCCGCACTTTGCATTACACCCGTGATATTAAACTTAAAGGAGGAGAAAAAGTGGAAAATTTCAGTTTCAGAAATTTAAGCTTCGCATATCCCGAGCAGGAAAACAAAGCTCTCCGTAATATCTCCTTTGAGGTAAATCAGGGTGAATTTCTGATTCTCTGCGGTCCATCGGGCTGCGGCAAATCAACACTTCTGCGTCACCTCAAAACCTGCCTTACACCTCACGGTGTAGTTAACGGTGAAATTCTGTTTAACGGCAAAGCGCTTAATGAGGTTGATGAGAGAACACAGGCACAGGAAATCGGCTTTGTGCTTCAGTCTCCCGAAAATCAGGTGGTGACCGATAAGGTATGGCACGAGCTTGCTTTCGGTCTTGAAAGTCTTGGGCTTGATACGCCGACTATCCGCCGCCGTGTGGCAGAGGTTGCTGCATTCTTCGGTATTGAAAATTGGTTCTATAAGAATGTAACCGAGCTTTCAGGCGGTCAGAAACAACTTCTCAGCCTTGCTTCGGTTATGTGTATGAATCCGAAAATACTTGTTCTCGATGAACCTACGGCACAGCTTGACCCTATTGCCGCTTCTGATTTCCTCGCTCTTCTTGGCAAAATCAACCGTGAGCTCGGTATAACGGTTATTCTTACCGAGCACAGACTTGAAGAAGCTTTTCCGTTTGCGACAAGAGTTATTGTTATGGAGAAAGGTGAAATTATCTGTGATGATTCTCCCGAAAAAGTGGGACTTCATCTTCGTGATAAGGATAACGGAATGTTCCTTGCTATGCCGACAGCAATGAGAGTGTGGGCAGGCGTTGAAACAAAGCTTGACTGTCCAATTACCGTACGTGACGGTAGTAAGTTCCTGACTGAAAGATGCAAAGAAAAAGCACTTCTTCCCCTTGAAAGAGAAAAAGTGCATACATATACTGACGAAATAACACTTGAGTGTGATGAAATATGGTTCCGCTACGAAAAAGACCTGCCCGATGTTATAAAAGGCTTTTCTCTCACTCTGCACAAGGGTGAATTTTATGCAATTCTCGGCGGTAACGGTGCAGGTAAAACAACAACGCTAAAAGTGATTTCGGGACTTCGCAAGACTTACCGAGGTAATGTAAAAGCAAACGGAAAAGTCGGAATGTTACCACAGAATCCGCAGGCGC
>JAZROM010000063.1:0-8135 GCA_045648745.1 Acutalibacteraceae bacterium | reverse complement strand
ATGGCCCATCTTACCGAATACACGGCCATCAGGTGAAGTAATGCCCTCAATAGCGAAAGCCGAATTGTTGGGATTAAAGCGTACATCAGCGGTTACATCGCCGTTAAGATCAACATACTGCGTTGCAATCTGTCCGTTCTTAGCAAGTTCGCGAATAAGTTCTTCTGATGCCAAGAAACGACCTTCACCGTGAGAAATCGGCACATTGTAGATATCGCCGACCTTTGTTCCTGCAAGCCACGGAGACTTGTTGGAAGCAATTCTCGTTCTTACCATTCTTGACTGGTGACGAGCAATAGTATTGAATGTAAGAGTCGGGCAGTTTTCATCTGTATCGATAATCTTACCGTAAGGTACAAGACCAAGCTTGATAAGAGCCTGGAAGCCGTTACAGATACCGCACATAAGACCGTCGCGGTTTTCAAGAAGATCTGTTACGCCATCCTTGATAGCTGCGTTACGGAAGAATGCAGTGATGAACTTACCTGAACCGTCGGGCTCGTCACCGCCTGAGAAGCCGCCGGGGATGAAGATCATCTGAGCTGACTTGATTTTATCTGCGAATGTGTCAACGCTTCTTGCAATACCGTCAGCAGAAAGGTTGTTTATAACAATGATTTCTGCGTCTGCACCTGCATCACGCATAACTTTTGCAGTGTCAAACTCACAGTTTGTACCCGGGAATACAGGGATAAGAACCTTAGGCTGAGCAACCTTGATTGCGGGAGCCTTACGCTCTGTAACCTCGTAAGAGAATGTTTCGATTTCTTTATTATCAGCAGGAATGTTACAGCTGAATACGCTTTCAAGCTTATCCTCGTAAATGCCGAGAATTTCACCTGCGCAAAGCTTTTCGTCACCGTAAAAGTATGCTTTTTCATCTGTTACAGTACCGATAAGTGTACCGATCTGAGTATCATCAGCAAGTTCAAGTACGAATGAACCATAGCAATAACCGAAGATATCTTCGAGTGAAAGTGCTGAATTGAACTCAAAGCCGAAGCCGTTACCGAATGCCATCTTCATAACTGCTTCTGCAACACCGCCGTATGTCGGAGTGTAAGCTGAAAGCACCTTGCCGTCTCTCATAAGTGAGATAACCGTTTCGAAGAGAGCGAGAAGAGAATCTGTCTTCGGGAGTTTATTTTCATCATATTCAGGCTTTACAAGAACAACCTTGCTGCCTGCCTTTTTGAATTCATTTGTGATGATGTTGTCAACGTGTTCTGTTGTTACTGCGAAGGAAACAAGTGTGGGAGGAACATCAAGATGCTCGAAAGTACCACTCATTGAGTCCTTACCGCCGATAGCTGCAACACCGAGATTCTTCTGTGCCTGGAATGCACCGAGAAGTGCTGAAAGAGGCTTGCCCCAACGCTTTGCATCCTTGTTCGGACGCTCAAAGTATTCCTGGAATGTAAGGTAAACATCCTCATACTTTGCACCTGCTGCAACAAGCTTTGCAACTGATTCAACAACTGCAAGATAAGCTCCGTGGTACGGGCTCTTTGATGTGATGAACGGGTTGTAACCCCATGTCATAACAGAGCAGTCGTTTGTATGCTTCTTCTCAACAGAAACCTTATGTACCATCGCCTGAATCGGAGTGAGCTGATTTTCGCCACCGAAAGGCATAAGAACTGTACCTGCACCGATTGTTGAGTCGAAACGCTCTGAAAGGCCTCTCTTGGAGCAGACATTGAGGTCGCCTGCGAGTGCCTTGAATTCGTCTGTGAATGTGCCGTCGATAGCCTTGTCGTAATCTTCAACGCCTGCAGCTTCAATAACAATATGCTTTTCAGCACCGTTTGAGTTAAGGAACTCACGGCTGATGTCAACGATTGTATTGCCGTTCCAGAACATTCTGAGTCTCGGCTCAGCCTTTACTGTTGCAACAACTGTTGCCTCAAGGTTTTCTTCGTGTGCAATCTTGAGGAATGCGTCAACATTTTCCTTTTCGATTACAACAGCCATTCTTTCCTGTGACTCACTGATTGCAAGTTCTGTGCCGTCAAGACCGTCGTACTTCTTGGGAACTGCGTTGAGGTCGATTTCAAGACCGTCTGCAAGCTCACCGATAGCAACTGAAACACCGCCTGCACCGAAGTCGTTACAACGCTTGATCATACGGCATGCGTCACCGTTACGGAAAATACGCTGAAGCTTTCTTTCCTCAGGAGCATTACCCTTCTGAACCTCTGCACCGCAGGATTCAAGAGAATCAAGTGTGTGTGACTTTGATGAACCTGTTGCACCGCCGCAACCGTCACGGCCTGTTCTGCCGCCGAGAAGGATAACGATGTCACCGTCTTCGGGACGCTCACGACGTACATTCTCCTGCGGAGCAGCTGCAACAACTGCACCGATTTCCATACGCTTTGCAGCGTATCCGTCGTGATAAAGCTCGTCAACCATACCTGTTGCAAGACCGATCTGGTTACCGTATGAAGAGTAACCTGCAGCTGCAGTTGTAACAATCTTTCTCTGCGGAAGCTTACCATCCATTGTATCCTTGACAGGCTTAAGCGGATCAGCAGCACCTGTTACACGCATAGCTGCGTAAACATAAGAACGACCTGAAAGCGGGTCACGGATAGCACCACCGATACAAGTTGCAGCACCACCGAAGGGCTCGATTTCTGTGGGATGGTTGTGTGTTTCGTTCTTGAAGAGAAGGAGCCACGGCTCTTTTACACCGTCAACTTCAATCTCGATTTTAACTGTACAAGCGTTGATTTCCTCTGACTCATCAAGCTTATCGAGTTTACCGATTTTCTTGAGATACTTAGCAGCAAGAGTACCGATATCCATAAGATTCTGCGGCTTTGTTCTGCCGAGGAATTCGCGTGTTTTAAGATAATCATCATAAGCAGCCTGAAGAAGCTCGTCTTCAAAAGTTACCTTATCAATAGTGGTAAGGAATGTTGTATGACGGCAGTGGTCAGACCAGTATGTGTCGATCATTCTGATTTCTGTAATTGTGGGGTTACGGTTTTCTGACTTGAAGTATGACTGGCAGAAAGCGATGTCATCATTGTCCATAGCAAGACCGTAATTCTTGACGAATGCTGCAAGACCGTCTGCATCGAGGTCGTTGAAGCCGTCAAGAGTTTCAACTGTTGTGGGGATTTCGTAGTCAACCTTAAGTGTATCGACTGTTGCAAGTGAAGCTTCACGTGACTCAACGGGGTTGATAACATACTTTTTGATCTGCTCGAGCTCATCAGCAGACACGTTGCCGTAAAGGAGATAAACCTTTGCCGCACGTACTGTCGGACGCTCGCCCTTTGAAATAATCTGGATACACTGTGCTGCTGAGTCTGCACGCTGGTCAAACTGACCGGGAAGATACTCAACTGCAAAAACTGTTGCATCATCCTCAGGAAGAACATCATAAATGATGTCGAGCTGAGGCTCTGAGAATACAGTTTTCTTTGAATAGTTGAAGAGCTCTTCATCAATGTTTTCAACGTCATAACGGTTGATAACACGAACCTCTTCAAGTGATTTTATCTGAAGGATGTGTCTGATATCGTAACGAAGTGATTTTGCTTCGTTATCAAGACCCTTTTTCTTTTCAACATATATACGATATACCATTTATTTTACCTCCGCATTCAATGCCTTCTGACCGATGTCTCTACGGCAGAAGCCGTTTTCAAAGCCTACCTTATCGGTAAGTGTATATGCGTTTTTAACTGCTGTTGCAAGATCATCGGCAACGGCTGTTACACCAAGGACACGACCGCCTGCACTAAGGAGTTTTTCCCCGTCAAGCTTTGCACCTGCAACAAAAATCTCGCTGTTTTCATCAGTTGCGGGAAGAGTGAGCTCAAAACCGCTTTCGTACTTCACGGGATAACCCTTTGAAGCGAGGATAACACAACAAGCTGATTTATCTGAGAACTTAACTTCAGTTTTATCAAGTTCTCCTCTTGCAGTTGCCTTCATAACAGTGAACAAATCACTTTCAAGCAACGGAAGAACAACCTGTGTCTCGGGATCACCGAAACGGCAGTTATATTCAATAACTTTCGGTCCGTTCGGAGTGATCATAAGACCGAAGTAGAGACAACCTCTGAACTCTCTGCCCTCTGCCTTCATTGCACGGATTGTGGGAAGGAAAATCTTCTCCATACATTCATCTGCAACTGCGGGAGTGTAATACGGGTTCGGAGCAACCGTACCCATACCGCCTGTGTTGAGGCCCTCGTCATTATCAAATGCACGTTTATGGTCCATTGAAGAAACCATCGGCTTTACAACATTGCCGTCTGTAAATGCAAGAACGGAAACCTCAGGGCCTGTGAGGAATTCTTCAACAACAACATTGCTTCCGCTGTCACCGAAGACTTTATCTTCCATCATTGAACGGATAGCATCCTCAGCCTCTTCGAGTGTCTGTGCGATGATAACACCTTTACCGAGTGCAAGACCGTCAGCCTTGATAACGGTAGGCATCGGTGCTGTCTTTATGTAAGAGAGTGCTTCATCCATTGATGTGAACACCTCATACTGTGCAGTGGGAATATTATATTTCTTCATAAGGTTCTTTGAGAAAACCTTACTGCCTTCGATAATAGCGGCATTTGCTTTAGGACCGAAACATTCAATACCTGCTTCGTTGAGCGCGTCAACTGCACCAAGTACCAACGGATCGTCCGGTGCAACCACTGCAAAGTCGATTGAATTTTCGGTTGCAAACTTTACAAGTCCGTCGATATCCTTTGCACCGACGTTAACAAGAGTTGCATCCTCTGCCATACCACCGTTACCCGGGAGAGCAAAGATTTCGTCAATCTCGTTACTTAACTTGAGCTTTTTGATTATGGCGTGTTCGCGTCCGCCTGAACCGACAACCATTACTTTCATTGTGATTTCTCCTTATAAGGGTTACTTTAATCAATAAATCGGGAACTGTGCGCAAAGCTCTGTTACTTCCTTTGTAACACGCTCTTTGCTTCCCTCGAAATCTGTTGCTACTGCCTTGATCCACGCTGCAATCTTAAGCATTTCAGCCTCTTTGAAGCCTCTTGATGTTACTGCAGGTGTACCGATACGAAGTCCGCTTGTAACGAACGGGCTCTGTGTCTCGTTCGGAACAGTGTTCTTGTTGACTGTGATGTGCACCTCGTCAAGACGGTGCTCCATTTCTTTACCCGTAATTTCAAAATTACGAAGGTCAACAAGCATAAGGTGGTTGTCTGTGCCGTTTGAAACGATGCGGAAGCCTTCTTTTTTGAGTGCTTCACAGAGAACTGCGGCATTTTTAACAACCTGCTGCTGATAAGCCTTGAATTCTTCGGTCATAGCCTCACCGAACGCAACTGCCTTAGCAGCGATAACGTGCATAAGAGGACCGCCCTGAGTGCCGGGGAAAACAGCCTTGTCGATTGCCTTTGCAAGTTCTTCCTTGCAAAGGATGAGACCGCCTCTGGGACCTCTTAATGTTTTGTGAGTTGTTGTTGTAACAACATCAGAATAAGGCACCGGGTTGGGATGAAGTCCTGCTGCTACAAGACCTGCAATGTGTGCCATATCCACCATAAGATATGCGCCGACTTCATCGCAGATTTCGCGGCACTTCTTATAGTCAATTACTCTTGAATATGCGCTTGCACCAACAACAATCATCTTCGGCTTGCATTCGAGTGCGATCTGACGCATATTCTCATAGTCGATTACTTCTGTTTCACTGTCAACACCGTAAGGAACAATGTTGTAGTACTTACCTGAAATGTTTGCAGGTGAACCGTGTGAAAGGTGTCCGCCCTCTGAAAGGTTCATACCCATAACGGTGTCGCCCGGCTTAACGAGTGCAAAGAAAACTGCAAGGTTTGCATTTGCACCGCTGTGGGGCTGAACGTTTGCATGTTCAGCACCGAAGATTGCCTTTGCTCTCTCACGTGCGATTTCTTCAACCTTATCTACACAGTAGCATCCACCGTAGTATCTCTTTGACGGATAACCTTCTGCGTATTTGTTTGTAAGAACACCGCCTGCAGCGAGAAGAACTGCCTTTGATACAATATTTTCTGATGCAATAAGTTCAATATTATGACGCTGGCGCTCAAGCTCTTCACCGCAAGCGCTTGCAACTTCAGGGTCAAAATTTATAAGTTCTTCAAAAAAGTTCATTTCTTACCTCTGGTTTTATCTATTAATGATGGAAAAGTCTCATTCCTGTGAATGCCATTACGATGCCGTACTTATCACAGCACTCGATAACGATATCATCACGGATTGATCCGCCCGGCTCAGCAATATAAGAAACACCGCTCTTCTTTGCGCGTTCAATATTGTCGCTGAACGGGAAGAATGCGTCCGAACCGACTGAAACGCCTGAGATTGTTGCAAGGTATGCTGCCTGCTCCTCATCTGTGAAGGGTTCGGGCTGACGTGTGAAGTACTTCTGCCAGTTACCGTCTGCGCAAACATCCTCTTCGTTCTTGTTGATGTAACCGTCGATAACATTGTCACGGTTAGGTCTTGAAACGTCATCTCTGAAAGGAAGGTTAAGGACCTTGTCACTCTGACGAAGGTGCCATGTATCAGCCTTTGAACCCGCAAGACGTGTGCAGTGGATTCTTGACTGCTGACCTGCACCTACACCGATAGCCTGACCGTCCTTTGCATAGCAGACTGAGTTGGACTGTGTATACTTAAGAGTGATGAGAGCGATTATTAGGTCACGCTTTGCCTCATCGGGGAACTCTTTGTTTGCTGTTACGATGTTCTCGAGCTGTGACTCGTCAATCTTATAGTCATTTCTGCCCTGCTCGAATGTGATACCGAATACCTGCTTCTGTTCGATAGGCTGAGGTACGTAGTCGGGATCAATTTTAACGATGTTGTAGTTACCGTTTCTCTTGGATTTGAGAATTTCAAGTGCCTCGTCTGTGTAACCCGGAGCGATAACACCGTCGGAAACCTCACGCTTGATGATTGTAGCAGTTGTCTTGTCGCAGACATCTGAAAGTGCAATCCAGTCACCGAAAGATGACATACGGTCAGTACCTCTTGCTCTTGCATAAGCACATGCAAGCGGAGACTCGTCAAGACCTTCAATATCGTCAACGAAGCAAGCCTTCTTGAGCTTCTCAGGAAGCGGATTACCGACTGCTGCACAAGTGGGGCTTACGTGCTTGAAAGAAGCAGCTGCAGGCATACCGAGTGCCTCTTTGAGCTCCTTTACAAGCTGCCATGAGTTGAATGCGTCAAGGAAATTGATAAAACCCGGTCTGCCTGCAAGAATCTCGATGGGAAGCTCGCTGTCGTCAGACATAAAGATCTTTGCGGGTTTCTGGTTGGGATTACAACCGTATTTGAGTTCAAATTCTTTCATTTTGATTTCTCCTTATTTATTCTTGTTGATAAGACGGTTCTCTTCTGCACCTGTTTCGAGGTCGATGTAACGAACATAAAGAGAAATCTTATTGTCTTCGTTGAGATTATCCCAGAGCTTCTGAGCGAAAGCGTCGATATCGTCCATTGTCTCAACTCTTTCAGGCTCACCCTGGAATGTCGGGATAGGATTACCGTCGCACACATAAGTGTGGATAAAGTGGCCGAGACCTGCCTTTGAAGGATACATAAAGAGGTAACGTGCACAGTCTGAACCAACTTCATCAAGGCTCTTGAGGATGCTCATTTCATAAGTGAAGTCACCGTCTGCGAACTTGAGCATACCGCTGATTCTCGGTGTGAAGTTAGGTGCGTCGGGCTCAAACTCACGAGTCTTGAGTGCGCCGTTGAAGCACTTGCCTTCCTTGATAAAGTTGTAAATTGTATCTGTCTGGTCACCGTTTGTAACGATGAGCTTGTTCTCGTGCTTTCTGATTGCGGCATAGATAATGAGTGAAGGATCTTCAACCTTTGAAGCATCAAACGGCTCTGTGAAAACTGCGTCATCCTTCTCCGAGAAGATACGGTTACGGCTGTTTTCGCTTCTGCCCATAATGAAGTATGCGGCAACTGCCTTTTTAGCATCAGGAGTTTTACCGATTACAATACCTCTGCCGACATATGAATTATCTTTGATGAGTTCGCCGATGTCATTAACCTTGTATATGTTCATATTCTTCACCTTTTTCCTTAATTTCTTTTGATACGAGTTCTGCCGCTTCAGGCAGTAT
>JAZROM010000062.1:0-5684 GCA_045648745.1 Acutalibacteraceae bacterium | reverse complement strand
GGTATCTTCTACGATTCACTTATGACAAACCACCACTATAACCGCAGCAGTGCTTACTGTACAGACTTTGCAATCGGTTATCTCGGTGTTGTTCACGAGAGTCTTGTTTACTCAAATACTGGTAAGATTGAGCTTCTTCCTGCAGTACCTCAGTCAGGCTTTGAAATCGGTCAGATTACAGGCATCCGTGCAAGAACTCAGGCGGTTATCGACGATATGACCTGGGACCTTGAGAATGGTACGGCATCGGCAACAATCACATCTGATATTGATCAGACAATCACAGTTTCCTGCGGCATCTCCGATAAGGTTCAGACAGTGACAATCGGTGCAGGCGAAACAGTAACAGTAACATTCTAAATAATTTAAAGGAACCTGAGGGTAACCCCAGGTTCCTTTTTTCTTGACAAAATATGATAAAAATAGTACGATTACAAAAAAGATTGCAGAGGTGTAATATATGAAAAAAGCAAAAATAGCTAAAGTTATATCATTGGTTTTAGTTGTAGCAGTTGCTGTCGGTATAGGTACTGTTATGGCTACAAAAGAGAAGGCGAAGGATTTCGGTGAGATTAAAATCAGCGACATTCCCGAAAAAAGCGCGGATGCAACAAGAGTTATGTCATTTAACGTGCGTTGTGTAAGTGATGATAACGGCCACACTATCGCCAATCGTTCACAGCTCGTTACCGCTGTGCTTGAACAGTATGCTCCCGATACCTTCGGTGTGCAGGAAGCAACTCCGAAGTGGATTAAAATACTCAACCGTGAGCTCGGTGACAAATACGCTTGTGTAGGTGAGGGCAGAAGTCCGATTGAAATGTTCACGGAATACAGCAGTGTGTATTATCTTAAGGATAAGTATAATCTTCTTGACAGCGGAACAATCTGGCTTTCCGAAACTCCCGAGAAGAAATATACAAAGGATTTCGATTCAAAGCACAACCGTATTGCAAGCTGGGCAGTGCTTGAGGATAAAGAAACAGGTGTAAAGTTCACACACATGAATACACATCTTGATCACGTGCTTGAAAGTACAAGAGTTGAGCAGGTGAAGGTGCTTAAGGCAAAGATTGCTGAGCTTGAAAAAGAGACAACGGTAATCTGTACAGGTGATTTCAACACTTACGAAACAGCCGAGGCTTATGCAGAGATGCGCAAGGACTATGATGACACCAAGCTCGTTGCAACAAACTCTGACACCGGTATCACTTTCCACAACTACGGTGCGATTGAAGAACACGACGACGGTGCAATCGACTTCGTTTTTGCAACAAAGGGAACAAAGGCTGATACATACAAAATCATCCGTGACTGTATCGACGGTATATATCCGTCCGACCACTATCCCGTTATGGCAGACGTAGTGCTTAAATAAAAAAATAACTATTTCATTTCTTGTATTGACTTATTCACCGTTTTGTGTATAATATAATCTATATGTTCAAAAACGATGATCAGGTGCCCGCCAGGGCAGAGTATGACACGGTGGATTCGGTTAAAGAGAGCGATTGACGGTGGAAATGTCGCACGAAGCCGTAGGCAGAAGTTCGGCCTGTGAGTTTTCTGTGAAAAGCAGAATGTAGATGCTGCATTAAAGCATACAAAGTGGCGACCTTGGTCGCAATTTGAGTGGTACCGCGGAATTTATTTCGTCTCATATTTATTATGAGACGAATTTTTTTATTTTTAGGAGGATTATTATGAATCAGTCAATTCTCACTCTCAGAGAGAAAATGGACAATGCTCTCCTGACAGTTTCTACCGTATCTGAGCTTGACACTCTTAAGGTTGAGTATCTTGGTAAAAAGGGTTCAGTTACAGCATTGTTGAAGAATATGGGTGCACTTTCTCCCGAAGAAAGAAAAACCTTCGGCAGCGAAGTTAACGCTCTTAAGAGCTATGCCGAGCAGGCGATAGCTGAAAAAATGGCAGCACTTCAGGCAATGGAATTGCAGAAGGAATTGGATGCAGTTGAGGAATTCGACGTATCTGTTCCTCCGGTTCTTGAGCACGGCTCTTATCATCCCGTTACATTGGTACAGCGTAAGTGTGAAGAGGTTTTCCGTACAATGGGCTTTGCTGTAGAGGATTACAGTGAAATTGTTACGGACTACGAATGCTTCGAGTCATTGAACATTCCGCCCTTCCATCCCGCACGTGATATGCAGGATACATATTATCTTGATAACGGTCAGCTTCTTAAGACACAGACTTCTGCTGCTCAGAATGCTATTTATAAGAAGTACAAGGATGCTCTCATCAACGAGGGCAAGCCAATCAAGGCTGTTTTCCCCGGCAGATGCTTCCGTAACGAGGCAACAGACGCCTGTCACGAAAACACATTCTTCCAGATGGAAGGTGTTATGGTAGGTAAGGATATTTCTATTGCAAACCTTATTTATTCAATGAAGACTATGCTCAGTGAAGTTTTCGAAAACTATGACCTCAAGGTACGTCTTCGTCCCGGCTTCTTCCCGTTCGTTGAGCCAGGCTTTGAGCTTGATATCAGCTGTCAGATCTGCGGTGGCGAAGGCTGTCCTTCATGTAAGCACAGCGGCTGGCTTGAGCTTTGCCCCTGCGGTATGATACATCCTAACGTTCTTCGTGAGGGCGGCATCGATCCCGATGAATATACCGGCTTTGCTTTCGGTCTGGGTCTTACAAGACTTGTTATGATGAAATACGGTGTTAAGGACATCCGTGACCTTAACGGCGGCTCACTCAACGCAATGAGTCAGTTCATCGAGGATAAATAAGAGAGAGGTGTAAGTTTATGTATATTTCTATGAATTGGATCAGAGATTATGTCGATCTCTCAGGTCTTGATATCAATAAGTTGATTCATCAGTTTTCTCTGTCAACAGCAGAGGTAGAAAACGAGATTTTCTATAAGGGCAGTGACATCGACGGTATCGTTGTTGCTGAAATCAAATCTGTTGAAGATCATCCCGACTCAAAGAAGCTTCATCTTCTTAAGGTAGATATCGGTGAAGCAGAGCTTGTGGATGTAGTCTGCGGTGCACCCAACGTGCGTGTCGGTATGAAAACAGCTTTTGCTAAGGTCGGCGCACGCATCGGTGAGATCGAAATTGCACCCCGTCCTCTTGCAGGCGTTATGTCACACGGTATGTGCTGCTCTGAAAAGGAGCTCGGCATTGGTGATGACAATTCGGGCATTATGGATCTTGATGTATCCTTGCCCAACGGTAAGGATATGAAAGAAATCTTCGAGATTGAAGATATTATTTTTGAGGTTGATAACAAATCTCTTACAAACCGTCCTGACCTCTGGGGTCACTACGGTATTGCGCGTGAGTTTGCAGCTCTTTCAGGCAGAGAACTCAAGCCCCTTGATGTAGCAGACCTTTCTGCTTACGCATCTCTTCCCGCATTGGATATTAAAATTGAGGACGATGACTGCCTTCGTTATTCAGGTCTTAAGTTTGATAACGTGTCTGTAAACGTAAGTCCTATGAATATGCGAATCCGTCTTTATTACTGCGGAATGCGCGGTATCAACTTCCTTACAGATATGACTAACTACCTTATGCTTGAGGTTGGTCAGCCGATGCACGCTTTTGACTCACGTAAGGTTCAGAAGCTCCGCATCAAGAAGTTTGACAAGCCGTTTGAATTCAAGACTCTTGACGGAGTTGCACGTAACATTGACGAAAACACTCTTATGATCTGTAACGATAACGAGCCTGTTGCTATCGCAGGTATTATGGGCGGTCTTGATTCTGAAATTGTAGAGGATACAACTTCTCTTACATTGGAATCAGCTTGCTTCGATCCTGTATCTGTGCGTAAGTCTTCTGCAAGACTTGCTCACCGTACCGACGCATCACAGCGTTACGAAAAGACACTTGACCCTGAGCTTACAGTTACAGCTGTTGCACGTTTTGTCAAGCTTCTTACAGAAATTGACAGCGAGGCAAAGGTTATTTCCTGTCTTACAGATGATTACAAGAGAACTTACGAGCGCAATACAATTGTTATTGACAAGGCTTATGTTGACCGTTACACAGGAATAGGCGATGCTATTTCCAACGAGCATATTGAAAAAACACTCAAGGCATTAGGCTTTGAAGTTTCAGTCAACGGCAGTGAGTTCACGGTAAAGGTTCCCTCATGGCGTGCAACAAAGGACGTTACCATGAAGGCCGACCTTATTGAAGAAATCACACGTATTTACGGTTACGATAACTTTGTACCTCACACTGCAAAGTCAGCACTTTATCCCGTTCGTATGGGTACAGAAAAGAGCGTTGAGGACAATCTTAAGGATATTCTTGTTAAGCATTTCGGCTTGCACGAATTACATTCTTATGTATGGGCATATTACGATGAATATAAGAAGTTGGGTATCGAGGTTTCCGATAACGTTAAGATTCTGAATGCAACGAATCCTAACCTTGAAACCTTAAGACGTTCAATCGTACCCACTCAGCTTTGTCAGGTTAAGGTTAACACAGGTTGGTCTTCTGACTTCGGCGTATTTGAAGTAGGCCGTGTTGTAGAGGGTCTTAAGGAAGACGGTCTTTGCAATGAGCGCAAAAAGCTTACAATCACTCTCTTCAGTAAAACAGAAAGCATCAAGGATCTGTATTTCAGACTCAGAGACATTCTTGCTGTTGCAATCAACGAAATCAAGCACAAGGAGCTTTCATTCGCAAAGCTTGAGGCAGCTTACGGCTATCAGCATCCGAAGAATCTCAATTCCGTTATTTGCGACGGTGTGAATCTCGGTGAAATCGGTATTGTTCATCCTGCCGTTTCTAAAAAGATTGATAAGAAGGCTTCGATCGTTTATGCTGAATTGGATGTTACGAAGATTTCTGAAATTGAAAATGCAGGCATCCGTTACGAAGAGGCTTCAAAATATCCCAGTATGGAAGTTGACCTCACATTTATGTCTGATTCTTACGCGCCTATCAAGGCTGCAATCGAAGAAACAAATTCTCCGATTCTCAAGAAGGCAAATGTTGTTGACATTTATGTAGACGACGAAGGCAAGGCAATCACTGTCCGTCTCATCTTCTCAAGCTTTGAGAGAACTCTTACCCGTGAAGAGGTACAGGCTGTCAGCGACTCAATTATCGAGAGCTTGGCAAAGGATAATATCCCGCTTAAGTCATAAATTATTGAATAGAAAACAAAAGCGAAGCACAGCAATGTGCTTCGCTTTTTGTTTTTCAGACTTATGTGTTGTTGATTTTAAAAATATAAAATAAAACCCGACAATCCTCTGATGAAGATTGTCGGGTTTTGGTGCGAGTGTTCATAAGGGATTTACTCAAAGTATAAGTAAAACCGGCCTCAAACATAGTATTCTACACATTCTCCCTTGCTTGTTGTTTTTCTTTAAGAATTTTATTGAGCTGCTTTGTATTTCTTCTGATTATGGAATAAATAATTGCCCAAATCACCAAGTAAGCAACAATAAAAATGCCGGTAAAAACTAAAATCGGTGTCAGGCCCCATTCAAGCCAATCATTGAGAATATAAGTGACTAAATAGCTGACATATAAGACAACGCTATGAATAAGAATTGCAATCATCAAGGGCAATCGTTCAATTTGATAAACAGCATTCATACCGCCTGCAATAAAGCTGAGTAAGGTTATCGAGAAGATGCCAATACAAACTTGACTTACAGTCAGAGTTTGAACATTTGCTGT
>JAZROM010000061.1:0-41142 GCA_045648745.1 Acutalibacteraceae bacterium | reverse complement strand
GCTTGCGGTTAAGATAGGCTATGCAAATCCGCATATTGCCATGAGTAACATCGGTATGATTGACCCTGTCGGTACATCTATCTGCGGACATGAACCAATTTACGGCTTTATGAGCGGTGCGGTTAAGTACAAGCCATTCGTTCTTCTTTCTGTTATCACATATAAGCAGGACTGTATCCTAGCTATGGGTGTACGAGGTAACGAAGAGGACAAAAAAGTTGTAGAGCGTTTCTACGGGATTTATGACGAATGTCTTAATGAATTAATCAACGGCTGGAACAAATAAATAATTAATTATTGCGGTATCGGTTTTTTGCCTGATATCGCAATTTTTCTCACAAAAATATCAACCTATCAAAATTGAGTAAAAACGAGATAAAATGAGCATATAAGAGTAAAACAGAGTATACTTTAAATTGTGCTTGACTATCATCGGTTTTGCAGTGATTTTTTGCAAAAAAATGTTGACATTTGCGTGATATTGCACTATATTATAGAATAATATCAGTATTGTTTTTATCGTGGTAAAGTGTTGCACAATACTGTCGGCAGAAGTTTATATTTTATTCTGCAAGAGAGGGGCTGTAAATTGGAAAAGAACGTTATTATTGATCTTAAAAATATCTCCATAAAGCTCGGCGAAGCACAGATTCTGGAGAATCTCAGCATGTACATCCGTGATAAAGAGTTTATCACTCTTTTAGGACCTTCGGGTTGCGGTAAAACAACAACCCTGCGTATCATCGCCGGTTTCCTTGAGCCTGACAGCGGAGAAGTTATATTCGAAGATAAGGTTATCAATGGTGTGCCGCCTCATAAGAGACAGGTGAACACCATTTTTCAGCGTTATGCTCTTTTTCCGCATCTCAATGTTTATGAAAACATTGCCTTTGGTCTTCGTATCAAAAAGATGAGTGAAAAAGAAATAAAAGAGACTGTTACTGAAATGCTTGCACTCGTTAATCTCAGTGGTTTTGAGAGACGAAATATCAATTCACTTTCAGGCGGTCAGCAGCAGCGTGTTGCTATTGCACGTGCTCTTGCAGTCAAGCCCCGTGTTCTTCTGCTCGATGAGCCTCTCGGTGCTCTCGACCTCAAGCTCCGTAAGGATATGCAGGTTGAGCTCAAAAATATTCAGCAGAGACTCGGCATCACATTCATTTATGTTACACACGACCAGGAAGAAGCTCTTTCTATGTCTGATACGGTTGTTGTTATGGACGGTGGTGTAATTCAGCAGATAGGTACACCTCAGGACGTTTACAACGAGCCTAAGAATGCATTCGTTGCTGACTTCATCGGTGAGAGTAATATCCTTGACGGTAAAATGCTTGAAGATTTTAAGTGCTCATTCTCAGGTGCACAGTTCCAGTGCCTTGATAAGGGCTTCGGCTCAGGCGAATCAGTTGACGTTGTTGTACGTCCCGAGGACGTTGACATCGTACCCGTTGAAAAGGGTATTCTTACAGGCGTAGTAACCTCTGTCACATTCAAGGGTGTTCACTTTGAAATCATCGTTGATATCGGTGGTTTCAAGTGGATGATTCAGACCACAGATTACGAGCCTGTAGGTAAAAAAATCGGCCTCGACATTGAGCCTGATGCAATTCATATTATGAAGAAATCTAAGTATTCAGGCCTGTACGGTGATTACAGTTCATTCAGTGACGAATTGGAGCATCTTTCAGATATTGTTGAGGAGGAGTAAGCGATGAACAAAAAGTCAACTCTTTCTCAGAAACTCTGTACGTCCCCGCATATTGTCTGGTCAGCAATTTTTATTGTTGTACCGCTTATTATGGTGCTTTATTATGCTTTCACGGACGCAAACGGAGCGTTTACTTTTGACAACATCACAAGACTTGGTGACTATACAACAACATTCCTTCGTTCAATCTGGTACGGCATTGTTGCAACAATCATCTGTCTTGTTATCGCATATCCTCTTGCATATATTATTGCTCATTCCAAAGCAAGAGTTCAGAGTACAATGGTTATGCTTGTAATGGTGCCGATGTGGATGAACTTCCTGCTCAGAACCTATTCCTGGATGACTCTGCTCGAGGATACCGGTGTAATCAATACAATTCTCGGTAAAATCGGTATCGGACCATTCCATATGATAAACACTGCAGGCGCAGTAATCCTCGGTATGGTCTATAACTTCCTGCCGTATATGGTTCTTCCGATTTATACGGTTATGACCAAGCTTGATCACAGCCTTGTTGAAGCTGCGCAGGACCTCGGTGCAAACAAATTCCGTGTATTCAGAGATGTAATTCTTCCTGCAACACTTTCGGGTGTTGTTTCGGGTATCACGATGGTTTTTGTTCCGTCGGTAAGTACATTCTATATTTCACAGAAGCTTGGCGGAGGTAGCTTTGCACTCATCGGTGATATAATTGAAATGCAGTTCCAGGTTTCAAATAACTTCAATTTCGGCGCGGCATTATCTCTTGTTCTTATGATACTTATTCTTATCTGTATGGCAGTTATGAATAAGTTCGGTGATGAGGATGACGGTGCTAAGGGAGGTATGATGATATGAAAAAGATGTCATTTCCCTCTAAGATGTATCTTGCAATTGTCCTTCTGTTTCTCTATCTTCCCATCGTTATGCTTATGGTGCTTTCGTTTAACGGATCGAACAGCACGAGCGTGATGAATGGTGTTTCAATCAAATGGTATGTTGAGCTTTTCAGAGATGAGGCAACAATTCAGGCGTTTTATAACACATTGGTTCTCGCTGTTTTATCTGCGATAACTTCTACTTTCATTGGTACTCTTGCCGCAGTCGGAATCAATAAAATGAAAAAAGGCTTTGTAAAAACGAGTGTTCTTTCCGTAACAAACATTCCGATGATGAACCCTGAAATCGTTACAGGTGTTTCGATGATGCTTTTGTTTGTGTTCATAGGTACGGCACTCAAAATCAACGGTATTCTCGGCTTCTGGACATTGTTTATTGCACACGTTACATTCTGTCTGCCGTACGTAATACTCAATATTATGCCAAAGCTCAAGCAGACTGACATTCACATTGCCGAGGCTGCACAGGACTTAGGCTGCACCAAGCTTCAGGCTTTTCTGAAGGTTGTTCTGCCGTCAATCAGACCTGGTATTGTAGCAGGCTTCATTATGGCATTTACACTTTCTCTTGATGACTTCATTATCAGTTATTTTGTAAGCGGACCTAAGTTCCAGACTTTGCCGATAAGAATTTTCTCAATGACAAAGAAGCGTGTTACACCTGATATGTATGCGCTTTCAACACTCATTTTTGTAGCTATTCTTATTCTTCTTGTTCTGGTAAATATATTCCAGTCCAAGTCTGACGAAAACAAACATGCAAATAAGAAGGGGGCAGCGAAATGATTAAAAAAATTGCTTCCTGCTTTCTTGCTGTGATGATGATTATTCTTACATCCGCACCGATTTGCGTGTTTGCATCTGCTAAAGACTACAGCCACCTTGCAGGCACGGAAATCAACGTTTACAACTGGGGTGAATATATATCCGACGGTGCCGAGGGTTCAATGGATGTCAATAAGAAGTTTGAAGAAGAGACAGGTATCAAGGTTAATTACACCACCTATGATTCAAACGAGAATATGTACAACAAAATCAAAGGCGGCGGTGCAAACTACGATATCATCATTCCGTCGGAATATATGATCGAACGAATGATTTCGGAAGGCTTGCTTGAAAAGATTAATTTTGATAATATTCCGAATTATTCCAACATAATGGATGAATACAAAAATCTCTACTTTGACCCGAATAATGAGTATTCCGTACCTTACAATGTCGGAATGGTTGGCCTTATTTACAACACAAAAATGGTTGAAGGTACCCCCGACAGCTGGAATCTTATGTGGGATGAAAAGTATGCAGGTCAGATTCTTATGTTCAACAATTCCCGTGACGCTTTCGGTATTGCACAGTGTCTTCTCGGAATTGACCTTAACACTTCCGATTCCAACGAATGGCATATGGCTTATGACAAGCTCAAGGAGCAGAAGCCGATAGTCAGCTCTTATGTTATGGACGATGTTTATAACAAGATGGAAAGCGGCGATGCTGCAATAGCAGCGTATTACGCTGGCGACTATCTTACAATGAAAGATAACAATCCGGACCTTGCTTTTGTTTATCCCAAAGAGGGAACAAATATCTTTGTTGACTCCGTATGCATTCCCGTCGGCTGTCAGAACAAAGAGGGTGCGGAGCTTTATATCAACTTCCTTTTAAGGGAAGATGTCGCTCTTGCAAATGCGGAATATATCTGTTATGCAACGCCCAACAAGGCAGTACGTGAGAGTGAAGAGTATTCACTCAAGGATGAAGAAATTCTTTATCCCACTCCCGAAAATATGCCTAAAACACAGTATTATCACAATCTCCCGCCTGAAACACTGATGCTTATGACATCACTCTGGGACGGACTTAAGATTGAAGGTAACGACGATACATCCATTTATGTCGGTCTTATCTCATTCAGTTCAATTGTTGCTGTTTATGCCGTATACAGAACAATCCGAAAGAAGAGAAGAGAAAGAATGTATTAAAATTTTCACTCACAGTTTTTCTGTGAGTGATTTTTTTCTTGAATTGGATTTAACTATATGTTAAAATCACAAAAGGATGTGATTTAATGAAAGAAATTAAACGCTTTTTGTTGATGGCGAAGCCGTTCTGGGGAACGATGATTTTTACTGTATTCACTCTTATCGGTGTGTCGGCAGTAAGTCTTGTAACTCCCGAAATGGTAAGGCGTATGACAGCAGTGCTCACTGACGGTACGGGTACAGTCAACACGATGATATATTATGCAATAATCCTTCTCGGTGCATACATAATCAAAGCCTTTTTGTCTTTCCTTGCAAAGTGGCAGGCTCATATAGCTGCATGGAATTTTGTAGGAAATCTTACACTTAAGGTTTATTCCAAACTGCAGACACTCTCAATGAGCTATTTTACTGACAAGCAGACAGGTCAGATGATGAGCCGTGTGATAAACGATACCGGAAATATGGAAACGCTCATCGCACACGCCTTGCCTGATTTGCTTTCAAACATACTTATAATTGTCCTTGTTGCGATTATGATTTTTACAATTAATCCCATACTTGCAGCAATTTCACTCATTCCTGTTCCTTTTCTGGTTTTTGTCAGCACAAAGTTTTCAAAGAAAGTGTTGCCTAAATTCCAGAAGAATCAGCAGGTGCTGGCAGAACTCAATGGCGTTGTTCAGGATAACATCTCAGGCATAAAAGAGATTCAGGCTTACGGCAAGGAAGAATCTGAATATAACAGAATGAAAAATTTCTGCAAAACATACAGTCAGGTAAACATCAATGCCAATTTTTCTGCAGCTATTTTTCATCCCTCAATCGAGTTTCTTACGTCAATCGGTACGGTACTTGTTATGGGCATCGGCGGTACACTTGCAATGCGTGATGTCCTGTCAACAGCTGACGTGGTCGGATTTTTTATGTATCTTTCCTTGTTCTACTCTCCGCTTGCAGTACTTGCAAGAATTGTTGAAGATGCTCAGAATGCTTATGCAGGTGGTCTGAGAGTACTTGAAATTCTTGATATGGAGTCTGAGGTCAAGGATAAAGAAAATGCAGAAACTCTGCGTAAAGCAGAAGGCAATATTGAATTCAGGAATGTAAGCTTTTACTATAACGAAAATGAACCTGTGCTGAACGACGTTTCGTTTAAGGTTGATGCAGGTCAGATGATTGCTTTCGTCGGCGCAACGGGTGTTGGTAAATCAACAATCGTTTCTTTGCTTGAACGTTTCTATGACCCGATTGAAGGTTCAGTCCTTCTCGACGGTCACGATATAAAGGATATCACGATTAAGTCACTCAGAGAAAACCTTTCAATTGTTCTTCAGGATGTGTTCCTTTTTAACGGTACAATCTTTGAAAATATTGCCTACGGCAATCCTGCCGCAACAAAGGAAGAGGTTATTGAGGTGGCAAAAATTGCAAGAGCGGATGATTTTATCAGTACTATGCCTGACGGATACGAAACACTTATCGGTGAAAGGGGAGTCCGTCTTTCAGGCGGTCAGAAGCAAAGAATTGCAATTGCAAGAGCAATTCTCAAGAATTCTCCCGTACTTATTCTTGACGAGGCAACATCTGCAGTTGATAATGAGACGGAAGCGCTCATTCAGCAGGCAATTGATGAGCTTTCAAAAAGCAGAACAGTCGTTGTCATTGCACACCGACTTTCAACTGTTATGAAGGCAGACAAGATAATTGTGCTTGAAAACGGCAAAATTACCGAACAGGGTACACACACTGAACTGATGGCAAACAACGGACACTATGCAAAGCTTTGCAATGTCAATACAAATCACATAAGAACTGAGGTATAATTATGATAGTTACAACAATTGATAAGCTCACACAGTACGCAGAAATCCCTTATGCACAGGATATCATTGACTTTTTCAATGAATTCACAAAGTCAGATATGCAGCCGGGCAGATACGACATTCACGGTGATGATCTTTTTGCGGCAGTAAGCCGTTATGACACAGAGCCGAATGTTGACAGAAAGTTTGAAAATCACAAGAAATACATAGATTTACAGATTGTCCTCGGCGGTAAGGAAGAGATCCACTGGGCAGATACAGCTTCTCTTACACAGGTTTCAGAAGAGTTCTCAAAGGGTGGAGATATTGCATTTTATGTGGGCGAATCCATGGGTTATGTCCTTCTGGGCGGCAATCAGTGTGCAATTCTTTTTGAGGAAGATGCACATATGCCGAACGTTCTTCACGAAAAGAGCGAAAACGTTCTCAAGATAGTATTTAAAATCAAAAAGCAGTGAATAAATATTCATTTTCAGTTGACATAAAACTGAATTGATGATATATTTATTCCGCAAATTAAATTTTAGGAGGAGACTATTATGAAAAAGATTTTGGCATTAGTTATGGCAGCACTCGTTGTTGTCGGCATCTTCGCACTTGCAGGTTGCGGTAAGGACGAAGCAACAGGCGAAAAGCTCATCCTTGCTACAAGTGCAGACTTCCCGCCGTATGAGTACATAGAGGGCAGCGACTATGCAGGTATTGACATCGAGATCGCAGGTCTTATCGCAAAGAAACTCGGCCGTG
This sequence comes from Acutalibacteraceae bacterium, assembly GCA_045648745.1. GTDB lineage: Bacteria > Bacillota > Clostridia > Oscillospirales > Acutalibacteraceae > CAG-488. The sequence continues at coordinate 34,001 of JAZROM010000061.1, read as the reverse complement.
AGCTCGTTGTTGAAAACATGAACTTCAACTCTGTTATTGACGCTGTTCAGGCAGGTAAGGCTGATATCGGTATGTCAGGTATCACTGTAACTCCCGACCGTATGGAGTCAGTTAACTTTACAGATCCTTATGCAACTGCAGTTCAGGCGATCATCGTTCCCGAAAATTCACCCATCAAGACAGTTGAAGACATCTATGCAGAAGGTGCTGCATACAAGTTCGGTGTTCAGCTTTCAACAACAGGTGATATCTACATTTCAGGTGAAATCAACGATGACAAGACACTCAACGGTACAGTTGAGCAGTATACAACAGGTGCAGAAGCAGTAGCAGCTCTTGTTGCAGGTAAGATCGATTGTGTTGTTATCGATAACGAACCCGCTAAGTCATTTGTTGCAGCTAACAAGGGCCTCAAGGTTCTTGATACAGAGTATGCAGTTGAAGATTATGCAATCTGCCTTGCAAAGGAAAACACAGAACTTCTTGCTGATGTTAACAAGGCACTTGCTGAGCTTAAGGCAGACGGTACAATCGACGGTATCATCGCAAAGTACATTCCTGCTGAATAATTTTCGTTTAAATTGATTTGACAATCGGGGGAGTCAAACTCCCTCGATTTGGCATTATGAAAGGTAATATCTAATGGGATATTTTTTTGATAATCTGAAAGCGTCCCTGCTTCTCGGCTGGGAAGATTTCAAAGCAGATTTTATTTTAAACTTTATAAAAGACGACAGATGGAAGCTGTTGGCTGAGGGTCTCGGTGCAACACTTCAGATAACTGCGCTTGCAGTACTTGTCGGCATTCTGATCGGTATCGTTATTGCGATTATACGTTCAACTTATGATAAAAATTCAGCAAAGATGCACGGTATCAGCGGCTTTTTTATGAAACTGCTTAACGGTATCTGTAAGATTTATCTTACTGTTATCCGCGGAACACCTGTTGTTGTTCAGCTTTTGATTATGTATTTTATCATTTTCAGAACCTCAAACGACAAGCTGATGGTTTCAGTTCTTGCTTTTGGTATCAACTCAGGTGCATATGTTGCTGAAATTTTCAGAAGCGGCATTATGTCAATCGACGGCGGACAGATGGAAGCAGGCCGTTCACTCGGTCTGAACTATGCACAGACAATGATTTATATCATCATTCCTCAGGCTTTCAAGACTGTTTTGCCAACACTTGCAAATGAATTTATAGTATTGCTCAAGGAAACATCCGTTGCAGGTTATATCGGAATGATGGATCTTACCCGTGCAGGTGATATGATCCGCGGTGTTACTTTCACTGCGATGATGCCCTTGATTGCGGTAGCTATTATCTACCTTGTAATTGTTATGATACTTACCAAGTTAGTATCATTACTCGAAAGGAGGCTTCGTAACAGTGAGCGATAATGTGCTTATAAAAGTTTCTGATCTTCAGAAGGCTTACGGTGAGCTCCACGCTCTCGACGGAGTTTCCACCGAGATTAAAAAGGGCGAGGTTGTTGTCATTATCGGACCTTCAGGTTCAGGTAAATCAACATTCCTGCGTTCACTCAATCTTCTTGAGGAACCCACAGGCGGTAAAATTGAGTTTGACGGAGTTGACATTACTGACAGCAAGGTTGACATCAACATCCACCGTCAGAGAATGGGAATGGTTTTCCAGCATTTCAACCTCTTTCCTCATATGACAATTCTTAAAAACCTCACTCTCGGACCGACAAAGCTTCTTAAGATGAGCAAGGCTGAGGCTGAAAAACAGGCAATGGAATTGCTCGAGAGAGTTGGTCTTGCAGACAGAGCTAACGCTTATCCGTCACAGCTTTCAGGCGGACAGAAGCAGAGAATTGCAATTGTTCGTGCACTTGCAATGAAGCCTGAGGTGATGTTGTTCGACGAACCCACATCAGCGCTTGATCCTGAAATGGTCGGTGAAGTTCTCGATGTTATGCAGAACCTTGCCAAAGAGGGTATGACAATGGTTGTTGTAACCCACGAAATGGGCTTTGCGAAAGAGGCTGCGACAAGAGTTATCTTCATGGATGAAGGTAAAATGATTGAAGAAAACACTCCTGAAGCGTTCTTTACAAATCCAAAGACTGACAGATGTAAGGACTTCCTCTCAAAGGTTCTTATCTGATCCGGATATAATATTGCACAAAAATAGTACAATTTTATTTATGTGTAAAATACTTTACTTTTTAAACAGATATAGTATAATAAAACCAAATATTTGCTTTTGAAAGGAGCAATTGAAATGGATTTTAAAAACACACTTATTAAAAGCATAACAGCTGTACTTTGTGTTGTAGCTATCTGCATCACAATGGTTTCTGCAGTAGGCACTTTTGCTGATGCTAAAATTGAGGCAGCTAAGACAGCAGGCAGTGCTTCTTCATCAACTGTAGGCGATGCTGAGTCTTCAGACGATACAGTTGCAGATGACGGTGCAGTTACTGATGATACAGTAACAGATGACAGCACAGCTACAGAAGACGCAACAGTTGCTGATGATGCTGTAACAGAAGACAACGCTGCAACAGAGGATGCAACACAGGCTCCTGCTGCAGACGACAAGGCTCCTACAGATGCTGCAAAGCCCCAGACAAACGCTGCTCCTAAGACTGTTGCAGAAATCACAGATTATTACAACAACGCAGTTGCTAAGGCTGTAAAGGCTAAGGTCGGCTTCTCAAAGAACAGAAAAACAGACAACGAGCAGATGGATGGTTCAATCGGTCTTCAGGCTATGAAGAGTCTTGTTTATCAGTTCATGGGTATCGGTGCTGACAACGAGTATAACGAGACAGTTACAAAGGGTAAGTGGGGAGATGTTGCATTCCTTTACAACAGCAAGCTTACAGCTGCTGACGTTACATCTGCAACATGCACACAGTCAGGTGCTAACTATGTAATCACTCTCAAGCTCAAGAACGGTTCAAGTGCTGCTAACCAGTCTAACCCGACAACAGCTGCTAACACTTCACTTGATAAGTGCGGTATCTGCGTAGGTACTGAAGATAAGGGCTACTTTGACCACAAGACTTCATCTGTTATCTACGACGCAATCGCAGGTACATATGCAGGTGCAGATGTTAAGGAAAGCTATTCAAATGCAACAGTTAAGGCTACAATCAATGCTTCAACAGGCAACATCGTAAGCCTTGTAGTTGAGTGGAATCAGTCAGTTACACTTTCCAAGCTTCTTGGTATGTCTGCAACTGCAACAGGTATTTCACACGTTACATACAAAGATTTCAAGTATTGATCTGATACTTAGCAATAACAAAAACACTCCGTTAACGCGGAGTGTTTTTACTAATTTTATTGACAGATTTAGGGATGATTATATGTTAGATAAAAGAGGAGCAGGCGTGCTGATGCACGTTTCCTCAATTCCGTCAGAATACGGTATAGGTGTTTTTGATAAAAACTGCATTCATTTTATTGACAAACTCAAGCAGATGGATTTCGGATATTGGCAGGTTTTACCGTTTAATCCCGTCGATCGGGCAAACTCACCTTACTGCTCATCATCAGCTTTTGCAGGTAATTTTATGTTCATCGATCCGCAGAAGTTGTGTGCACTTGGACTTTGTACGCAGGCTGAAGCAGACGAAAATAAATATGAAGGCACTCCGTATACTGCGGATTATGAATTTGCAGGTGAAAGAAGACTTTCTCTTCTCAAAAAAGCATTTTCACGCATTGATGCTGATCTTGCAGTTAAGGTTAAAGAGTTTGCACAAAAAAATCCGTGGTTGGTAGATTTTTCACTCTTTATGGCTTTGAAAGAGTTTAACTCACTAAAGCCTTGGTGGGAGTGGGACGATGAATATGCAAGATATGATCTGTTCATCACAAAACACCGCTACGATTTTGAAGAACAGTCTGCCTTCTGGCGTTTTGTGCAGTATATATTCTTTTCACAATGGAAAGAAATTAAAGAATATGCTAATAACAAAGGGATTGCCGTAATCGGAGATATGCCGATATATGTAGCAATGGACAGTGTTGATGTCTGGGCAAATCTCAGTCAGTTCAAAATTGACGAAAAAACTCTTAAACCCTCAAAGGTTGCCGGTGTACCGCCCGATTATTTTTCAGCAGACGGACAGCTGTGGGGCAATCCGCTTTACGATTGGAATAAGATGGAGTCTGACGGTTATAAGTGGTGGCTCTCACGACTTGAAAATGCACTTAATACTTACGATGTTGTGCGTATTGATCATTTCCGCGCTTTTGCGAGTTACTGGGAAATCCCTGCTGACAGCGAAACTGCAAAAACAGGTGCGTGGGCAACGGGACCCCGAATGAAGTTCTTCGATAAGGTTTTTGAAAAGTTCCCGGATGCACCGATTATTGCCGAAGATCTCGGTGTTTTCGGTGAAGATGTTGTTCAGCTGCTTGAAGACACAGCTTTCCCGGGAATGAAGGTTGTTCAGTTTGGCTTTGACCCCGATGGTGATTCCTTGCATTTGCCTCATAATGCGGACAGAAACAGCGTCAACTACGTCGGTACGCACGACAATAACACCATCCTCGGTTGGTTGTGGGAGGCTGATGAACGTCAGCGTCGTTTTGCACTTGACTATATAGGCTTTGAAAACGACAATTGGGGAGACGGAGGATATTACTCAAAAAGCTGCCGCAAGGTAATTGAGAGCGTATGGAAATCTGCTTCAAATACCGCTGTCGTTGCATTTCAGGATATGTGCGGCTTCGGCAGTGACGCGAGAATGAACATTCCCAGCGTTCCTGAGAAAAACTGGCGTTTCAGAACAACAGCTGAAACGATTGATTCGATTGATACAGAATATTTCAAAAAAATAAACTCTCTTTACAGACGTACTTATTCCGTGTTTGATGAATAAGATTTAATGTAGGTATTATAAACTATATTGACTTTTTAAAAATCATCGGATATAATGTCATAGCGACCCGAAATAAGTGGTGGAGTCTGTCATAGAATACTTGTTATTCTATTTGTTGCGGGTTGTGTTCTGATTAAGAACAGAGTTATCTTTGTTTTATCAGAATTCTGACAGAATCCGCATTTTGCGGATTATTTTTTTTACAGTCAAAATTACCACCAAAGAATGGAGTAGATTTAATGAACCAGATAACGATTGTTGCATTAGTAATTTTTGCAATAACGTATCTTCTTATGATGGCTTTTCAGAAGATACGTCCTCACATTGTTGTAGCATCAGCTGCAATATTTGTCGCACTCGGTGCCGTTGCTGCTTTTAGCCCCGATTTGTTCGGTGAAGGCTTTTTTGCAACAAGTACGGGAACTTTTTCCTACAGCTTCCTTGACGCGCTCAAAGAAATTGACTGGAATGTAATTATGATGATTGCAGGTACAATGGGTACTGTTTACCTGTTTATCGAATCCAAGATGCCTCAGCTGATGTCAGATATACTTATATCAAAAATGCCAAACGTTCAATGGGTGGTTATTTCTGTTTCACTTTTTGCGGGTATTGTTTCTGCCTTTGTTGATAACGTTGCAACAGTACTTATGATTGCACCGGTTGCTCTGGCTTTCTGCAAGAAACTCAATATTTCACCGGTTCCGTCCATTATCTGTATTGCTGTTTCTTCAAATCTTCAGGGTGCAGCGACACTGGTAGGCGATACAACATCAATCCTCCTAGGTAAGGCTGCAAATCTCGATTTCTCAGATTTCTTTGTTGATGAGGGTAAGCCCGGTATGTTCTGGGTAGTTGAAGCAGGTGCACTTGTAAGCGCTGCTATTATCTGGTTTATGTTCCGTAAGGAAAAGGGTAAAATTTCATTTGATTCAAGAACTGTTGTAGAGGATAAATTCCCCACATTCCTTCTTGTTGGTACTGTTGTAGCACTTATTGCCGTTTCATTTATTCCTTATAAGGATGCTGCGGCTGAAGGTCAGTTCTACAAGCCTGCTATCACAAATGGTATCATTTGTATCGCTTTCTTCCTTGTCGGCATCATAAGAGAACTGTTTATCAAGAAGAACAAGGATATCGTAAAAAATGCATTCAAGGAAATCGACTATTACACAATTGTACTTCTTACAGGTCTTTTTATCGTAATCGGCGGTATCAAGAGTGCAGGTGTTATTGAGGTTATCGGTAATGCTATTGCAAGTATGGGTTCAGGTTCGACATTCCTTGTTTACACAATCATCGTATGGATGTCTGTTTTCCTTTCAGCATTTATCGACAACATTCCTTACACTGCAACAATGCTTTCAATTGTTCCCGTTATTGCAATGGATCTCGGTATTGAGCCTAAGCTTCTTTATTACGGTCTTCTCTGCGGTGCGACTCTCGGTGGTAACCTTACTCCGATCGGTGCAAGCGCAAATATCACAGGTATCGGTATTCTTCGTAAAGAGGGCTATGAGGTTAAATCTTCTACATTTATGAAGTATGGTGTTCCGTTCACATTAGCAGCTGTTATCACAGGTTACCTTTTTATCTGGTTCTTGTGGAAATAATCAGCTATATTACACTTTTATGTCAAGGCAAGGGTGAAAACCCTTGCCTTTTTTGTCATCATAAATAACTTATTGGTTGATTACACAACAATAGAAGCAAAAATGTAGTACATCTTATTTATGTTGCCCTTAAAATTTAACTTTATGTTGATTTTTTGTGAATTTATGTTATAATCTTAAAAAAATGCGAGGAAGTGATGAAACTGAACAAATCCGCTACTTGTTGTGAGTGTAAATATTATACTGATTCAATCGGAGAAAACGGATATTGTAAATTTTATCGTCACAATATCTCGACGCCTGATGTAACATGCTCTAATTTTGAAAAGGCTGAAAGTCTTAATACTCTTAATACAAAAGATATAAATCCTGACTCTGAAGCGGTTGTGCATGAAACACATAAGAACATTCTCATTGACCGCAAAACCGCACTCAAAAGATTGCTCCTTACCGCATCTGTTTTCAGCTGTCTTGTTTTTGCGGTTCTGTCTGCTATATTTGCTGTAACAATCGGTACCGCTATTATGTCTTTTGGTGACATAGATCTGACGATGCGTATAGTTTTTCTTGTAACTGTGTGCTTATTCCAGTTGTCGTTACTGTTGCTTGCATGTATGCTTGCCTACAGGTTTACGGCAATGAGGATATTTTTCATTGTTGCGTCGTTGCTCTGTGTGGCGTTTATGTTGCTGAACAACACATTGCTATGGTTCAATTTTCATGATTTTGTAATGAATCTGGTAGAGGAAATTTTTAATATCGTGTATTAAGCAACCTGTTATACGGTTGCTTATATTTTTATAAAATTTTTTATAAAAAGTATTGGAACTGTTGGATAAATATAGTATAATAACTTAAATCTGAGTCGATTTTTAATTTCTCGTTAAGGAGGTAAGATGTTGGCTGCAAAATATTCTATTTCTCTTGGAAAAATAGCCAAAACGCACGGACTTGAAACAGTATACGCTCCGCGTGATCTTACAGAGATTATGGTAACGTCACCCGATGTTTACAGACCGGGTCTGATTTTATCGGGCTTTTCAAAGTATTTTGATCCGGATCGTATTCAGTTTCTCGGTATCGCTGAGGTTGAGTATCTCAACAGCAGTAAAGGGGAGGACAGAGCACGAAAGATTAAGAGGCTTCTGTCTAAAAAGCCCGTAGCTGTCGTAATTACGCGCAGTCAGGAATATGTCCCTGAATTTCTGGAGCTTGCTGAAAAATACGAGGTGCCGCTTCTGCGTACATCAGACGGTACGTCAAGCTGTATGTCTGCATTGATTTCTTACCTCAATGTTGAACTGGCTCCGCGAATCACACGTCACGGTGTGTTTGTTGAAGTGTACGGTGAAGGTGTTCTGATTCTCGGTGACAGCGGTGTAGGTAAGAGTGAAATTGCTCTTGAACTTATAAAGCGAGGACATCGCCTTATAGCTGACGATGCAGTTGAAATCAGACAGGTTTCTCATAAAACGCTTGTCGGTTCGGCACCTGAAAATATCAGACACTTTATTGAATTAAGAGGTGTCGGTGTTGTAAACGCAAGACGACTTTTCGGTGTCGGTTCTGTTAAGGTCACAGAAAAGATTGATATGGTTATTCAGCTTGAACAGTGGGATCCTGAAAAGAGCTATGACCGTCTCGGCCTTGAAAGCGAAACTATGGATATTCTCGGCGTAAGTGTTCCGATCTCGGTTGTTCCCGTAACTCCCGGTCGAAACATTTCAATCATAATCGAAGCAGGTGCAATGAATAACCGTCAGAAGAAGATGGGTTATAACGCTGCACGACAGCTTCTTCATAACCTCGGAATGACTGATGATATCGTTCCTGAGGCAGACGAACTTGAAATCTGGCATAATTTTTAATTTTTGGAGGTAATTTATATGTACAGAATTGGTGTAGATCTTGGCGGTACTAATATCGCTGTAGGTGTTGTTGATGACAACTATAAAATCATAGGCAGAGGTAAGGTTAAAACAAATGCGCCCCGTCCTGCTGAAGAAATTTTTGACGATATCGCAAAAGCAATTTACCTTGCAGTTGAAGATGCAGGTCTTACAATGGACGATATCTCTTTCGTAGGTGTCGGTACACCCGGCTCAGTAAATAAGGAAGAGGGTACAATTGAATTCTCTAACAACCTTGACTTCAATAATGTTCCTGCTAAGAAGCTTCTTGAAGAAAGAGTCGGCAAGACTTGTGTTTTCGAAAACGATGCTAACGCTGCTGCTCTCGGTGAGGCTTATGCAGGTGCAGGTAACGGTGTTAAAAACCTTGTTGCAGTTACACTCGGAACAGGTGTAGGCAGCGGTATTATCCTTGGTGGTAAAGTTCTCAGCGGTACAAACGACGCTGCAGGTGAAATGGGTCATACAACAATTGTTGTTGACGGTGAGCAGTGTAACTGCGGCAGAAAAGGTTGTTGGGAGAGATATGCTTCTGCAACTGCACTTATTTCACAGACAAAGGCTAAGATGCTTGAATGTCCCGACAGCAAGATGTGGGAACTCGTTGACGGCAATATCGATAACGTAAGCGGCAGAACTGCTTTCAGCGCTATGTATGCAGGTGATGAAGCAGGTAAGCAGGTCGTTGATCAGTACATCAAGTACGTTTCAATCGGTATCACAAATATCGTTAACATCTTCCAGCCTGATGTAATCTGCGTTGGTGGCGGTATCTGTAATGAAGGTGATAATCTTCTTAACCCCATCAGAGATTTTGTTGTTAAAGAGTGTTATACAAGATATGCTAAAAAGCAGACCAAGATCTGCAGAGCAGTTCTCGGTAACGATGCAGGTATCATCGGTGCCGCTTTGGTAGAATAATTATTACGGAGTTTTGTTATGGCTTTTGCTAAAATTTATGATCTGGCAACATCACTCGGCTGTAAAGCTGAGTATGATGTTCCGATGAGTGAATATACAACGTTTAAAATCGGCGGAAAAGTCAGTCTTATGGTCACACCGGATTCTGATGAAAATCTTGCTGCTATAATCAGGGAATGTAAAAGTCTCGGAATTAAACCTATGATTATCGGTAACGGAAGCAATATGCTCATAACCGATAAGGGTCTTGAAACCGTTGTTATAAATATGTGCCGTGCAGATGGTAAAATCACTTATCTCGGTGACGGAATTATCGAGTGCGATGCAGGTGTGTCTATGTCTAAGCTCTGCAATTTTGCACTTGATAATGAGCTGACAGGTCTTGAATTTGCTTTTGGTATTCCCGGTACAGCCGGCGGTGCTGCTTATATGAATGCAGGTGCGTACGGCGGTGAAATGAAGGATGTTCTTGTTTCCTGTATGCACATTGATAATGAAGGCAATTTCGGTGAAATAAGCGGAGATGACCTTTTACTCGGTTACAGAACAAGTGCCTACGAACATAACGGTTATGTTATAACGAAACTTATTTTAAAGCTCAGTAAGGGCAATAAAGAGGAAATTAAAGCAAAAATGCACGAGCTTCTGCAGCGCCGTAAAGATAAGCAGCCGCTTGAATACCCAAGTGCGGGCAGTACGTTCAAGCGTCCTGAAGGTTATTTCGCAGGCGCGCTGATTGAGCAGTGCGGACTCAAGGGCGCATCTGTTGGCGGTGCACAGGTCAGCGAAAAGCATGCAGGTTTTGTCATCAACAAGGGCGGTGCAACGTCCGATGATGTCATGAATCTTATCAAGTATGTTCAGAAAACTGTTCTTGATGAAACAGGTGTTATGCTGGAACCTGAGGTCAGACTCATAGATGAAATCTGAGAAAAAGGAGCGATAATATGGAATTGTTGATAGTAACGGGAATGTCAGGCTCGGGTAAATCTGCCGTTACTGATGCATTGGAAGATTTAGGTTATTTTTGTGCAGATAATATGCCGCCTTCACTTATTCCTACAATCGCCCAATTTATAAGCACTTCTCACGATTCAGATAAAAAGGTTGCAACCGTAACCGATATCCGTGTCGGAGAGAATGCACTTAAGGATTTTCAGACTACGTTTGAAGCCTTGAAAAAAATGAATTATAAGTACAAAATACTTTTTGTTGATGCGTCGGATAATGTCATAATCAGACGCTATAAAGAAACACGCAGAAAGCATCCTTTACTTGAAAAGTGTGACGGCTCGTTGTCTGCAAGTGTCGAGCTTGAAAGAGAAATACTCAGTAATATCCGTGCGCTTGCCGATTATTCCCTGGATACGTCAAAAACAACTGTTACGGAGTGTAAGCAGAGAGTATCAGAACTCTTCCTTGAAAACCCAGAGGCTTCCATGCAGATATGCTGTATGTCATTCGGCTTCAAGTACGGAATTCCGGGTGATGCAGATCTTGTTTTTGATGTGCGTTGTCTGCCGAATCCCTTTTATGTACCTGCGCTTAAATACAGAACAGGTCTTGAAAAGGATGTATGCGATTTCGTCATGAAATTTGAGCAGTCAGGTGTTGTGCTCAAAAAGCTTCGCGATCTTATCGAATATATGGTACCGCTTTACCGTGCAGAGGGTAAGAGTCAGTTAGTAATTGCTATCGGCTGCACGGGCGGACGCCACCGTTCAGTGTGCTTTGCGGAGCAGATTAAAGATAAACTTGCGGCGGATGGCAATCCTGTATCCGTCAAACACAGAGACATTGAAAAATAACAGGTGGAATTATGTCTTTTACAGCAGAAGTTAAAACTGAATTATCAGATGTCGGACATTTTTCCGAAGAACAAAAGCGTTCCTATGCGTACGGATTCCTGCTTTTTGGCAAAAGCTTCAGTGTCCGTTCAATTTCCTGTGCATCGGATTATGAGTGTGTTATAAATTCTTTTCGTGATGTTATAAGGGATATTACGGGTATTGAATGTACGGTCACTCAGCTCAAAAGCGGAAAGTATGTTCTTAAGGTCAGCTCAACAGCTGACAGAAAAAGGATAATCGAATATTTTGACCATGCACCAAATGAAATCTCACTTCGTATCAATCACGGTAATTTTGAAGATGATGAATGTTATTGTGCATTTTTAAGAGGTGTCTTTATGTCCTGCGGTTCAATTTCCAACCCGGACAAAGGCTATCACCTTGAATTTGTTGTTCAGTATAATAAGCTCAGCGGAGATCTGCAAAAAGTGCTTACAAACCTTTCTTTGAGTGCAAAATATATATTAAGAAAATATTCTCACGTCATATATTTAAAGGGCAGTGAAAATATCGAAGATCTTCTGACGATGATGGGTGCACCTCAATCCAGTCTTTACCTTATGGGTATAAAGGTGCAAAAGGATGTCAAAAACAAAATTAACAGAAAAATGAATTTTGAATCTGCGAATATGTCACGTGCAATTGAAGCGGGACTTGCGCAGGTCAGTGCAATTGAAATAATCGAAAAGAAGCAGGGACTTGATTCACTTTCGGATGAACTCAAGGAACTTGCGATTCTCAGAAGAGATAATCCCGATATGTCTTTAAAAGAGCTCGGCGAAGCCCTGAGCATTCCTATTTCCAGGTCGGGAGTCAATCACCGACTTTCAAGACTTATCAGTATTGCTGAAAAGTACAAATAATCAGAAGGAGGCGACAATATGTCAGGTTTTACACATTTGCATTTACATACAGAATACAGTTTGCTTGACGGTGCGTGTCGCCTTGACAATGTTCTTGACCGTGCAATTGAACTGGGTCAGACATCAATAGCAATCACAGACCACGGCGTTATGTACGGCGCTGTGGATTTTTATAAAAAAGCTAAATCAAAGGGTATAAAGCCGATTATCGGTTGTGAGTGTTATGTTGCAGCGCGTACCCGTTTTGATAAGGTACACGCTCTTGACAGTGAACGTTATCACCTTGTGCTGCTTTGTAAAAACGCAACAGGATATCAGAATCTTATAGCAATGCTTTCTAAAGCGTGGACAGAAGGTTTCTATACCAAACCACGAATTGACCGTCAGTTACTTGAACAGCACAGTGAAGGTCTTATAGCTTTATCTGCCTGTATTGCAGGTGAGATTCCGCGTGCGCTTATTGCAGGTGACTATGAACGTGCCAAAGAAAAGGCACTGTGGTACAACTCTGTTTTCGGTCAGGGTAATTTTTATCTTGAGCTTCAGAATCACGGTATCAGGGAGCAACAGCAGATTGAACCTCTTATGATAAAGCTTTCTCAGGAAACGGGTATTCCTCTTGTTGCGACTAACGATACTCACTATGTCAACCGTGAAGACAGCAAAACGCAGCAGATTCTTATCTGCGTTGCAACCAATACAACCATCGGTCAGGAAAGCTCATTGGAATTCCAGACTGATGAATTCTATCTTAAATCCGAAGAGGAAATGTCGAGTCTTTTCTCACATATTCCTCAGGCAATCGAAAATACACAGAAGATTGCAGAAATGTGTAATTTCGATTTTGAATTTGGTAATACAAAATTACCGCACTTTGAAGTTCCTGACGGACGTGACCATTTTGAGTGGTTCAAGGAACAGTGTTATAACGGTTTGCACCGGAATTACGGTGCAAATCCGCCTGCGGAATATTTCGAGCGTCTTGATTACGAGCTTGACGTTATAAATAAAATGGGTTATGTGGACTATTTCTTAATTGTTCACGATTTTATTCACTATGCAAAATCCAAGGGAATACCCGTCGGTCCGGGCAGAGGCTCGGGTGCAGGCAGTCTTGCTGCTTACTGTATCGGAATCACGGGTATTGACCCGATGAAATACAGTCTTCTTTTTGAGCGTTTTCTTAACCCCGAAAGAGTCAGTATGCCTGACTTTGACGTTGACTTCTGTTATGAACGCAGAGAAGAGGTAATTGATTACGTTATCAATAAATACGGTGCTGATCACGTTGCACAGATTGTTACATTCGGTACGCTTGCAGCACGTGCGGCAATCCGTGACGTGGGACGTGCTATGGGCATAGCTTATAATGTGGTCGACAACGTATCAAAGCAGGTTCCCCGTGAACTTGGTATCACCATTAACAAAGCACTTAAAAAGTCTCCTGAATTCAAGGAGCTTTATGATTCCGATGATGAAATAAAAGAACTCATCGATACTTCGATGAAAGTCGAAGGTATGCCGCGTCATTCTTCAACACATGCAGCTGGTGTTGTTATTACAAGAGATCCTGTTTCATCCTATGTTCCGCTGGCACTCAATGATGATTCACCCGTAACGCAGTACACGATGACCACACTTGAGGAACTGGGTCTTCTTAAAATGGACTTCCTCGGACTTCGTACACTTACGGTTATCAGCGATGCTGAGAAGATGATCAGACTCAAAGATAAAAACTTTGATGTATATAAAATTGATACAGAAGATAAGGCAACTTTTGAGATGATGTCCAAAGGACTCACTGAAGGTGTGTTCCAGTTTGAATCTGCAGGAATGAAATCAGTTCTTACGGGACTCAAGCCTATAAACATTGAGGATCTTATTGCCGTTATTTCTCTTTACCGACCGGGTCCGATGGACTCAATTGATACTTATATCCATAACCGTCATCATCCTGAAGATACGGTATATAAAACCGAAAAGCTCAGAGATATTCTCGAGGTCACAAACGGATGTATGGTCTATCAGGAGCAGGTTATGCAGATATTCCGTTCACTTGCAGGTTATTCCTACGGACGTGCTGATATCGTTCGTCGTGCGATGTCAAAGAAAAAGCACGATGTAATGGAAAAAGAGCGCAAGAACTTTATTTACGGTATGGTACGTGAAGACGGAACTGTTGAATGTGACGGCTGTGTAAAACGCGGTATCCCTGCCGAAGTTGCAAATGATATATTTGACGATATGTCATCGTTTGCATCGTATGCTTTCAATAAATCTCACGCAGCAGCTTATGCCTATGTGTCATATCAGACCGCATATCTTAAATGTCACTATCCTTGCGAGTTTATGGCAGCGCTTCTTTCGAGCGTGCTCGATAACTCTGCTAAGGTTTCTGAGTATACCAACGAATGTGCAAATCTCGGTATTGAAGTTTTACCGCCTCATGTTAACGAAAGTCTTGAGGGATTTGCCGTAAGTGACGGTAAAATCCGATTCGGCTTGCTTGCTATCAAGAATCTCGGCAGAAACTTTATCCGCAATATAATCAATGAACGCCGTATGGGTAAATTTACCTCGTTCTATAATTTCTGTTCAAGAATGTACGGAGCAGACTTTAACAAGCGTGCGGTTGAAAGTCTTATCAGATGCGGTGCACTTGACGGTCTTGGTGCAAACCGACGTCAGATGTATATGGCGATGAACGAGATTATAGATGAGCTTGATAATAAAAAGCGCCGTAATATCGAAGGTCAGATAGGACTTTTTGATATGGGTACCGAATCTGCTCAGGCAGGTGAACCGAAGATCGCTTACTGTGATGAATTTCCGTTGTATGAGCTTCTGCGAATGGAAAAGGAGACCACGGGACTGTATCTTTCAGGTCATCCGATGTCAGAATACACTTCGGTTGCATCGCAGCTGAAATGTGCAAAAATCGGAGATCTCACAAAATCCGATTCCGAAGAATCGATATATAAAGACGGTCAGCGAATCAAGACGATCGGTATAATAACCCACGTCAAGAAGAAAGTTACCAAGAGTGACACTACAATGGCATTTCTCGATGTTGAGGATATTACAGGCTCGATTGAGGTTGTTGTTTTCCCGAAAACACTCTTGCAGAATTCATCAATGGTCGCGGAGGGTAATGTTCTTGTCTTCTCGGGCAGACTTGATGTCCGTGATGATGAACCCCCGAAGCTTGTCTGCGAGTTTATGACAACTGTTGAAAAGGCAACTCTCGAAAGTCCTTTGCGTACTGAAAGAACTGATGCTTCAAAACCATCTGAACCTGCTAAGAAAAAACGAAGCGGACTGTTTCTGCGATTTGCATCTGAAGGTTGTAATGAGCAGAAACAGGCTGAAAAATTACTTGCAATTTTTGACGGAAGAACTCCGCTTTACTATTACTTTACAGATAAAAATGAATACAGAACGATGCCTTTTGAACGTTTTGTAGATGTAAATGATACTTTACTTACGGAGCTTAAGCGTGTTTTAGGTGACGAAAATGTTGTTTTGAGGTAAAAACTGTTATTTTATTTGACATTTTTTTCATTCTGGTGTATCATACAGAATGTTTTAATTTGAATCTCTAAGGAGGAAGTTTAGAAATGAAGACTATCGGTGTATTAACAAGTGGCGGTGACGCACCGGGTATGAATGCTGCGGTACGTGCAGTTGTTCGTACAGCTTGTGAAAATAATATTAAGTGCTATGCTATCGACCGCGGTTTCCAGGGACTTATGGAGGGTGACCTCGTTCCTATGGAAATCCGTTCAGTATGTGATATTATCCACAGAGGCGGTACTGTTCTGCGTTCTGCAAGAAGCAAGGAGTTTGCAACTGAAGAGGGTATGAACAAAGCTATCGAAATCTGTAATGCTTACGGCATTGAGGGTATTGTTGTTATTGGTGGTGACGGCTCTTTCAGAGGCGCACGTGACCTTTCAGAGCGCGGAATTCCCTGCGTAGGTGTTCCGGGCACAATCGACAACGATATCGCTTGCTGCGACTACACAATCGGTTACGACACATGTATGAATACAATTATGGATATGGTTGACCGTATCCGTGACACTTCAGCTTCACACGATCGTTGCTCAGTTATTGAGGTTATGGGCAGACGTGCAGGTTATCTTGCTCTTAATGCAGGTATTGCTGTAGGTGCTACTGCAATCCTCATCCCTGAGGTTGAATTTGATCTTAAGCGTGACGTTTTCGACAGAATCCGCCGTACACAGAAGACAGGTAAAACACACTTCCTTGTTATCGTTGCTGAAGGTATTCCTGCTGACGGCATCATTTCTGCTGATGAGCTTGCAAAGGCTATTGAAGCAGAAACAGGTGTTGAGTCAAGAGCAATGGTTCTCGCACATGTTCAGCGTGGCGGTTCTCCGACAGTTCGTGACCGTGTATCTGCAAGCCGTATGGGTTATCACGCTGTTAAGCTTCTTATGGAAGGCATCGGTAACAGAGTTGTTGCTATGCAGAAGGATCAGATCGTTGATATCGATATTTTCGAAGCTCTCAATATGAAGAAGCACATCGATATGGATCTTTACGAGATGGCAAAGGTTATTTCAATCTAACTAACCATAAAGGACATAAATTATGCTTAGAGACGAATTTCTTGAACTTCGCCGCCGTATAATTGCAAAAGATTTTTCAAAAATGAACGATAAGCAGCAAGAGGCTATTTATACAGTAAGAGGCCCCTTGCTGCTTCTTGCAGGTGCAGGCAGCGGAAAAACTACGGTTCTGGTTAACAGAATCGCAAATATGATTAAATATGGCGATGCTTATAATTCGGATAAGTGCGACTTTGAGCCTTCTGAGCAGGATGTTGCACTTATGCGTGAGTATCTCAATGACCCGACTGTGGATCTGTTTGATGTTTATGATCTTCTGACGGTCGATGCACCGCAGCCTTGGCAGATTCTTGCCATCACTTTCACAAACAAGGCTGCAGGTGAGCTTAAAGCACGTCTGGGTGCACTTCTCGGTGATGCTGCCAATGACATCTGGGCTAGTACATTCCACTCTTCGTGCGCACGTATTCTTCGTCGACACGGTGAACTCCTCGGTTACACAAATCATTTTACAATTTATGATACCGATGATTCAAAGAGAGTGATGAAAGAGGTTCAGAGACTTCTTGATATCAATGATAAAATGCTTTCTCATAAGATGATACTTCGTGAAATCAGCAAGGCTAAGGACAGGCTTATAACTCCCGAAGAGTTTATTGAGCAGGCAGGTGCGGATGTCAGACTCAAAACAATCGGCAAGGCTTATGAATGCTATCAGAAGCTTCTTAAAAATGCTGATGCTATGGATTTTGATGATATGATATTCAAAACCGTAGAGCTGCTTGAGAATAATGAAGAAGTAAGAAGCTATTATCAGAATAAGTTCAGATATATTCTTGTTGACGAGTATCAGGATACAAACCACGCTCAGTACGTTCTCACAAGTATTCTTGCTGACAAATACCGCAATATCTGTGTTGTCGGTGATGATGACCAGAGTATTTATAAGTTCCGCGGAGCTACGATTGAGAATATTCTCAGCTTTGAGGAAAGATACCGTGATGCAAAGGTTATAAGACTTGAACAGAACTACCGTTCAACGCAGACTATTCTCGATGCTGCAAACGCAGTTATTGCAAACAATCAGCAGCGTAAGGGTAAAAATCTCTGGACAGATAATGGTGAAGGTGAAAAAATAGTTGTCAACACTTCTTATGATGAAAGAGAAGAAGCTCGTTTCGTTGCCGATACCGTTATGAAAAATGTTGCAAACGGCGGAAAAATGAGTGATCACGCTATACTTTACCGAATGAATGCACAGTCCAGCCTTATTGAAAATGCGTTTGTACGTGCAGGTGTGCCGTACAGAGTTATCGGCGGTCTTCGCTTCTATGAACGTAAGGAGATTAAAGATGCACTTGCATACCTTACACTTATCAACAACACTGCCGACAATGTAAGATTGCGCCGAATTATCAATGAGCCCAAAAGGGGAATAGGTGACACTACTCTCAATCATGCATCGGAAATTGCCGCAGGTCTCGGACTGAGTATGTTTGAAGTTATTTCAAACGCAAAAGATTATCCGGCGCTCAGCAGAGCTTCGCAGAAGCTTCTGGATTTCTGTGCAATGATAAATGAACTTGCAGAAGCCTCGGAGGAGCTTAAACCTTCTGAGTTGCTCGAAATGACTCTTAATAAAACCGGCTACTATATTTCTCTCAATGCAGACAAGGATACAGCGCAGGACAGAAAAGAAAACCTTAACGAGCTTAAGGCTAACCTTATGCGTTATGAGGAAGAGGCTGAAGAGCCTACTCTCAACGGCTTCCTTGAGGAAATTGCACTTATGACGGATATTGACAATTACAACTCGGATGTTGATGCTGTCGTTATGATGACAATGCATTCGGCAAAGGGTCTGGAATTCCCGTTTGTGTTCATTATCGGAATGGAGGACGGAGTTTTCCCGGGTTCCCAGTCAATCTATAATCCTGAGGATATGGAAGAAGAACGCAGACTTGCATATGTAGGAATTACACGTGCAAAGAAGAAGCTCTATCTTACCAATACCCGAACAAGATTGATTTTCGGCTCAACCACACACAATCCTCCGTCAAGATTTGTTAACGAAATTCCGCAGGATCTGACTCTTCGTACAGGTGTAACCTCTTACAGTTCGTTCAAACGAAGTGCAGAAACCGAACCCTATAAAGATTTCGGTGAAGATTTCACAAGCGGTAAGCCTATCAAGAGAGGCTTCAGCGGTCAGAGCTCTGCTTCAAAACCGCAGACAGCCGCATCTTCATCAGCGTCGGCGTTCAAGGTCGGCGATACTGTTAAACATAAGGTTTTCGGCACAGGTGTTGTCTTGTCTGCACAGTCCGTGGGTAACGACACTTTGCTTGAAATTGCGTTTGATAAATCCGGAACAAAGAAGCTTATGGCTAATTATGCCAAACTTACAACCTGATTTTCGTTACGGTTGTTATTGACAAATTACTGTATTATGGTAAAATATTTACAATATCGGATGCAGTATCCGAAAAATCAGAAGAGGTGTTAATATGACAAAAACATTTTCTAAAGTCATTGCAATTGTTCTTTCAATTTGTATGCTTTTTGCAGTTCCTGTAATGGCGAATGCTGAAGAAACTGCAACTTTTGCACTCAATGGTACATCTGCTAAAGCTGTAGCAGGCGACTGGGAGAATGACTACATCGGTGAAGTTGTTCTTAATTTCAAGGGCAGTGTTGACAAACTTGCTGCAACAGATGCACTTGTTGTTATTTATGCAGGTGAGGCTGTTTACAGAACAATTAAGGTTTCTGAAGCTGTTGTAGCAATCGGCAACGGTGAAGTTAATATTACTGTTCCCTTCGGCAACTATGTTGCACATGCACAGGATTATAAATTTGCTGTTGTTGAGGGCGCATTCACTTCTGCTGACGGTGCAGTTAACGCTGAAAGCTCAATTGCTGTATCGGGTAATGATCTTGTTGAAAGCCTTGATGTTGAACACGTTTCAACAAAGCCGATCGAAAAGCTCATCGACTGGATGTATACATGGGGTGCAGAAGGCTTCTGGTTGGATGTTATCAACTTTGTTGTAAGCATTCTCAACTGGTTCCTCACAATCTAATTTAATTAACGGAGGCGGACGGAAGTTCGCCTCAACTTTTTACGGGAAGTATTTATTATGGAAAAAATCAGATACGCAATTTTTGATGCTGACGGTACATTGATGGATTCAATGCATATCTGGGACACACTTGACGCTGCATTTCTCACTATGCGCGGTATTGTTCCCGATGAAATCGGAATTTTTAGAAAATACGGATTCTTTTCGACAATAGATCATCTTATTGAACGCTATAATCTTGATATGTCTTTTGATGAAATAAAAAGCGAAATGATGATGATTCTGAAATTCTATTATGACAATGTTCCTATACCTAAAAAGGGCATAAAAGAATTCTTACAGAGGCTTAAGGCTAACGGCGTCAGATGCGTTGTTGCGACTGCGACGGACAAATCCATTATGGTGCCTGCGCTTGAAAGACTCGGCTTGCTCGAATATTTTGATGAAGTGTTTTCTACAAAAGATGTCGGTGTAAGTAAGCACGAACCGGATATATTCAATCTTGCGCGTGATTTCCTCGGCGCGGATGGAGACACCTTTATTTTTGAAGATGCCGCCTATGCAATTGATACTGCAAAAAAAGCAGGATACAGAGTTATAGCTATTGAAGATTACTCGGCGGAAGACGAAAGAGAGCATATAAAGGCAACTGCAGATTATTATATTTCGGATTATTCGCAAATTTATTCCATATTGGATTTATAGTTTGTTAACATTTAGGTTGTATTATCATACTTGACTAATTAATTCTGTTTTGATATACTCAACAAAATATCAATTGGAATTAACCATTGGTGTTTCAGAAACGGAAGTGATCTTTTGGAAAATAAACGAGTACTTTTGATAATAAATCCGTGTTCCGGTAAGGACCGAAAACGTGTCGGTGCATTGGAGATTATAAACAGACTTTCATCTGCAGGCTTTGATTTTGATGTTGAGACAACAAAGTGTCAGGGCGATGCAACGACTATCGCTGCACGCAAGGCTGCCGATTATGATATGGTTCTCTGCTGCGGCGGTGACGGTACTCTTAATGAGACAATCAACGGTCTTCTCAGGGTTGATAAAAGAATCCCTGTAGGCTACATTCCCTCCGGTTCAACCAACGACCTTGCAAGCACTCTCGGTATTCCTGTCGGTGTCGGTCCTGCAACAAATATGATTCTTAACGGAAAAACCAATGGCTATGATGTCGGTGCTTTCGGAGATAAATATTTTAATTACATTGCATCGTTCGGTGCGGCAACCGACCTTTCATATATAACTCCGCAGAAGTGGAAGAATCTGTTCGGTCACAATGCTTATGTTTATTACGGTGTCGGTGTCAGAATGATTCCGATGCTTGCAGGCTTCAAGCCGACTTATATGAAGATTGAATACGACGGCGGTGTTGTTGAGGATAAATTTTATTTTGGTGCAATTTCTAATACAACATCAGTTGCAGGCGTTTTCAAATACGATGACGTTAAGCTCAATGACGGTTATTTTGAACTCTTGCTTGTCAAAGGTCTCAAGAGTAACCTCGATGTTTTCGGTATTCTCAGTAAGGTTATCCGCAAGGATTACAGCGGTGATAACATCATTTTTACAAAGACTAAAAACGTCAGAATCACTTGTGATCAGCCTGTTCCGTGGACACTTGACGGTGAATTCGGCGGTAACCAGACCAATATTGACATCAGTGTTATCCATAATGCTTTCGATATTTATTCTGACAACAATAAACTTTTTCTCCCCGGTGAATAATTAATTAAAGCGATTGCTACGGCAATCGCTTTGTTGTTTTGCACAAAGAGAAAATCAGGTATTTGTTAATTTTATTTATATAAAAAAATAACCCGAAGTGATATAATATCTGTGTATAGAATAATCTTGGAGGAATCAACTATGAGCATAATCAGAAAAGAATATACATATCCCTCATCTACAGGTGTTGCTGATATTTTTGCAAGAAGCTGGGCACCTGAGAACGGTGAGATAAAAGGCGTTTTGCAGATTGCACACGGTATGGCAGAATACGGTGAGCGTTATGAAGAACTCGGCTCATATCTTTGCGAGGCAGGGTATGCGGTTATTATCAATGACCATGTAGGCCACGGCAGATCAATCAATTCAGAAGCGGATCTCGGCTATTTCAACGGTGACAAAAATAAAGCAGGTATCGGTTTCGTTGAGGACGTTCACAAGCTCACACTGATTGCAAAAGAAGAGTTCAATAAGCCTGTTGTTCTTATGGGACACAGTATGGGTTCATTTGTAGCGCGTCATTATATAACCAAGTATTCATCCGATATCGCTGGTGCAATTATCTGCGGTACAAGCGGACCGAACCCGGCGGCAGGCGCAGGTATTCTTGTTGCATCTATTATTGAAAAAATCAAGGGCAGTAAGTTCAAGAGTGAGTTTATCAACGGTCTCGCATTCGGACTTTATAACAAGCGCTTTGAGGGCAGAACTCCTTTTGACTGGCTTTCTGTTAATAAAGAAAATATCGACAAATACATCGCTGATGATCTTTGTGGTTTCCTTTTTACCGTTTCCGGCTACAAAAACCTTTTTGAGGTTCTGCAGTTTGTAAGCGCAAATGAATGGTACGGTGCTGTGCCGTCATCATTATCGATGTATCTTATCGCAGGTACGGAAGACCCTGTAGGAACATTCGGTAAGGGTGTTAAGACGGTTTGTGACAAACTCAAGTCAACAGGACACTCAAACGTTGATATCAAGCTCTACGAGGGCCTGAGGCATGAGATACACAATGAAGACGAAAGATTTACCGTTTACGCTGATATAATCAGATGGTGCGATTCTGTAATTAAGTAAGTGGGTGCGTTTAATGTTAGTGTTTTATAATATAGTTAAAACTCTTTTTTATAAATTGTTCGCGGTCATAATCGCAATGCTTATGACATTCAGCAACGGTGTTAACTCATTGTTTAACGGTGACATTTATCCGTATGAATCAAATTCAAAGATTTTCGGCCTTGAGACTATTGAACGCGGTCAGGGCGTAACAACCGACGGTGAGGCGTGGTATTTCAGCGGTAAGACATCTCTTGTTAAAATTGCGTTTGATAATCAGACAGTACTTGCGTACAATTACTCTGCGATTCCCGAAGATTTCAAAGAAAATTACGGTTCAGCTCATATCGGTGGTATCAGCTATTGTGACGGGTATATTTACGCACCGATTGAAGACAGCAAGGTGTGGAAATATCCGATAATTGCGGTTTATGACGCTCAGACACTTGAATTTACGGGCAAGTACAAGATTCTTCCGAATGATATTATGACACGCGGAATGTCGTGGCTTGCCTGCGATAAAGAGAACGGTTTAATCTATTCTTCGCACAGCAAGGAAGCAACCGAGCTTTACTGCTTTGATCTTGAAACTTTTGAGTATGTAAAAACCGTTGAGCTTTCCGAAATGGTGGGTAAGCCGCAGGGCGGAGAGGTTTATAACGGACTTATCTATGTAGGTTCCAATGACTCAACAAGAGCAGTTTATACAATCAACCCTGTAACAGGCGAAGTAACAAAACTTTTTGACCGTATTATGTATGAGTGGCAGCTCATTGACAACTTCGGCGGAGAAGGTCAGGATGTAACAGTATATCCTATGGAAGACGGCACACTCATCCATGCCCTCGACATCGGTGCATTGTTTATGGATTCTAACCTAAGACATTACAAATGGAATTAACTTTTTGTGTTTAAATCAGCTTCTGAAAGCAGGCTGAAGTAATAGTTTACGGCAGAACGGTAATTTATTCCTGCATAGTTATAAATACTCCGTTGAAAATCTTTTCTCCTTAATATTGACATTATTCCGCTGTAATGGTAAAATCTCTGTGGAAATTTTAGGAACAGGAGATATTAAAATGAGTATTCTTGATTTAGATGTAATTAAAGGTTTTGTACGCGTGTGTGATGACGGTTATTCAGAGGGTTGGCACGAAAGAAACGGCGGTAACCTCTCATACCGTATGACAGCTGAAGAAGTTGAGGCTTGTAAGCCTTACTTTACATATGACAGACCCTGGGTTAATATGGGTGTTCAGGCTGACAACCTTAAGAATGAGTATTTTATGGTAACAGGTACAGGTAAGTTCTTCCGTAACACAATCCTTGATCCTGCAGCTAACATCTGTATTGTAGAAATCAATGACGCAGGTGACAGCTACCGTATCGTATGGGGTCTTGTAAACGGCGGCGGCCCGACAAGTGAATTCCCGACACACTTTATGAACCACAGTGTGCGCGTTGCAGCTACAGACGGTAAGTGCCGTGTTATCTATCACGCACATCCTGTTAATATCATCGCTCTTACATTCGTTCTTCCTCTTACATCAGAGGCTTTCTCAAAGGTTCTCTGGCAGAGCATGACAGAGTGCCCCATCATCTTCCCGAACGGTGTTGGTGTTGTTGAGTGGATGATTCCCGGCGGTGCTGAGATTGCTCACAGAACATGTGAACTTCTCAAAACATACGACGCAGTTGTATGGGCACATCACGGTCTCTTCGTATCAGGCGATACATTTGACAATGCATACGGTCTTATGCATACAATCGAAAAGTCAGCAGAAATTTACTGCAGAATTCTTTCTCTCGGTATGCCTATCCGTCAGACAATCAATGACGAGGGTCTTATTGATGTTGCTGCTGCTTACGGTCAGAAGCTCAATGCTGATCTCTTGAAATAATTTAGACAAAACGCCCTGATTGTCTATTTACATTCGTTATTCTGCAATATATAATATTTGCAATATTGTTAAATGCGATGAAGATATTAAGTCTTTTCGGGACTTTTTCAGAGAGCCGACGGTCGGTGCAAGTCGGTAGAGGAACGTTCAGACTGTCTCGTATCCGAGCTTGATTCCCTAACCGTATTTTTACTGCATAAGGAGTCACGGCAAGCACCGTTATCATAGCTTAGGATTTGCAAGAATCCGAAGAGTGGCCGTTTACGGCAATCCGGGTGGTACCACGGTAATTTTGTTTATCGTCCCTGAAGCACAAGGTGTGTTTCAGGGATTTTTTATTTAAGTTTTTGATTCTTGATTTTAAGGAGAATATTTATGAGAAAGATTCGTGTATCAGACATTACTTTAAGAGAGTGTGCAAGCTCATCAGAGCATTCTTTGAGTTTTAAAGAGAAAATCGAAATGGCAAAGCTGATGGATAAACTCCACTACGACAGCATCGAAATGCCTGAAATTAAAAATGTTTCAACTGACGTTCTCCTGATTAAAACTATCGCTTCGCTTGTCAAGCACACTCAGGTTGTTGTTCCTGTCGGTTTTTGTGTTGACGGTGTTGAGGCTGCATGGAACAGTGTTAAGGCTGCAAATAAGTCAGCACTCAAGGTAAGTGTTCCTGTTTCAGCAGTTCAGATGGAATATAAGTGCGGTAAGAAGCCTCCGGTTGTAAAGGATATGGCTGTTTCACTCATCGCAGAGTGTAAGAAATATACTGATGATATCGAATTTTCTGCAGAGGATGCAATGCGTGCGGAAAAAGACTTCCTCTATACAATTATCGCAGCTGCAGTTGAAGCAGGCGCAACAAGCGTTTGTATCTGCGACTCCGAAGGCACAATGATGCCTTCAGAAATTGCTGGTTTTGTCAGTGATTTGTATGAAAATATTCCTGCACTTTCAGGTGTAACGCTTTCTGTTGAAATCAGCGATAATATAAATATGGCAGTCGCAAGTGCATTCGCAGCTGTTAATGCAGGCGCAGGCGAAATCAAGACTGTTGCAGACGGCTTCTGTTTCCCGACTATCGAAAGCGTTATGAAGGTATTTAAGTTAAGAGGCGACTCTGCAGGAATTCAGAGCAAGATCAGAACAACTGAGATTTCACGTGTCATTGCTCAGATGCAGAGAATGATCAGCACAACAAAGAGTGAGAATTCACCATTTGATAACGGTGTCAACGAGTCCGACGATTCACTCACACTTGATAAAAACGATGATATTTCAGTTGTCATCAAGGCAATCAAGAAAATCGGCTACGACCTTTCAGAAGAGGATAATTCAAAGGTTTACGAGGCTTTCAAGCGCGTAGCAAAGAAGAAAGACTTTGTAGGCACAAAGGAGCTTGAGGCAATTATCGCTTCAACCGCGCTCCAGGTACCGTCAACATATACGATTGAAAGCTATGTTATCAACAGCGGTAATGTAATTACTGCAACAGCAAATATCAAGCTCGTCAAGGATGGCGAAGCAATCAGCGGTGTAAGCGTCGGTGACGGCCCGATTGATGCTGCGTTCCTTGCAATCGAGCAAATCGTCGGCCACCATTATGAACTTGACGATTTCCAGATCAAGTCGGTTACCGAGGGTCGCGAGGCTATGGGTTCAGCACTTGTGAAGCTCCGTTCAGCAAGCGGAAAGCTCTACTCAGGTACAGGCATTTCAACTGACGTTATCGGTGCAAGCATCCGTGCTTATGTCAGTGCACTCAATAAGATCGCTTTCGAGGAGGAATAAAAGTGAACTTAGCTTTTTCAACAAAATTCCATAAGGCAGACGGACTCGGCGCTTTTATCAAGCTTGCCGATGAGCTTCGCTATGACGGAATTGAAATTCACGATATAAAAGCAGACGCTTTTTCGGGCAAAAGTTCACCGTTCAATCCCGATATGGCATCTGTTACAAAGCGTACACTTATCAATGCGAAAAAATCAATCGTATGCATCAATGTAGGTTGTAATATTGCTGATAAAGACGCTTCACAGGAAAATATGCAGAAAATCGAAACTGCAGTTTCGGTTGCAAACAATATAAATGTGCCTTACATCAAGGTTTTTGCAGACAGTGCGGACGAAAATGCGTTTGACTATGTAACTGAGATTATGACAGACGTAATTGCTCTTTGCGAAAAGAAAAATGTTGTTGTACTCGTTGAAACCTGTGGCATTTTTGCCGATACAGATAAGCTTTGCGAACTTCTCAACTTCTTTGCAAGCGACTTCATCGGTGCAGACTGGAATATGTACGAAACATATTTCCGTGCAAAAGAAGATGCAGAAAAAACAATCAAAAATCTTGGTGCTTATGTAAAACTCGTTCATATGACAGACGCAACTGCTTACGGTGAGCATACTCTCATCGGCGAGGGCTCACTTCCAATTGAAGAAATGGTAAACGCTCTTCGCTCAATCAACTTTGCAGGCTTTGTCAGTGTTGAATGGGATCCCGAATGGATAAGCGAAATCGATGACCTTGAAATCGTACTTACTCATTACGAGAGCTTTGTTGAGGCTATGGGCAGCACAAAGAGTGATAAAAAGTATTTCTACAACAAGACACGTACAGGTAAGTTTGTATGGGAAAAGGAAGATCTTATTGAAAAGACCTTCTCACAGGTTCTCGACACAATGGTTGAAAACTTCCCTGACCAGCTTGCATTCAAATACACAACACTTGACTATACAAGAACATACTCCGAGTTCCGTGACGATGTTGATAACTTCGCACGCGCACTCATCGCAATGGGTGTAAAGGCAGGTACTCACGTTGCAGTCTGGGCAACAAACGTACCGCAGTGGTATATCGCATTCTGGGCGACTACAAAAATCGGTGCAGTTCTTGTTACAGTCAACACGGCATACAAAATTCACGAGGCAGAGTATCTTTTCCGCCAGTCTGATACTCATACACTCATTATGGTTCAGGGCTACAGAGATTCTCATTATGACGAAATCGTGGCTGAGCTCTGTCCCGAACTCAAAAACAAAAAATCAGGTGAACCTCTTCACTCTAAGCGCCTTCCGTTCCTGAGAAACGTTATCACGGTCGGCTTTGAGCAGGAGGGTTGTATGACCTGGAACGAAGCACTTGAAAAGGCTTCACAGGTACCCGTTGAAGAAGTTTACCGTATGGCATCACTTGTCAAAAAAGACGACGTATGCAATATGCAGTATACTTCAGGTACAACAGGATTCCCAAAGGGCGTTATGCTTACTCACTATAATGTTGTCAACAACGGTAAGTGCATCGGTGACAGAATGGATCTTTCAACTGCAGACAGAATGATGATTCAGGTTCCGATGTTCCATTGCTTCGGTATGGTCCTTGCGATGACTGCTACAATGACTCACGGCGGAACTATTTTACCCTTGCCGTATTTCTCACCGAAGCCGTCTCTTGCTTGTATCAACAACGAGCGAATCACGGCATTCCACGGTGTTCCGACAATGTTTATCGCAATGCTTCAGCATCCCGATTTCGAAAAGACAGATTTCTCATATATGAGAACAGGCATTATGGCAGGTTCGCCTTGTCCGATAGCAAAGATGCGTGAAGTTGTTGAAAAAATGAATATGAAGGAAATCACAATCGTTTACGGTCAGACTGAGGCTTCACCGGGATGCACAATGTCAAGTACGGAAGATCCGCTTGAGTTGCGTGTTGCTACGGTAGGTAAAGCCTTGCCGAAGATTGAGTGTAAAGTTATTGACCCCGATACAGGTCTTGAGTGTCCTCCCGATGTCAACGGTGAATTCGTTGCAAGAGGCTACAATATCATGAAGGGTTATTACAAGATGCCCAAGGCAACTGCGGAAGCTATCGATAAGGACGGCTGGCTTCATACAGGCGACCTTGCTTGTAAGACTGCTGACGGTTATTACAAAATCACAGGCAGACTCAAGGATATGATTATCCGCGGCGGTGAAAATATTTATCCCAAGGAAATTGAAGAGTTCATCTATACACACGATAAGGTTAAGGACGTGCAGGTTATCGGTGTACCCGATGAGGGTCTCGGTGAGGGGATTATGGCTTGTATTATCCTTCACGAGGGCGAGGAAATGACTGAGGCAGAAATGAGACAGTATGTTCTCGATCATATGGCAAAGCATAAGGTTCCGAAGTATATTGACTTTGTCAAGGAATTCCCGATGAACGCTGCAGGTAAAATCCTTAAGTATAAAATGCGTGAAATGGCAGTTGAAAAGTACGGTTTGCAGAAGGCAAATTCAGTTGTAACTGCGTAATGCGTCATAACACAATGTAATGGATATATTACAAAAAGTATCTTGAAAAAGTGGTACACAAATATTATAATATATAGAGCAGTAAAGGCTGTGACGAAGACGGTTACGTTTTCAGACTTCAAGAGAGCCGGTGGTTGGTGTAAACCGGCAGTTTGATTGCGAAAATGACCCATCACTTCTGAGCCGGAGAGATGAAAGCCGGGTGCAATTAGTTTCTTCCGTTCAACTACGTCAGTGTTAAAGGATTGTCAGATCCTACGAGTGGCACAAAGCAAAAGCAGAGTGCAATTTGAGTGGTACCGCGGATTTTATCCGTCTCAAAGTTTCATCGACTTTGGGGCGGTTTTTATTTTCCTCACAGTCGTAAACAAGGAGGTAAAATTATGGAAAACAACACTACAGGCAAGCTTTACGAGGTTGCGCAGCGAATTAAAGAAATGCGTGATATCTGTGGCTTTACAGTTGAAGAAATGGCTGAAAAGTCAGAGGTTACTGTTGAACAGTATCTTATTTATGAAGCAGGCGAAATTGACCTTCCGTTTTCTTTTATTCACAAGTGTGCACTTGCTTTTGACATCGGTCTTACCGACCTTCTTGAAGGTCACAGTGCAAAGCTTACTTCCTACACGGTAACGCGTAAGGGTAAGGGTCAGACAACAGCAAGTGAAAATGGTATCGAAATCAAAAATCTTGCACCAAAATTCAGAAAAAGACTTTCGGACCCCTATATGGTTCGTTACGAATATTCGGCTGAGCTTGAAAATCAGCCAATCCACACAACAACTCACGCAGGTCAGGAGTTTGACCTTGTTATCAGCGGTAAGCTCAAGGTCAGAATCGGCAATCACGAGGAAATCCTTGAAGAAGGCGACAGCATCTATTACAACAGCTCAACTCCTCACGGTATGATTGCAATCGACGGCAGAGACTGTGTCTTCCTTGCAATGGTTATGGCAAGTGACGAGTCTGTTGAAAAGATTGTTCACGACAGAGCGGTTACAGGTGTTAAAACCTCGGGCAGCCTTGTCTGCGAAAAATTCATCGAAGCAACAGAGGATGAGAACGGCAGACTTGTCAAAATCGACTTCAATAACGAGGACAAGTTCAACTTTGCCTTTGATATCGTTGATAACATCGGCAGAAAGTCACCTGAAAAGCGTGCGATGGTTCATCTTGACAGGAACAAGACAGAACGTATCTTTACATATAAGGATATAAAGGAACATTCCAGCCAGGCGGCTAACTACTTCAAGTCACTCGGAATCAAGAAGGGTGACACAGTTATGCTTATTATGAAGCGTCACTACCAGTTCTGGTTTGCAATTCTCGGTCTTCATAAGATCGGTGCAATTGTTATCCCTGCAACAAATCTCCTTGTTCAGCATGACTTTGAATACAGATTCAAGGCTGCAAATGTTTCCACAATCATCTGTACTGCAGACGGAGACACTGCACATCAGGCTGAACTTGCCGATGCAGTTACAGGTACACTCAAGAACAAGATTATCGTAAACGGCACAAGAGAAGGCTGGCACAATTTTGACGAAGAATACTGTCTGTTCAGTCGCCGTTACAGAAGAGAAGACGATGCACCCTGCGGGAATGACCCGATGCTTATGTTCTTTACATCAGGCACAACAGGTTACCCGAAAATTGCAACTCACAGTTATAAATATCCCCTCGGGCATTACATCACTGCAAAGTACTGGCATTGTGTAGCTAAGGACGGACTCCACTTCACAATTTCAGAAACAGGCTGGGGTAAGGCACTCTGGGGTAAGCTCTACGGTCAGTGGCTTTGCGAAGGCGCAATCTTTACTTACGACTTTGACCGTTTTGATGCGGCAGATCTGCTTCCGATGTTTGAAAAATATCAGATTTCCACATTCTGCGCACCGCCTACGATGTACAGAATGCTTATCAAGGAAGATATAAGTAAGTATGATTTAAGCTCCATCAAGCATGCGACGGTTGCAGGTGAGGCACTCAATCCCGAAGTATTCAAGCAGTTCTACAATGCAACGGGACTTG
Organism: Acutalibacteraceae bacterium; assembly: GCA_045648745.1. GTDB lineage: Bacteria > Bacillota > Clostridia > Oscillospirales > Acutalibacteraceae > CAG-488. The sequence goes on along the minus strand of JAZROM010000061.1, from coordinate 3,266 downwards.
AACTTATGGAAGGCTTCGGTCAGACCGAAACAACACTTTCTATCGCAAACCTTGTCGGCACAACACCGAAGCCCGGCTCAATGGGTAAGCCTGTACCTCTTTACGATGTACAGATTCTCCGTGCAGACGGTACACCTGCAGAGCTCGGTGAAACAGGTGAAATCTGTATCAGGACTTCTGACCGTGTACCTTGCGGTCTCTTTATAGGTTACTTTAACAATCCCGAAAAGACAAACGATGTATGGTACGACGGCTAATACCACACAGGTGATACTGCGTGGGCAGATGAAGACGGTTACTTCTGGTATGTCGGCAGAATTGACGACGTTATCAAGTCATCAGGCTACCGTATCGGACCGTTCGAAATCGAAAACGTTATTATGGAACTTCCTTATGTTCTTGAATGCGGTGTTTCAGCTGCTCCGGACGAGATCAGAGGTCAGGTTGTAAAGGCAAGCATTGTCCTCACACCGGGTACAGAGCCCACAGATGAGCTTAAGAAAGAAATCCAGACTTACGTTAAGAAGCACACAGCACCGTATAAGTACCCGAGAATAGTCGAGTTCCGAAAAGAGCTTCCCAAGACTATCAGCGGCAAGATAATCAGAAACAAGTTATAAGGTGTTTTTATGGAATACAAAAGAATAACTCTTTTTGCAGGTCACTACGGAAGCGGCAAAACGAATATCGCAGTCAATTATGCGTTCCGTCTTAAAAACGATGGTAAAAGCGTTGTTATTGCAGACCTTGATATCGTTAATCCCTATTTCCGTACAAAGGACTCCGAGCGTGAATTGGATGAAGCAGGAATCAAGCTAATTTCTTCATCGTTCGCAAATTCTAACGTTGACCTGCCTGCACTTCCGCAGGAAATATATTCCGTCATTGATGACAAAACCGATTATGCGGTTATGGATATCGGCGGAGATGACAGAGGTGCATATGCTCTCGGCAGATATGCTGACAGCATAGTTAAAGAAAATGACTACGAGATGCTTATGGTTATCAACAAGTACCGACCGCTTACGCGTGACGTACAAAGCACTCTCGAGGTTATGGGTGAAATCGAGCAGGCGTGCGGTATGCGTTTTACCGCAATTGTCAACAACTCCAATATCGGAGAGGAAACAACTGCGCAGGACGTTCTCGATTCACTTGAATACGCGTCAGACGTTGCATCTGCAACAGGACTTCCTGTAAAGATGACAACACTCAGAAAAGATTTGTATAATCAACTGAGTGAGAGGGTAGATAATCTTATGCCCCTTACTCTGCAAGATAAGATATGGAGGTAAAGTTATGGCAAAAGTAACATTCAAAACAGACCTTTGTAAGGGCTGCAGCCTTTGCGTGGGCGCTTGTCCTAAAGGTATTGTCAAACTGTCAGAAACAAAGCTTAACGCTAAGGGTCACCATCCTGCAGAGGTAACTGATCCTGAAAAGTGCATCGGATGCGCATTCTGTGCAACAATGTGTCCCGATTGCGTAATTACGGTTGAGAGGTGAGTAAAATGTCAGAAAAAGTACTTATGAAAGGCAACGAGGCTATTGCCGAGGCTGCAATTCTTGCAGGTTGCCATCATTATTTCGGTTATCCGATTACTCCGCAGACTGAAGTTGCAGCTTATATGGCAAAGCGTATGCCGAAAATTGGCGGCACTTTCCTCCAGGCTGAAAGTGAAGTTTCTGCAATCAATATGGTAATCGGTGTTGCATCAACAGGTAAGAGAGTTATGACATCTTCTTCAAGCCCGGGAGTTTCTCTTAAGGCTGAAGGTATCTCATACCTTGCAGGTTGTGACCTTCCTGCAGTTATAGTCAATGTTCAGCGTGGTGGCCCCGGTCTCGGCGGTATCCAGCCTTCACAGTCAGACTACTTCCAGTCAACAAAGGGCGGCGGACACGGTGACTATCGTAACATCGTTCTTGCTCCTGCTTCCGTTCAGGAAATGGCAAGCCTTACATTCAAGGCATTCGACCTTGCTGACAAATACAGCATGGTATCAATGATTCTTGCTGACGGTACAATGGGTCAGATGATGGAGCCTGTTTCTCTTGATGCAGGTGAGATCAACACTTATGAGAAGCCGTGGGCACTCACAGGTACAAACTGTGAAAGAAAGCACAATATCGTAAACTCACTCTACCTCAAGCCTGAAGCTCTTGAGCAGAAGAACTTTGAGAGATATGAGAAATATAAGCAGATCGAAGAAAACGAAGTAATGTACGAAGAGTACCTTATGGATGATGCAGAAATCTGCGTTGTATCATTCGGTATCACAGCCCGTGTTGCAAAGAACGCAATCAACGAGGCACGTGCAAAGGGCATTAAGGTCGGTATGATCCGTCCGATTACACTCTGGCCGTTCCCGAAGAAGGTTCTTAACGAGGCTGCAGACAAGTGCAAGGCATTCATTTCAGTTGAAATGAGTATGGGTCAGATGATTGAGGATATCGAGCTTGCAATCCGTTGCAAGAAGCCCGTATACCTCTGCAACCGTGTAGGCGGTATGATCCCGTCACCTGAAGAGGTACTTGCAAAAATCGATGAAGTAAACGAGAACGGAGGTGCGTTCTGATGTCAGTAGTATTTGAAAAACCCAAGGCACTTACAGATGCAGTGCTTCACTATTGCCCCGGCTGTACACACGGTATCATTCATCGTCTTGTTGCTGAGGTTATCGACGAGCTTGGCATTGAGGGCAAGACAATCGGTGTTGCTCCCGTTGGCTGCGCAGTTATGGCTTATGACTATTTTACATGTGACTTTGTTCAGGCTGCTCACGGACGTGCTCCTGCAGTTGCAACAGGTGTAAAGAGAAGTGATCCGTCCAAGGTTGTATTTACATATCAGGGTGACGGTGACCTTGCAGCTATCGGTACTGCAGAAACAGTACACTCAGCAGCTAGAAGAGAAAACATCACTGTTATCTTCGTAAACAATGCAATCTACGGTATGACAGGCGGTCAGATGGCTCCGACAACTCTTCCCGGTCAGGTTACACAGACATCACCCTACGGCCGTGACGTTGAGTCAGTAGGCTATCCCGTAAAGGTTTCCGAGCTTCTTTCAAAGGTTGACGGTGCAGCTTATATCGAGCGTGTTGCAGTTAACAACGTAAAGAACGTAAAGAACGCAAAGAAGGCTATCAAAAAGGCTTTCCAGAACCAGATCGAAGGCAAAGGCTTCTCTCTTATCGAGGTTGTTTCAACTTGCCCGACAAACTGGGGTATGACACCTGAAAAGGCACTCGAGTGGGTAGAAG
>JAZROM010000060.1:0-8096 GCA_045648745.1 Acutalibacteraceae bacterium | reverse complement strand
CGAACCGTCGACCTCTAGCGTGACAGGCTAGCGTTCTAACCAACTGAACTACCGGGCCGTATGGTGGGAACAACAGGGCTCGAACCTGTGACCCTCTGCTTGTAAGGCAGATGCTCTCCCAGCTGAGCTATGCTCCCATACATCGCCATTTCATCTTTGCATCCCCAACCTATTGGCTGAGAACAATTGGTATTATATCACAGATTTCAGAAAATGCAAGTGTTTTTTCGCATTTTTTTGAAATTTTTTCAAATTATTTTTCAGGTGCGATTTTTAAAGTTTTTTCGGCAAGAACAAGTCCCCACCCTACTATTTATCTATTAAATATTACCTGTTATCGGATTTCTTCTTTTCCGCCTCATCCGTGCAAAACCCACCTTCACCTTAAGTCGAAGGCTACATAGCCTGTGCAAAGTTTAAGCCGTAGCAGAACAATGGTCTTGCTACGGCTTTGGTTGTTTATTGAGTTTTTAATTTATCATAATATTAAAATCATCTTCGGAAAGAATTGTGATACCGAGAGAGGTTGCTTTTGTAAGCTTACTGCCTGCCTCCTCACCTGCAAGTACATAATCCGTTTTCTTTGAAACGGAAGATGCTGTTTTGCCACCGAAGGATTCGATGATTTCTGCTGCTTCTTTTCTTGAGTAAGTCGGCAGAGTACCCGTAAGCACAAAGGTTTTGCCTGCAAAGCGCATATCCTTAACCTCTTTGAGCGACTTCATATTAAGTCCCGATGCCATAAGTCTGTCTATAAGCTCTCTCGTCTGTGGCATTGAGAAATAGCCGACAACGCTTTCTGCCATAATTTTACCGAAGCCGTCGATTGTCATAACATCGTCAAATGTAGCATTCATAACCTCACTCATTGTACCGAAGCGCTCGGAAAGAAGCTTTGCGGCTTTCTGTCCGATGTGTCGGATACCGAGTGCAAAAAGAAGCTTTGCGAGGTCATTTTCTTTTGATTTGTTTATTGCTTCGACGATATTTTTCGCAGACTGCTCTGCCATTCTTTCAAGCGGAATAATCTGTTCTTCGGTAACGGTATAAATGTCTGCAGGTGTCCTGATCAGACCTTCATTGACAAAAAGCTCGAGATTGCTTTCGCCAAGACCTTCAATATCCATAGCATCACGCGAACAGAAGTGAATCAGGTTACGCAGAAGCTGTGCAGGACATTCGGTATTAAGGCAACGTACTGCCGCCTCCCCTTCTTCACGCACAACTGTCGCACCACAGGAAGGGCAGACCGTCGGCATTGTGTAAGGTTCGGAATTCTCACCGTGTTCAACAACGCTGAGCACCTCAGGGATAATATCACCCGCTTTACGGATAATTACGGTATCACCGATACGGATGTCCTTTTCAGAGATAAAGTCCTGATTATGGAGCGTAGCACGGCTTACAGTCGAGCCTGCAACAAGCACAGGCTCAAACACGGCAGTCGGAGTCAGAACACCTGTTCTGCCGACAGCTATTTCGATATCAACAACCTTTGTCCGCTTCTCCTCGGGAGGATATTTGAACGCAACTGCCCATTTCGGGAACTTCGACGTGCTGCCGAGTGCTTCACGGTGAGAGAAGTCATCAACCTTGATAACTGCACCGTCTATATCAAACGGGAGAGTTCCGCGAATTTCACCGATTCGATTGATCTCTGCAATTGCTTCGTCGATATTTTTGCAAAGAGTATAGAACGGAACGGTTTTGAAGCCTAATTCCTTAAGGTAATCAAGCGACTGTTTATGGCTTGTAAGCTCCTTACCTTCAACACGCTGAATATTGAAAACAAAAATATCAAGCTTACGGCTTGCGGTAATCTTCGGATTTTTCTGACGCAGTGAGCCTGCAGCTGCATTACGGGGATTTTTGAAGGGCTTTTCTTCGTTATTCTCCTGCTGTTCAACGAGCTTAAAAAAGACATCACGAGGCATATAAACCTCACCGCGCACTTCAATAGCAGGAAGATTTTCTTTGATTTTAAGAGGAATAGAACCGACTGTGCAAAGGTTTGCACTGACATTTTCACCGACCACACCGTCACCACGGGTTGAACCACGGAAAAATACGCCATTTTCGTACTCAACAGAAACTGAAAGTCCGTCGATTTTAGGTTCGACAACATAGACTGCGTCCCTTACGGTTTCACGCACACGCTTGTCGAATGCACGGAGTTCATCGATGCTGAAAGCATCCTGCAGACTTGCCATCTGCACCGCGTGTTCGACGGGTTCAAACTGACCGTCGGCACTGCCGCCGACACGTCTTGTCGGTGAATCAGGTGTGATAAGGTCAGGATATTTATCCTCGATATCCGAAAGTTCACGCATAAGTCGGTCATACTCGAAATCCTCGATTTCAGGACTGTCCTCGACATAATATTTGTGGCTGTGGTAGTTGAGTATATCCCTCAGCTCCGATGCCCTTTTTATTGAATTTTCATAATCTGCCATAGTGACACTTCCCCACAAGGATTTTCTATTATTATATCAACTTTTCGTATTTTAATCAACATTAAAAATGAGCAAAAGTGGACGGAGTTACACCGACAATTACACTTTCGGCAATACAGATATTTGAATTGTACTCAACGACACTTACCTTACCGCCGAATATGACGTGAGTTTTGATTGTAACACTCAGAAATATCTGATGTCGAGTCTGATTGACGCCTGCCTGTTCAAAACTGTCTTCAAAACGAGTAGACGTAAGCCCTCTCATAGTGACATAAAATGTTATATCAGGACCTATACCCGAAATAAGCTGAACACCTAAAATAGCCGATAACGGTACCGTAACCTTATAAGTTCCCATTTTGTTGATATAAACATCTGTTTTAGTGCCGATCTCATTGCCGAGGGTATTAAGCGTTATTATATCCGTTGAAAGAGATTTTATGTTGCCGTTATCATCATAAGTAAAGCTGACAATATCGGAATAGTTTATTTTGTAATCCGCAAGTGCTTCGGTCATCCCCGCCGTCAGTGCTGACGATGCAACGCTGTTTGCCTCAAGGGCTGACATTTCATCACGGATGCTTTTGATTCTTAATTCTATAAAACAGAAAATCCCGACCGCACAAAGCAGCGAAACTGCCGTAACGGTCGGGATGATTATTTTTCTTCGCCGTTTCATTTTTCACCGCCTTTATCATATATTATGCGGCGAAATATGAAACTGTTATCGGCAATCAGTCAAGGAAATCCTTGAGTTTTTTGCTTCTGCTCGGATGGCGGAGCTTGCGGAGTGCCTTTGCCTCAATCTGACGGATACGCTCACGTGTAACGTCAAACTCCTTACCAACCTCTTCAAGAGTATGGGGATGTCCTCCCTCAAGACCAAAACGAAGCATGAGGACCTTTGCTTCACGCGGAGTAAGAGTCTTGAGCACTTCATCAAGCTGTTCTTTAAGAAGAAGGATTGATGCTGCGTCTGCCGGTGCCGGAGCATCGTCATCGGGAATGAAGTCACCAAGATGGCTGTCTTCCTCTTCACCGATAGGTGTTTCGAGTGAAACAGGCTCCTGTGCAACACGGAGGATTCCTCTTACCTTTGCAACAGGCATACCGAGTTCAGCTGCAATTTCTTCTGCACTCGGGTCTCTGCCGTTTCTATGGAGAAGCTGACTGTTTGTCTTCTTGACTCTGTTGATTGTTTCAACCATATGAACAGGAATACGGATTGTTCTTGCCTGGTCAGCAATCGCTCTTGTGATAGCCTGTCTTATCCACCATGTAGCGTAAGTTGAGAATTTGAAGCCCTTTGTGTAGTCAAACTTATCAACTGCCTTGATAAGACCGAGGTTACCCTCCTGAATAAGGTCAAGGAAATGCATACCTCTGCCGACATATCTCTTAGCAATAGAAACAACAAGACGAAGGTTAGCCTCAGCAAGTCTTTTCTTTGCGCTTTCGTCATCATCAACAATACGTACTGCAAGCTCGATTTCTTCCTCAGCCGTAAGAAGAGGAATACGGCCGATTTCTTTAAGATAAACCTTAACGGGGTCATCGTTGCCCTGTGCCTTGTCATCAACATCCTCTGTTGCGAGTTCTGCTGACTTTGGCATATCCATACTGAAATCAACGTTTTCAAGGTCAATATTTGAAAGGTCGTCAATAAGCTCAATATTCTGATTTTCAAGGGTTTCGTAGAATTTGTCAAGCTCTTCAATATCGATATCCATATCGATGAGAGCCTGATCAATCTCATGTGAGGTGAGTTTGCCCGTTACCTTGCCTTTTTCAAGCAAGAGCTTAAGGGGTGATTTCTTTTGTTCGGGTGCATGATTTTCCATAGTCATTTCTCCTTTATTAAACATCCGTTTTTCTGAACAGATTTTTAAAATCTTCGTCGCTGAGTTCTGCGGCATTCACTGCCGAGGACTTAACTTTTTCTTCTTTTAATACTTTTATGCAATCGTTACACTCGGCAACGGTATTGCTGATAGTTCCTCCCATTGCACCGAATTGAGCAAGTCTGCCCATTTCTTCGGGAGTAAATTCTGCGGCAAACATTGAAAGTTCAATGCTTCTGCCTGTTTCAAGACGGGTTGCAAGTGCCGAATAAGCTCTTCGGTTAAAGTCCGTTATAAAAAGCTCCTCACTGAGCTCGTCCTTGATTTTACGGTAAAAATCAGGATTGAGCATCAGACTTGCGATAAGAACTTCTTCCGCTTTTGTCGCACGGACGTGCTTTGCACGTTCGGGATTGACAGCATCCTTCGGTGTGACCGTTTCTTTGACAATTTCATTGAATCGGCTCTTTTTCTGCGCTTCAAGTTTGCGTTTATAAGCACGTCTGACTTCCTGCAGAATCGCATCCTTGCTTATGCTCATCTCCTGTGCAAGCTTTGCCGCATATGCATCCTGCTCAATTGCGTTTGCATTAGCAAGTACAGAAGCAACCGCTGTCAGGAATTTTGTCTTACCGTCGATTGAGTCGAGATCGTACTTTTCGCGTTCACGAAGGATTGCGTATTCGATATCATTTGCTGCACCGTCGATAAGACTGCGGAATTTTTCTTTGCCAAAATTCTTGATAATCTCATCGGGGTCCTTACCACCCGTGAGCTTAAGCACTCGGATTTTGACTCCCGTTTTGCTGAAAATATCTATAGCTCGGCGTGTTGCCTTCTGACCTGCTTCGTCAGAGTCATAGGCAAGAACAACCTCCTCTGCATAACGCGAAACAAGACGTGCCTGTTCCTGTGTCAATGCTGTGCCGAGACATGCAATTGAGTTGGTAAAGCCTGCCTGATGCAGGGCAATAACATCCATATAGCCTTCGGCAACGATTATCTGTGACGGATTGCCGTTCTTTGCAAAATTAAGTGCGAAAACGCCGTCACTCTTTTTATAAACCAAGGTGTCGGATGTGTTGATATATTTCGGTTTTGAGTCATCGAGGACTCGTCCGCCAAACGCTATCACATTGCCGCGCAGGTCGATAATCGGTACCATTGCACGGTTTTTGAAGTTATCGTAATAATGCGTACGTCCGTTTTTTTCGGATTTGCGCACAAGGTTTGCGTCATAAAGCTCCTGATTTGTAAAGCCCTTTGAACGCATATACTTTAAAAGCGCATCCCATGAATCAGGCGCGTAGCCGAGGCCGAAATGCCTGATAGTCTGCATTGTAAGCCGTCTGCCGAGAAAATAATCGAGACCGATTTTACCCTGTTCTGACATCATTGTTGCATGAAAGAACTTTGCCGCCTCGCGGTTTGCCGCAAGAATTCGCTGACGGTGCTTTGCAAGTGAATCGTCATAGCCGTCCTCAGGCATCTTCATACCTGCACGTTCGGCAAGAACCTTGACTGCTTCCACATAATCAAGATTTTCAATCTGACGGACAAAGGTTATTGCATCTCCGCCTGCACCACAACCGAAGCAGTAGTATGACTGACTGTCCGTATAAATCGTAAACGACGGTGTCTTCTCGTTATGAAAAGGGCAAAGACCTTTGACCAGTCTGCCTCTTTTAGAAAGATTGACATAGGGTGAAATAACACTTTCAATATCGGTACGCGCTCGGAGCTCGGTAAGGAACTCGTCACTGATTGCCATATTATTCCCCCTTCATAACAACCCACGAACGAGGAACAAAAAGCTCTTCAAAGGTGTGCACCGCATACCTGTCCGTCATACCTGCAATATAGTCACAGGCAGCACGCTCAACACCTTCTTTTTCGCGGATGATTTTGTACTCTGACGGCATTTCGTCCGGATGAAGAAGGAAATACTCATAGAGCCACTTTATCATCTCAATCGCACGTGCTTCCTCGCTCTTGCAGACGGGGTTTGTGTACACCCTCTCAAACATAAAGCTGTGTAGAGTCGCAAAAGCATCAGCACAGTCCTCGCCGAGGATAATATCGTTTTTACTGTTATTTACGGCAGAAAGAACAAGCTTGTTGATTCGCTGTGATTTATTCTGCCCCAAAGCATCACGGATATCTGCAGGGATATCGGTTTCTTTAAGCACTCCTGCGTGCACGGCATCGTCGATATCGTGATTTATGTAAGCTATACGGTCGGCAAGACGGACTATTCTGCCTTCAAGTGTAAAAGCCTCTGTACCTGAAGTGTGGCGGACAATACCGTCACGCACCTCTTCGGTAAGGTTAAGTCCTCTGCCTTCTTTTTCAATAACATCTGCAACACGCAGACTCTGTTCGTAATGACGGAAACCTCCGTCATAGACACTGTTGAGTGCTCTTTCACCCGCATGACCGAAAGGAGTGTGGCCGAGGTCGTGTCCGAGAGAAATTGCCTCTGTAAGTGTTTCGTTAAGTCCGAGGGCGATTGCGATTGTACGTGCAATCTGTGCAACCTCGAGCGTATGGGTAAGACGCGTACGGTAATAGTCACCCATGGGAGACAAAAATACCTGCGTTTTATGCTTGAGTCTTCTGAATGAATTGGAATGAATAACACGGTCACGGTCACGCTGGAAGCAAGTACGCAATTCGCATTCATCTTCCGGACGCGGTCTGCCACGGCTTGAGTCCGAAAAGCAAGCATTCTGACTTAAAATCTTATGCTCGTTCTCGCAAGTGATTTCTCTGACTGTTTTCATTTTTATCACTCCAATCGTGTTTTATAACCCTCTATTTATTATATACTCCAAATATTTTGTTTTTCCTTTAAAAAAATCAAAAATATTTATATTCTTCTCCGATTTCTTCGGTATGGAACTTACCGAAGCTCATATCGACAAGTTTTGCATCGAATCCTGCAACATCATCAACAGGAAGTTTGAATGTAACCGTAACATTATCGGCAAATTCGGTGTCGTCAATCACTCCGCCCATTTCTGGAATAAACGAATTGAGTCTGCCGTAAAAATTGTAGTCACAGGTAACCTTAAGCACCTTACAGAGCTTCATTGTAATAACCTGTCCTGCATCAACGGCAATTTTTGCCGTATGCGAATACGCACGGACAAGTCCGCCCGCACCGAGGAGTGTTCCGCCGAAATAACGCGTAGCAACAACTACGCAATCAGTTACGTTCTCTTTTAAAAGAACATCGAGCACGGGAATACCTGCCGTACCCTGCGGTTCACCGTCATCGGAATAACGGCGCACCTGACCCTCACGAAGAACATAGGCGTAGACATTGTGAGTCGCGTCCCAATGCTTCGATTTGATTGAGTTTATAAAGCTGACTGCCTCTTCCTGCGTTGTAACAGGCTTGATGTATCCGATAAAACGGGACTTGCGTTCGATAAACTCGTCACTCGCTTCATTGAGAATGGTTCTGTATTCCAAACGGTTCACCTCCGAAAAAAATACGGCGATGCACAACAGCATCGCCTTATTTTACAATTTCGTAAATTATTTTGACAAATTAAAACGCTTATTGAAGCGGTCAACACGTCCGCCTGTATCAACAAGCTTCTGCTTACCTGTAAAGAACGGATGACATTTTGAGCAAATATCAACACGCAAATTCTCCTTGGTAGAACGAGTCTCTATCTCATTACCGCAAGCACAACGAATAACTGTCTTTTCGTACTTAGGATGGATTCCTTCCTTCATTACTGTCACCTCTTTCGAAATATTCACGCAGATGGTATTTTACCACATAATT
>JAZROM010000059.1:0-23637 GCA_045648745.1 Acutalibacteraceae bacterium | reverse complement strand
ACTTTACGGTGATATCAACGGTGACGCACTTATCGATACAACAGACTCGGTTGCATTGTTCAAAGTGCTCGTTGGTGAAGCATCAGCACTCACCGGATCATACAAAGTAGCAGCAAACCTTGAAGGTACAAGACCTTTGATTAACGACAACGATAAGTCATACCTTGATGATATCGTAAACGGTGCAAAGGCAATCGATCAGTCAACAGGTACAGTTACAGTTCTCTGATCGCACAATAAAACTCAAGCGGTATGGGTAAAACCCATACCGCTTTTTGTCAACAAAATAGAAGGAGAGTGATTTAACACTCTCCTTTTTATTTAATATATAAATTCGTGAATCAATTTGGCGCTTTCTTCAAAATCTGGAACAAGAACAGCCTGTGAATTAATAGTTTTGTTTTGATATGTACCGTCTGCAGGAATACGTATCTGTTCGGTTGAGTATTGCAGATAACTAACTGCACTAAATACTTTTGTTGTCATGTTTAGCGGTGAAATATCAGATGTGATAAACGGCAACACCTCTGAAGCGACTGATACTGTAGTCAGAATATTCTGACTACGAATCTTGTTTATGATTGCGTTAATTACTTTTCGCTGACGCTGAGTGCGACTGAAATCTGAGTCAAGTTTTCTGATTCTGCAATAGATTAAGGCGTAATCACCATTAAGGTTGTTTTGACCTGTTGTTACTTTTGCATGAGTTGTACGATTGATAAAATTTGCCTCTGTTTCGGTTATATCAACCGTAACGCCTCCGATACCGTCAATCAATTCTTTAAACATATCAAAGTTAACCACAATATAATTATCGATTTCTATTTCGAAATTTTTTTCAATTGTTTTAAGCAACAAATCAGCACCGCCTATGCTGTAAGCTGCATTGAGTCTCATATAGTCATGTCCGGGTATTTTAACCCAGAGATCACGCATAAAAGATGTTAGTTTTATTGTTTTCTGATTTTTGTTAATTGTTACAAGAATCATTGAATCTGAACGGGAAGCACCATCTTCCTCTTTATCAGTACCGATCAGTAAAATGTTATATATATTATTTCTTATGTTTGTAGTATTAATTGAAATTAAATTTTCAGAACGTTTGTAATCAGTCTTTGAGCAAAGAGAATAAATATAACCTAAGAGAGATCCACTGATTATGGAGATAATTAATAATAGAGATAATATGAATTTTGAAAAAAACGACTGTTTTTGTTTTGATTTAGTTATTCTTTTAGTGCTATGATCTGGTTTTGATTGATTGGTGATATTTTGATTGTATTTTTGATTATTACGGTTATCTATAATCTCTTTTTCGATACGTGTAATCGGAATTTTAGCTGTATCATATTTTGAAGAATGTTTTTCGTTTCTGTTATTCATTTTGATTCCTCTTTTCTGTCAATATTTTACTATATAGATTTCAAATAATCAATAGAAATAAATTGACATTATGTGAATTATCAATTAAAATATTACAAGTAAGCAGTCTGGGCAGTTGCATGCAATTGCATGAGGAAAGTCCGAGCCCCATAGAGCAGAATAACGGCTAACGGCCGCCGAGGGTAACCTTAGGGACAGTGCAACAGAGAGATACCGCCACATTGTGGTAAGGGTGGAAAGGCGAGGTAAGAGCTCACCAACATACAGGAAACTGTTTTGTTATGTAAACCCTATTCGGGGCAACACCGACAGGAATTCAGCGTTTGCTCGACGTATATTCCGACGGGTGGCTTGAGTTGCAGGGTAACCTGTAATCTGGATAGATAATTGCCTTAAACGACAGAACTCGGCTTATAGGACTGCTTACTTATATTTTGCTTTGTACCTCGCTGAATAAGTCAGTGAGGTGATTTTATAGTTTTTACTGACAGGTGTTATATGGAGCAGGAGCTTGAAGAAATTCTGGGTACGGTTGAAGATGTTGTCTTTCATAATGATGACAGCGGTTTTACTGTAATTGAACTGTCAACTGAAGTTGAGTATATTACTGTTGTGGGTGTTTTGCCGGAAATATCTGCAGGTGAGGAATTGAGACTGAAGGGAAATTGGGTTATGCATCAGACCTTCGGCCGACAGTTCCGTGCAGAATTATGCGAACGTAAAATGCCTTCAACTGCGGCCGAATTATATAAATATCTCGCATCGGGAGCTGTTACGGGCATAGGTGCGAAAACTGCTCAGAAGATTATCGAAAGATTTGGCGATGAAACATTTGAAATTCTTGAAAATCATCCTGAAAAATTAGCGGTTATCAGAGGAATTTCCTTGCAAAAAGCAGAAAAAATGAGTAAGTCTTTCAATGAACAATTTGCTGTAAGACAAATCATAATAGCGTTAGAACGTTTCGGTATGAAACCTTTTGAATGTCTTCGAGCGTATAAAGCATTTGGCGCTCATGCGGTGGATGTTATTAAAAAGAATCCGTATGAATTGTGTTCAGATCCAATCAACATCAGTTTTGAAAGAGCTGATCTGATTGCATCTGAATTTGCAGATAAACCCGATGTTTTATATAGATTGAAGGCCGGTGTTATTCATGTTGTTCGTCACAATCTTAATAATGGTCACACTTGTCTACCGATAAGAAAAATAATAACACCATGTTCTCAATTACTTGAAACAGATATTGCTGAAATTGAAGAAGTGATTGATATACTGATTGATGAGAAAAAATTGATTTGGTATAATATTGATGGTGAAGATTTTGTTTTTTTACCTCATATATATTCTGCCGAAAAGACATGTTCAGAGCGAATTAAAATAATGTTGCGTTTTCCGCCTGCGGGAAAGTCTACCCTCATGCAGGACATTGATAATATTGAAAGAAATGAATGTATAATTTATGACGAAAATCAGCGTAAAGCGATTTTTACTGCAGTCGAAAAAGGCATTCTTATTCTGACAGGTGGTCCCGGTACGGGCAAGACAACAACACTTAATGCAGTGATTAAACTGTTTGAAGCTGAAGGTTTGAATGTTGCACTTGCGGCACCTACAGGACGCGCAGCTAAACGTATGAGTGAAATAACAGGTAAAGAAGCAAAAACTATTCACCGACTTCTTGAGGTTGAGTGGGACAAGAATAATAATCCTTATTTTTCCCGTAATCTTAAAAACCCTATTAAAGCGGATGCATTGATTGTTGATGAGCTTTCGATGGTTGATTCAGTGTTGTTTGCCAATTTGTTGAATGCACTTCCGCTTGGATGCAGACTGATTATGGTGGGTGATTCCGATCAGCTTCCAGCTGTTGGCGCAGGTAATGTTTTGCATGATCTTATTGATTCAGGTATATTACCTGTTGTTGAATTGAAAAAGGTTTTCAGACAGGCAATGAAAAGCAGAATTGTAACTAATGCACATGACATTGTCAACGGCAAAATGCCGGATCTCACATCCAAAGATAATGATTTCTTCTTTATGAAGCGTGAAAATAATCAATCCGTAGTAAACACTGTAGTTGATCTGTGTTCTTTGCGTTTACCTAAGGCTTATAATTTTTCTCCGATCAGCAACATTCAGGTGTTATGTCCTTCCAGAAAAGGTGAAACAGGGTCTATATATCTGAATAAAGCTTTACAGGAAAAGCTGAATCCACCGGCTAAAAATAAAAATGAAATTGTCAATTCCGGACGGATTTTCCGTGAAGGCGACAAAGTAATGCAGGTTAAAAATAATTACGATATTATTTGGAAACGTGATGACGAAGAGGGCAGCGGTGTGTTTAACGGCGATATAGGTGTTATAAAAACTGTCGACAAAATCAGCTCAACCCTGAGAGTATTATTTGATGACGACAAAGAAGCTTTGTATTCGTTTGACGGTCTTACGGAACTTGAACACGCATACGCCATGACAGTACACAAAAGTCAGGGTAATGAATTCAGCGCAGTCGTTATGCCTGTTTTTTCTGTTGTGCCTAATCTCTGTTACAGAAATTTGCTTTATACTGCGGTTACCAGAGCTAAAAAATTAATGATACTTGTCGGTAATGAAAAAGTTGTGCAGTCGATGACAGAAAATAACAGTAAGACGAAACGCTATTCTGCTTTAAAACATTTCTTATGTACGGAGAATGAAGATGAAGAATAAGAGACTCTGTGAAGATATTATTGAAAATATTTTTTGTTTATTTTATCCGAACAGATGTAAATTTTGCGGTGAGCTTACAGAGTCTTATGTTGATGTCTGCGACTCTTGTAAAGCTACATTACCGTGGATTTACGGTGATATCTGCAAGTATTGCGGAGCGTTGAAAGCTGACTGCATCTGCAAATCTGCTAAAAGTAATTTTTATGATGGTGTAGTAGCGCCGTTGTATTATGTAGACTCTGTTAAAGAGTGCATACATAATTATAAATTCAGAGATGAAAGACTGAACTATAAATGTCTTGCTGATCTGATGACTGAAACTTGTAAAGAACGCTATAACGGAATAGATTTTGATTATGTCACGTATATTCCGATGAGAAAAAGAAGCACAAAGAAGCGAGGATATAATCAAAGCAGATTACTTGCCAAACGAGTAGCCAAAAATCTCAATGTTCCTCTTTATGATGATTTGCTTGTAAAATTATATGACACAAAAGTTCAGCGTGGATGCTCAAAACTTGAACGCAAGGGTAATCTTATAGGCGTTTTCGATGTAAATGAAAAATACAATGTTGAAAATAAGACAGTTCTTATAATTGATGATGTTAAAACTTCAGGTGCAACTTTAAGCGAATGCGGAAAAATGTTGTATTTGTTCGGTGCTGCCGGAGTTTATTGCTTGACTGCAGCACTGGTTAATAGTAAAATGAATAAAAACAATTAAGTTAAGGGGGGAGTGTATGCTCGGTTCTAAAATCGGATTTGATTTAGGAACAACAAGTGTTCTTGCAATCGTAGAAGGTAAAGGTATTAAAGTTGATGAGCCGTCTGTGATTGCTTATGATACTTTCACTGACAAAATAAAAGCTGTTGGTAAAGAAGCGTATAAAATGATTGGACGCACTCCTGATTCTTTGACTGTTATTGAGCCTATAAGAAAAGGTACGGTTTTTGATTATGAGGCCGTGCAGAACATACTCAGATATTATATTCAGCATATATGCGGCAGTCAGATATTTAAACCAAACATTCTAATTTGTGTTCCGTCACAAACTTCGGAATTGGATATCAGAACAGTTCTTGACCTTGCGATCAGTTCGGGTGCTGCCCGTGCTTGTGTAATTGAAGAACCGCTAGCTGCTGCTGTAGGCGCAGGAGTTGATTTTAATGATTATCATGGAACGATGATTGTTGATATCGGTGGAGGAACTACAGATATTGCGGTTGTCGCAAGCGGTCTGGTTGCAGTTTCATCTTCAGTAAAAACCGCAGGCAATGATTTTGACGAGGCAATTTGTCGATATTTAAAGCAAGAAAAAAATATTGTAATCGGTAAGGTAACTGCAGAAAATGTAAAAAAAGAGGTAAGTGCTGCAAAGATTCTCGATGCCGAACTTGCTGTTCGTGCAGTTGGTAAAGACGATATTACAAATCTTCCTAAAGTTATTGAAGTTACTTCAACAGATATATTTTATGCAATCAAAGAACAATTGGATATTATTGTTGAAAATATCCGTTTGCTTTTGCAACAGACACCGCCTGAACTTAACGCAGATGTGTCTGTCAACGGAATAATTCTCACGGGCGGTGGTGCCGAGATTATGGGTATTGATAAATATATTGAATCCAAACTCGGTATAAGGACCGGATGCGCTAAGGATCCTCGATTGTGCGTAATTAACGGAATAGGATATTTTCTTAATAACAT
This sequence comes from Acutalibacteraceae bacterium, assembly GCA_045648745.1. Taxonomy (GTDB): domain Bacteria; phylum Bacillota; class Clostridia; order Oscillospirales; family Acutalibacteraceae; genus CAG-488. The sequence goes on along the minus strand of JAZROM010000059.1, from coordinate 17,834 downwards.
GAAAGTTCTTGAAGAAAACGGTTATGTATTCAAATCGTATCAGGATATTAAAGATTTTGAGGAGTATGATGATTAATTATGTTTATTGAACGTATTGTTTTCAGTGAAGAAAGAAATGTTACCTTAGATGTTTATATTCCGGATATTTCTGATGAAATGCCGAATATGAAGGTTAAACCTGCGGTGCTTGTATTTCCTGGCGGAGGTTATTCATTTTGTTCTGATCGTGAAGCTGAACCAGTTGCTTTTGAATTTATGGCAAAAGGATATAATGTCTTTATTCTCAGATATTCTTTAAAAGAACATGCTCTTTTCCCTACACCACTTAATGATGCAGCTCAGGCACTAAAAACGATCAGAGCCAACAGTGAAAAGTGGCACACTGACCCTGATAAAATTGCGGTATGCGGTTTTTCAGCAGGCGGTCATCTTGCAGCTGCAGTATCTACAATGAGTGAGGAAAAACCAAATGCTTGCATTTTGGGTTATCCGTGTATTGTTGAAGAAATAGGAAAAATTCTTGCTCAACCTACACCTGCACTTGAAACTGAAGTTACTGAATTGACACCGCCAACATTTATTGCTTCTGCATCAGATGATGATCTCGTTCCTATCGAAAACTCATTGATATATGCTCAGGCTTTATCCAGGTATAATGTACCGTTTGAAATGCATATTTTCTCTAAAGGCGGTCACGGATTTTCGACATCAACTGATGTTGTGACGGTTGAAGAGAGACTCGATTATGTTAAAAATTCTCAGGCATGGGTTGATATGTGTATTAAGTGGCTCAAAACAATTTTTTAATGAATAACAAAACCTCCCATTGGTAAAAATTTTACCGTAGGGAGGTTTTTTATGCAATATAACAAAGTTGTAATCTGTGGTGTTGATACTTCAAAACTCAAGGTTTTAAAAGAAGATAAAAAAACTGAATTACTAAAGAAATGCAAAGACGGTGATGAAAGAGCCAGAGATGAACTGATAAACGGTAATTTAAAGCTTGTGCTCAGTGTTATTCAACGTTTTTCATCACGTGGTGAACCGCTTGACGACTTGTTTCAAGTTGGTTGTATCGGATTAATAAAGGCGATTGATAACTTTGATGTCAATCTTGGCGTAAGGTTCAGCACATATGCTGTTCCGATGATTATTGGTGAAGTAAGAAGATATTTAAGGGATAATAATTCAGTCCGTGTCAGCAGATCGATGCGAGATACTGCTTATAAAGCTATACAGGTAAGGGAAGATTTATCAAATAGACTTGACCGTGAACCAACTGTTGAAGAAATTGCTAAAGAACTTGATTTAAAAAAGGAGGTAGTGGTCATTGCTCTTGAATCAATTGTCGATCCGATCTCATTATATGAACCCGTTTATAATGACGGAGGAGAAGCGATATATGTAATGGATCAGATAGGAGATAAAAACACAGCAGACAGCTGGATGGATGAAATACTGATAAAAGATTCAATCAGGAGATTATCAGACAGAGAAAAAAGAATTCTTAATTTAAGATTTATGCTGGGTAAAACTCAGACTGAAGTGGCTGAAGAAGTCGGTATTTCCCAGGCGCAGGTAAGCCGTCTTGAAAAAGGTGCATTAAAGAAGATTAAAAATAGTTGATTATATTGACATTTGGACTCCTTGTGATATAATAAACAGGCAGTTGCGGATATGGTGGAATTGGCAGACACGCCAGATTTAGGATCTGGTGCGAAAGCGTGCAGGTTCAAGTCCTGTTATCCGCACCAAAATACCCGTTGGATTAGTTCTGACGGGTATTTTTATATATTTAATTATTGTAAATATTACTTTGTTGTGTTAAAATATTTCTTGTAGAAATATAAGCATGAAAAGGAGTGCTAATATGAGTAAACAATATGATGTAATTGTCATCGGTGCCGGTAATGGCGGGCTTGCAGCTGCTGCTACCTGTGCAAGAGCGGGATATTCAACACTGCTTCTTGAACGTCATAACATACCCGGCGGTTCTGCTTCCTCTTTTGTAAGAGGCAGATTTGAATTTGAGCCTTCATTGCATGAGCTTGCTGGTGTCGGTGCACCTGACGAATCAGGTCCAATTGAAGCTATGTTTAACAGATTTAATGCTGATGTTGAATGGTGTACACATGATTCTACATTCCGTCTTGTTGTACCTGCTAAAGAAGGCGATACCGATACGTTTATTAACGAAGATGGTGTAGAGGTTGTTATTGACGCAAGAATGCCTGTTGGTTTTGAAAACTTTGCGCGCAAGCTCGATGAACTTGTTCCCGGTTCTTATGAAAGTTGTATGGCTGCTTTTGATTTGTCAACACGTATGTTCAAAGCGTTTGATTGCTTGGATGATCCGAAAAAATTACCCGGATCATTGAAGGATCTTCCTGACATTATGCGAATGGTTTCTCATACAATGTCTGAGGGTCTTGATGCACTCGGTATGCCTAAAAAAGCACAAGACATTTTTAATACATATTGGTGTTATATGGGCTCTCCGGCATCACAGTTCGATTTCCTTTACTATATGTGCGTTCTTCACAGTTATGTTAAGAATGGTACAGGTATACCGAAATATCGCAGTCACGAGATGAGTCTTGCGATTGACAAAGTTATTCGTGATAATGGTGGCGATATCTGGTATAACTCTGAGGTTACTAAGGTAATCATGAAAGACGGTAAGCCTGCAGGCGTTGTAATCAACGGCGAAAAGGAAGTATACGGTAAATATATTATCTGTAACTCATATCCTTATGCTGTGTTCAAGGATTTGTTTGATGAAAAAGATATCCCTGAGATGCAGCTCAAAATGCTTAACTCACGTAAAACAGCAGTCACGCTTACAACTGTTTATCTCGGCATGAACAAGACAAAAGAAGAACTTGGTATTACTGACTATTCTGTATTTATTGCTCCCGATGCTGATTCAGATAAACAGTTTGAGCTTGTTAAAGACTATTTCAGCGGTTACTGTATCATTAACTGTCTTAATGAAATTATACCTGATTGTACTCCTGAAGGTACTTGTCAGTTGTTCCTGACTTCAATGACATTTGGTGATGTTATGAAGGACATTAAGCCTCAGGATTATAAAAAGTTTAAGACTAAGGTTGCAAAAGATATGATAGAAACCTGTGAAAAGGCACTTAATATTTCAATTACACCATATATTGAAGAAATTGAGATTGCATTACCGCCTACATTCGCTCGTTATCTTAATACTCCGCTTGGAACACCGTACGGTTATATGCTTGAAAAGTGGGATAGTATGCTTCCGCGTACTATTCAGTACTTAAAAGATCAGCCGTTCGATAATTTCTTCTTCTGTGGCGCTTCACAGGAAAGAGGCGACGGTTATGGTTGTGCATACTATACAGGTGAAAAAGCGGGCGGAATTGTCGTTAAAAAGTTGAAGGAGGGCAAATAATATGGCTGACATCAAATCATTAAAAGCAAAAAAATTCATACCGATGCTCTCTGACCGTCAGACGGTGTTTGAGGCAACTCAGGCTAAATTTCCTGATTTTTCTGACCAGGCTAGTGTAATAGCTAAGGCTTTACACCCAAAACGTCAGTATTTAAAGGTTGCAGCTGTTTCACAGCGTGCTGATGATTGTAAAACATTCACTCTGGTTCCTGATGTTGAGAAAGGAACTAAAGAACTTGCTTATTTTGCTGCGGGTAAATATCTTACTGTTTTCGAGACAATTGAAGGGGTAAAAGCTACAAGAGCTTATTCAATTTCTTCTTCACCAAAGGATTCTCTTGAGGGTAAATATGAGCTTACAATTAAGCTTGTTGAAGGCGGTCTTATGTCAAGATATATTCTTGATAACTGGACAGTTGGTACGAGTGTTGAAGTATCTGCTCCTGAAGGTCATTTTGATTATCAGCCTTTGCGTGATGCAGATAAAGTAATCTGTCTTGCAGGTGGTAGCGGTATCACACCTTTTGTGTCAATGGCAAATGCAATTGCTGATGGTGATGAAGATTTTGAAATGACTCTTCTTTATGGCAGCAGAAACGAAAATGCTATTCTCTTTAAAGACGAACTTGATGCAATAGCTGCAAAATGTTCTAAAGTCAAGGTTATTCATGTTTTAAGCGACAAGGACGCTAAAACAGGTAAAGATGGTTTTGAGAGTGGTTTTATCACTGAAGAGCTTATCAGAAAGTATGCACCTGCTGATGAAGCTTATTCGGTTTTCATCTGCGGACCTCTGCAGATGTATGATTTCCTTGATAAAGAGCTTGCAAAACTTAACCTTGAAAAGAAATATATTCGACACGAGATGTTTGGTGAATTCCATAATCCGTCAACTCAGCCTGATTATCCGTCAGATGTTCCTGAGACCGTTAAAATTACTGTAACCATTCAGGATATGACTACTACTGTTTCAGGTTCATCAAACGACTCTGTAATGCAGATACTTGAAAAGAATGGAATTTCAGCACCTGCGCGTTGCCGAAGCGGTGAATGTGGTTTCTGTCATTCTCATCTTCTTTCAGGTAAGGTTTATGTTCCTAAGCACCTTGAATACCGTCGTCTTGCTGACTATAAATTTGGTTGTATTCATCCGTGTTGCTCATTCCCTCTTACTGATCTTGAAATTAATGTACCAGCCGCAAAATAATGAGGGATATTATGCAAAATCAAAGAAAGTTTAAAATTATCAATCCTTATGATGATGTAATTGAACTTATAAATAATCCCGAAAATCATTATAAAACTAATCTTCATACGCATTCTACTTATAGTGACGCAAATAACACTATGACTGAAATGATTGAAGGTTTCTATGATAATGATTTTGATATTCTTGCATTTGCTGAGCATGGAATACTTGGCAAAGAGTGGGATAAGGAACCATCAATTATACCATTGTTTCGTTTTCAGCTGTTGTGGCACGGCAAGCGCAGTCATCCGACAACACAACAGTATAAAGCTATACTGAACGGTACGCATAAAACAAAAAATAATACCCGTACCAAAACACGCGGTCTTAACTGTGTAGCCGATGCAATTGAAGCCAATATGTTTACTCTTGTCAAGAATCACGTTAACGGATACTTTACTGATGATGCGTGTGAAGGTGTTTATGGCAAAGAAAACGATTATGAAGAGCCGATACGCAAAATTGAGAAAAGCGGCGGTGTTTCGCATATCAATCATCCCACGGATTGGCTTCAGGCGTATAAAGATCCTTCCTGCGCAAAGGTTGAGAAAAATATAGAGTTCTTTGCTGATTTATTCAGAAGATACAAATCCTGTCTCGGTATGGAAGTTCTTAATATGTATGACAGACCTAACAGAAGTGACCGAATTCTCTGGGATGAGCTTCTAATGAGACTTATTCCTGAAGGAGAGCGTACAGTATGGGGATTTTCCAACAGTGATGCTCACAGAGTGTGCGAGATTGATACCGCATTTATGGATTTTGTTCTTCCTGAATATTCCGTAGAGAATCTCAGAAGAGCAATGGAAAACGGCAACTTTTTCTCAATTGCACGTTATGCTAAGAATGAGTTAGGTGAAGATTTTGTTGGTGTAGGACCGACTCCTGCTGTCACTGAGATTTCTGTTGATGAAGATGAACAGACAATTACTGTTAAGGGAATTAATACTGAAGTAATTGAATGGATTGCAGATGGCGAAATTATTCAGTCTGATAACTATAGTTCAGATAATGAGTCTGTTTCTGTTGTTCACTTAAACGATTATTATGCAAGCATTTCTTGCTACGTCAGAGCTCAGTTGAAGGGTAAGGGAGGTATTTGTCTGACGCAGGCTTTTATCTGTGATGACGGTGATATCGGTCGTTTTAAAAAGCCGATACCTGCCAAGAAAGCACTTACAGGTAAAGAGAAATTGCTTCGCCGATTCTTCGACACAAGATTAGGTGTTATTATTGACAGAAATATAATTAATAAATAAAGTTAAACCGACATCGCTTTGATGTCGGTTTTTTTAAAATAACCCTTGAAACTTATTGATTATTGTAATAAAATGGTTTTGGGGTGAAATAATGAATAATACTGAAATTAAAAACAAGAGTAACAGTATGAAATCTCTTATTGATTTATATAAAATAGGTAAAGGACCTTCAAGTTCTCATACAATGGGTCCTGAAGCTGCTTGTAAGATTTTTATGGAGCTGAATCCGGATGCCGACAGCTTTAAGGTAATTCTTTACGGTTCACTTTCAAAAACAGGTGTTGGCCACGGAACTGACAGAATCATACTTGAAACATTCGCACCCAAGAAATGTGAAGTTGTTTTTGATTATGAGAAGCACGATCTGAGGCATCCGAACACTATGGATCTCTATGCATATTCCAACGGCAGACAGATTGATAAAAGACAGGTTCTCAGCGTTGGTGGCGGTGACATTGAGTTTGAAAACTATACCACCAAAAAGCTTGAATATATTTATCCTGCTTCCTCATACGAAGATATATCGAAATACTGTTTTGAAAATCATTTGAGATTGTGGCAGTATGTTGAAATGGTCGAAGGGCCGAATGTGTGGATTTATCTTGACGAAGTGTGGTCCCAGATGAAAAAGAGCATCCGCGAAGGTCTGTATGCTGACGGTGTTCTTCCCGGTGGTCTTAATGTTCAGAAGAGAGCGAAGCATCTGTTTACCTCTCAGCACATTGATGAAAGCGCAGAAACACGCGAAAACAGAGAGGTTTGTGCGTACGCATTTGCTGTAAGTGAACAGAACGCTGACGGCAAGACGATTGTTACTGCTCCAACTTGCGGTTCTGCCGGTGTTATGCCTGCTGTGCTTTATTATCAACAGTTAAAAAGAGGATATTCTGACACTGAAATCTTAAGAGCTCTGGCTACAGGAGGACTTATTGGTAATCTTATAAAAACCAATGCTTCCATTTCGGGTAGTGAATGTGGTTGTCAGGCTGAAATTGGCAGTGCCTGTGCGATGGCTGCAGCAGCTTTGGGTGAACTTTTCAGACTTGATCTTGATAAAATTGAGTATGCAGCAGAAATTGCGATTGAGCATCATCTCGGACTTACCTGTGATCCTATTTGTGGTCTGGTTCAGATTCCGTGCATCGAGAGAAATGCAGTTGCAGCAATGAGAGCGATTAACTCGGTCAGCCTTGCGAGCTTTTTAAGCGATTCAAGAAAAATTTCTCTTGACGAAGCTATTAAGGTTATGCGACAGACCGGTCTTGATATTTCTAAGCGTTATAAAGAAACTTCAGATGGTGGGCTTGCCACTCTCGAAGTAAATAAACATAAATTTTCAGAAAGGGGAAAACAATATGTCAAACATCTGGCACGACATTTCACCGAAAAGAATTAATCCTGATGACTTTATGATGGTTGTTGAAATTCCGAAGGGCAGTAAAAAGAAATATGAGCTCGATAAAGAAACAGGCTTTATTATGCTCGACAGAATTCTTTATACATCCACTCATTATCCCGCTAACTATGGCTTTATACCTCGTACCTATGGTGATGATGAAGACCCGTTGGATGTTCTTCTTATCTGCTCACAGTCACTCGAACCGTTGACTCTTGTAAGAGCTTATCCTATTGGTGTTATTTCAATGATGGATAACGGACGAAAAGACGAAAAGATAATTGCAATTGCTTTCAATGATCCCAACTATAATAACTACACAAATATTGATCAGCTTCCGCCTCATGTATTTGATGAGATGAGACATTTTTTCAAGGTTTATAAAAATCTTGAAAACAAAGAAACTGCTGTTGATGAAGTCAATGGTCCCGATGAAGCGATAAGAGTTATTGATGAAGCTATTAACAGATATATTGACAATTTCTGCAAATAAAATATTTAAGGCACGGTATAAACCGTGCCTTGTCTTTTTAATTGACTTTATTAATAATCTTAGATAATGCTTTTGCAACTGCTGTACCTAGGAACAGGCAGGCAAACCACTCGATAACAGCATTGATTGTTACCAAAGATGTGATTATGGCAAGTATGTTTCCGTTGTAATCTTTGAAGACTTCACTGTTGCCAAACAGAAGGATAAGAAACGCTACAAAAAAGACAGTGTTCAAAAATCCACCTGAAAATGCCGAAATTCCATAAGCAACAATTGAATTTTTAACCTTGTTCTTCAATGCTTTGAAAATTGCACCTGATAAGTAACCCATCATAACTCTCGGTACAATGCACATCAGTGCTGTAAATAACGGATTGATTGACATAAGGTTAGTTCCGAAAGGATCAAGTCCGAAGCACTGAATGAGGCTTGTTATGCCGAAAACAGCTCCGAGTACCGCACCGTATCCGGGTCCGAGGATTATTGCACCGATCGCAACGGGGATAGGAATAAAAGTTATTGCAATTGACAGAACTTTAAGATATCCGATCGGAGTGAACGACATCACGACTATTAGTGCCGAAAGTATGGATATAAGTGCAAGCTTTTGAGTATTTTTGTTAGTACGTCGTCTTGTTGTGTTGCTCATTTGTCAGAATTCCTTTCATAAATAAATTTTAGTCCGTCCAGAATAAGATTGTCGTCATATATTATGTCTTTATTACAATTTTTGACAATTTCTTTCGACAGTCCGCCTGTTGCAACAATCGAGTTGATTTTTTTGCCGAAATCTTCTTCCATTCTGTCGGTAAGTCCGTCTAACATCGCGGCTGTACCGTATACAATACCTGATTTCATACAATCGATTGTATTTGTTCCGATTGATGACTCAGGTGTTTCTAAGTTGATGGTCGGCAACTGTGATGTACGTGACGCAAGTGCGTATAAAGAGATGCCCACACCGGGGGAAATTGTGCATCCCATGAACTTTCCTGTTTCATCAAGCAGAATGATTTTCGTGGCAGTGCCCAGGTCGAGTACGAAACAGGGGAGAGGGTATTTGTTAATCGCACCGATTGAAACGGCTGCAATATCGGCACCAATCTGACCGTTAATGTCGTTGATAACCTTTAATCCGGAGCCTATGTCGGTATTCAAAATCAAGGGTGTTTTACCGGTTACTGTTATAACTGCTGTTTTTAGAGCATCGGTAACTTCAGGTACAACGCTGCTGACAATAGCACCGCTGAAATCGGTAATTTCAGCATTATGTAGTTTAAAAACATTTAACAATTCTACAGCATATTGATCGGCAGTACGTTTTCTGTCGGTTGCAAGACGTGAAGTGAAAAGGAGAGACTTGTTCTTGAATACACCTATTGTAATATTCGTATTTCCGATATCTACAGTTAAAAGCATACGGTCACCTCAACGTAATTTATACTGTAATTATAATCATTTTGAGTTATAAAGTCAACTAAAATCATATTATATATTGACAATAAAATGCATTTATGATATTATAACAAACGTTGTGACCTGCTGCTATGGCTCAGGTGGTAGAGCACGTCCTTGGTAAGGACGAGGTCACCGGTTCGAGTCCGGTTAGCAGCTCCAAAAAATCCGATTCTTTTGAAAAAGAGTTTCGGATTTTTTTCTTTTTCTATTTTAATTTATAGATTATTGTGTTATAATCTGTATAATAATTTTGAAGAGGGAGTTTATTATGGAAAACAAACTTTCTAAACGCCTCTGGTTAAACATTCTTTTGTTTAACTTTATGGGCGGAATCGCGTGGAATGTTGAGAATATGTATTTCAACACATTCCTTTACAATTCAGTTTATGCCGGTGCTTCAGCTGAGGCGATTGCAGGTACAATGGCACCTACAACTGCTATCAGTCGTATGGTTGCTCTTTCTGCTATTACAGCGGTTGTAACAACATTTATTATGGGAACGCTCAGTGACAAGATGCGTAAACGCAAGATGTTCATTTCAATTGGATATATTGCTTGGGGTATTGTTACAGGCTTGTTCGGTTTTATCTCAAGAGAAACCATTGGTAGTTTGTTCGGTCTTACTGAAGCAGCACAAATTCTTACTTTTACTGTTTGGGCTGTAATCATTATGGATGTCATTATGACTTTTATGGGTTCTACCAGTAATGACTCTGTATTTAATGCTTGGGTAACTGAAGTTACATCTCCTGCTACGAGACCAAAGGTTGAGACAGCGTTCACATTTATCGGTTTCCTTGCAATGGGTGTTGTTATGGGCGTTGGTACATTTGCTCAGTCAGGTGCTGTTAGCTATAAAACCTTTTTCCTTGGTCTTGGCGCAATAGTAACTCTTTGCGGTGTTGCCGGACTTTTCCTTCTGGAAGATCCGAAGACAAAAAAAGAGAATGTATCTAACACCAGTTATTGGAGTGATCTTTTCTACGGGTTCAGACCATCGGTTGTTCTCAAGAATTCAAGACTTTATCTTACTCTTGCATCCGTTTGTCTTTTTAATATTGCATTCCAGGTTTTCTTCCCGTATCTCTTCGTTTATCTCCAGTATGTTGTTCTCCCTGCTAATGAAGGTCTTAATTTTATTTCGGCCGGTGTAATTATTCCTGCTGTTCTTGTCATCGCTTTCCTTGTGGCGGGTGTAATTATTCTTATGAAATTATCTGCCAAAAATAAGGCTTACGGCTTTGTTCCTGCTGTTCTTCTTATGGTGATAGGCCTTTTCATTCTTTCACGCACAACTAACCTTGTAGGCGTTCTCATCGGCGTAGGACCGACACTTGTCGGCTATCTTGTGCTTACAATTCAGCTTAATTCAGCGATCAGAGACTTTATTCCCGTTGGCAAGGAAGGTCTTTTCCAGGGTATCAGAATGATTTTTGTTGTTCTTATTCCTATGGTAGTGGGACCTGCAATGGGTGACATAGCTTGCAGAAATTCAGCAGTTACATATTTGAATGAATACGGAGTCGAAACAATTGTTCCGTCAGCAAGTATGTTCCTTTACAGTTGTGTATTTGCTTTACTGGTTTTCATTCCTCTGGTAGCACTTATTAAAAAAGGCTTCAAGGTAGAATAATAACTTAAAACACTTCCTGTTTTCAGGAAGTGTTTTTTATACAAAACCGTAATATTGACTAATAAAGATAATTGTGATAAAATTTTACAATAAAATATTGGAGGTAATATTGTGAAGAAATTTATCAGAATTATTCTTTCGTGTTTGCTGATTTCAGCAATGTTGATCAGCACATTTACATGTTTTGCGGCTGATCTCAATCAGGATGCTGTGAACCTGCACAAAGGACAGTATAAGAACTATGTTCTTCTTGGTGACAGCGTTGCAAGCGGTTATCGTGACCAGATTACTGATAATGACCGAGAATTCAATAGAGCTAATCAGGAAACGACTTACTACAGAGTTGTGGGCTCGTATGCTGATGTGCTTGCAAATGCAATTGTTGATGATAAATCGATGACTGCTTTTGCTGCACCCGGCTTCAGAACAATTGAAATCCGTTATATGCTTGAAGATGACTTTACTGAGGTTGACGATTATCTCTTTCATCCGAGTCAGCTTGATGTAGTAGGGTATGCAGGTAGCGAAGAATACAGAACTGCATATAAAAATGCAATTGCTGATGCTGATCTTATTACACTCGGTGTTGGAGGTAACGACTGGGGTGCATATCTTACCTGGGTTGTTGCTGATGTTCTTGAAAAGAAGAATGTGGCTGATGAATACATTGAAAAGCTGCAGGAAGTTATTGATACAAGCTCAATGGACATGAGTACAATTGAAACAGTTGTAGAAATTGCACACCTTGCAGGAGCACTTCCGGAACTCGTGTCTACAATTCCTTCGGCACTTGAGTATGGACTTAGTACTTTTTACAAGAATTGGGATATAATGATTCAGGATATTTATGATCTTAATCCTGATGTAACACTCATGGTTGTAGGTATGAGTGATAATGGAGTTAAGGGTAAATATTATGATTATGACGGCGTAATCGGTGAAACGATTTCCGGCGTTAGTGAAGGTGACGATGCCGCGGCTGTCTCAGGCGCTATCGTCGGTCTCATTATGGAGATTGCTAACAAGCCGATGATCGATGGTGCAAAAAAATTCGGGTATACATATGTTGACATTGCTGGTACAACTTACGTTGACAGTCATCCTGATGCCGACGGACATGTTTACATCGCTAATAAGATTATTGAGTCTCTTCCTGATCCCGATATTTCATCAAAGCTTGATGATGTTAAACCCGGTCACAAGTATTATAATGACATTGAATATGTACTTATCAACGGAATGATGTCGGTTACATCAGAAACTACTTTCAGTCCTGATGCAGCACTTACAAAAGGGCAGCTCAACCAGGCAATGAATGTAATTAATGGTACAGATGAAGCAACAGATGATAACTCTGAAGTAAGTGCATTCAAGCTTGCCTTTACATTCCTGTCTAACGGATTCAATAAAGGTTTTGAAGGATTCTTTGGAGCCTTTTCCTTGTCATTCAGAGTACTTTCGGAAAACGGTTTTAGCCTTGGTGCGAAAATATCACGTGCACTTGCTGCAAATTATCTCAGATCATTTGCACTAATCTAAATGATGATAAATAAGCCTCCTGGTATTTGTTGGTTTTATACTACCAAATAACAGGAGGTGAGTCTAATCATTGAAATTAGATATAAGAAAAAATCCGAAACTATTGCCATTCGGCGACAATTTCGGATTTTTTGTTTTTGGTGGAGTATCAATATATGTATCTAAAACGTTAATCAATCTGTCGAAGGGGACAGTTTCTGTCCCTCACGCTTGTTGAAAACTTATTCTATTTTATCTTTATAAGCTACAACTGAATTGGAAATGTGTTTATTAAGTGTTTGCGTGCTTCGTGGCAGTCAATTTCGAATTTGCGAAGCTCATAAAGCTAATACCTTATACACTCTCTCGGTAAAAGTGTTTTGCTGAGTTGTTCTTATTTGATTCGTTGCTTCTGTTGAAATGTTTATACATTTATGATATAATTTTAATGTAGTATCAAATTGCAGAGATTAACATAAAAAGTAATTAGAATTTTTTGATAGTATACTTACAACACTAAGGAGGTGAAACCAATGGCATACACAGAGCTTATTAAAAACTTTGAGCGAATCCGTGACTATATGAGAGAGTTTTATGTTTATGGCTTAAAAAGCAGAGAAGAGTACAACAAAAAGAGTGCCCGTTCCTATGATAACGAACGCCGCAGAATCGAAAGCTACCTCGGTGAATATATGGGTTTTCGTCAGAGTGAAAATGGTAAGAATGTTTTTCTTTCAATAGACAGCCGTTCGGTTTCGCATAATCCTCTTTACAGTGTACTCAAATCCAAAAGCTTTACTGACGGTGATATAACTCTGCATTTTATTATATTTGATATTTTGCATTCACCCGAGGTTAAGCTGTCACTTTCAGAGATAACGGATAAAATTGACAGTGAATACCTTTCATGCTTCAGAGAGTCTATGGTGTTTGACGAGTCAACCGTCCGTAAGAAGCTTAAGGAATATGTAGAACTTGGACTTGTACTATGCAATAAGGATGGTAAAAAGGTGCTTTATTCAAGAAGTGCCGACACTGATATCTCCGAGCTTTGTGATGTTATATCTTTTTTCAGTGAGTCGGGACTTTGCGGTGTTGTAGGCGGTTTTTTGCTTGATAAATTTTCTTCGATTGAAGATTGCTTTTCCTTTAAGCATCATTACATAACCCACGCTCTTGAAAGTGAGATTCTTTATAAAATTTTCGATGCGATTTCACAGAAGAGAACTCTTACTGTAACCAACACCTCACGTCGCACACAAAATGACCGCAGAGAAGAAATAGTACCGCTTAAGGTGCTTATAAGTGTACAGAACGGCAGACGATATCTTGCCGCGTATTCGATAAGCTACAAGTATTACAAGGTTTACCGACTTGACTATCTCAGTGATATAAATATTGGTGAGGTTTGCAGTGACTTTGAAGAAAGAAGAGAACAATTCTCTCTGATGCATAAAAATATGTGGGGCGTTGTATGTGATGAAAGACGTTCCCTTGAACATATTGAATTTACTGTACATATTGGCTGGGATGAGGAATATATCTATCGAAGACTTTTAAGAGAAAAACGTTGCGGTACAGTTGAACGAATTGACGAGCATACCTGCCGTTTCTCTGCTGATGTTTACGATTCAAGTGAGCTTAATCCCTGGATTCGTACCTTCATAGGCAGAATTGAGAATATTGAGTATTCCAATAAGATTTACGAAAACCGATTCAATATGGACTTACAGGATATGTACCGTCTCTATGGCTTGGGAGGTGAGGAGTAATGCTCTTTCACGAGATTTATGGCTGTTACTATAATGCCGTTGCCCAAATCCTCCATCAGGCTGTTAAGGGTGAGCTTACAGAAAAGGAAATGCAGAAAATCATAGAGGAAAAAGCCTTTTCAGAAAGCTTTCTTACCGTTATCCCCTCACTTAAAGAAGAAAAGTGGCAACTGCTGAAAAAGGATTTATCAACACCGATAAAAAACGAGCCGTCTATCCCTTTAACCGACTTACAAAAGCGGTGGTTGAAAGCAATAAGCCTTGACCAGAGGGTTAAGCTTTTTGATGCAGATTTCAGCTTTCTTGATGATGTGGAGCCTTTATTTACACTTGATGATTATACTGTTTTTGACAAGTATAACGATGGCGATGATTTTGAAAATGAAAATTACATAAATGTTTTTCGCACACTTATGTACGCCTTGAAAAACAAAAAGAAAGTGAAAATCGGTTATCACGGAGCAAAGGGAACGTTCCGCATTTTTGTAGGTGATCCTTATAAAATGGAGTATTCCGAAAAGGATGATAAATTCAGAGTTCTTATCCGCTCTTGCAGAAACGGACGTATGTTAAGGGTTGATGGAATAGAAAGTGTAACTATTATCGGTGATGCTTTTGCCGATAACACACGAGAGGTGCTTGAAAGTACAGAACACATAACTTTGGAGCTTCTCGACCACAGAAACGCTCTCGAAAGAGTAATGCTTCATTTTGCACACTTTAAAAAAGAGGCTGAAAAAATCGGTGATGAAAGATACCGTATAAAGATTTTCTATGACGCTTCTGATGAAACAGAGCTCGTTATCAGAGTTTTATCATTCGGGCCTTTTGTTGAAGTAACCGAACCGCAGAATTTCAGAAATCTTATCATAGACCGCCTGAAAAAACAAAAAAATATTCAAAATAAAGAGTTGCGAGCTTGATTTTCGTCAAGTTCGCAACTTTTTTTCCGTGAAAAAACAGTTTTTGATTGGTAGAATATGGTTGTAAAGTTGCTTCGGATAGTGTCTGAACTCACTTCGGTGCACGAGGATTTTCCAAAGTGTATGCCTGAAGGACTTTGCGCTTGGCAATCGAGAGAGTCTGTAAAACTCATGGTCGATGAGGTTCAAATCCTCTTTGTGGACTTTTAATCCACCCTTTACGCGGGTTCGAATCCCGCCGTACGTAATTATAACGTATCGCCAGTGGTTTGGTAAGCCGGAAACGGCAAAAAAAAACGGTACACTATATGTGTGCTAGAACGTTTTTAAATGAACAGTTGCTCCGCTTGACATGGATTTATTCTGTAGCAGCAGTACACTTCCTGCCTTGCCCGGAAACAGATACCGTAATGATGACATTCAAGCCAAAAGTAATCTTTCCGCTTGAATCGTTACTTTACTTAAGTATTCGGCCGTTTGATTTGTATGAGCGACTGTAACGAAAATTTAACCTTAGGAGGGTATTACATATTATGAAAAAGATAGTTATTAACGAAAATCAAAAAGGTTTACTTTTCAAAAACGGAAGATATTCAAAAATGCTTGACGCAGGTAAGTATCATATTCTTGGTGGCAGCAGAGTAGATATTCTTAATGTTAAGGACGCAATTGTATCGGAAAGAGCTTCACTTGAAACACTTCTTAAAGATGAGAAAATCAAAGAAGCTGTATCTGTAGTTGAAGTCAAGGATGAACAACTCGCACTGCATTTTATTGATGGAAAATTTACGGATGTTCTGCCTCAGGGTAAATACGCCTTTTTGAAAACAGAAAATAGCCATGAATTCAAAATAGCAGATATTTCTTCACCTTATGTTGATAAAGAAATCCCTGATTACATATTCTCTAATATCCCGATAAAATATTATGTAAGAATCAATGTTGTTCAGGACCACAAGGCTCTTCTTTATTTTAACAATAAGTTTGAAAAAATTCTTGACCCCGGTGTTTACTACTTCTGGAAAAACTCTGTGGATATTGGTGTGAGGTTTATTGACACCCGTCTTACACAGATGAATATTACAGGTCAGGAAATTCTGACGCACGACAAGGTTGCTCTCAGAATAAACTTTGTTTGTAATTACAAGGTTACAGACTATATAAAAATTCACACAGAAATTGACGACTATATTGAACAGATACATATAACTTGCCAGCTTGCACTTCGTGAATATGTCAGCAAGCATAAGTTTGATGAAATCCTTGAAAACAAAGAACAGATGACTGCTTTTGTTTTTGAAAGACTTAAATCAAAAGAAAAAGAGCTGTTTGTTGAATTTAAGGATGCAGGTGTTAAGGATATTATCCTTCCCGGTGAAATCCGTGACATTATGAATACAGTTCTGATAGCGGAAAAGAAAGCGCAGGCTAATGTTATCACACGCCGTGAAGAGGTTGCCTCAACAAGGTCACTTCTTAACACTGCAAAGCTTATGGATGAAAACAAAACCCTTTATAAGCTTAAGGAACTTGAATTCCTTGAACGTATCTGTGAAAATGTTGGTAATATCGAAATCAGCGGTAAAGGCGATGTTCTTACACAGCTTGCTGAAATACTGCAGAGTAAAGGTGCATAACCTTTTTCGGTACTGCTATATGTAAATTTGAGTTGCGAGTCTGATGAATTATCTCATTCTCGCAACTTTTTTCCGTGAAAAATTAAAGCTTACTTGGTAAAATATAGCTGTAAGATGAAAGAGGTGGTAAGTTCCATGAAAGTAGAACAGGCATTTTATTTTAAAATTATGCTTATATGCGGATACAGCGATGAACTGTTTGAATACATTGATAATACTCTGAATGAACAGACTTCCTACGAAGAAGTGATTGTTGACCTTGCATTCTGTGGCTATAATGAAAAACAAATGTTGTCTGTTTTGGAATCATACATACGGCAGAAGAAAGAAAAAGTTGATTATGATATCATTGTTGACCGTATATTCAGCTTTCTTCAGAATAAATATCTTGACAGTGAAACATCTGTTGAATCTTTGGTGAAACTGATGTATAGAATAGGCCAGCTTTCAGAGTTAAATGAAGAGAGTACAGAGCCTTGGTTTACGATGACAATTTTTGATGAATTTTATGAAGATGCAAAAAAAGGATACATAGACAAGAATGAATACCTTGAGTATTTGAAATCATTTATATTTGAAAGAAAATACTATAATGAGTTTCAGTTTTATAAACCTGTAATACAACAATCGAAAATTAAAATATATTTACAAAACCTGATAAACAAAATAAAAATATGGAAAGGAAGATAACTATGTTAGAAATCAGCGGAAAGTTTTGTACCGCAAAGGTTTTTATTGATACAGTTGAAGATACTGCAAAGGAGCAGATTAAAACACTCTGTGACCAGAGCTTTGCCGAAGGGTCTAAAATCCGCATTATGCCTGACGTTCACGCAGGTGCAGGCTGTGTAATCGGCTTTACAGCTAACCTTGGAGCAAGGGTTATTCCTAACATTGTCGGTGTTGACATCGGGTGCGGTATGCTCACGGTTGACCTTGGTTTTAACGATGTGGATTTTGAAAAGCTCGATCGAATCATAAGAGAGAAAATCCCTTCAGGTATGGATGTTCAGCCCGGCAAACTTATCCGTTTGCCTGAAATACAGAATCTTCATTGCTACAGAGAGCT
>JAZROM010000058.1:0-47167 GCA_045648745.1 Acutalibacteraceae bacterium | reverse complement strand
CTCACAGAACGACATGGCTACGATCCGACTTGCATAATGTCAGTACCACGGCCTGCCATATTTGTTGCAATTGTAACTGCACCGAGCTTACCTGCCTGTGCAACAATTTCAGCTTCCTTATCATGGTGCTTTGCATTAAGCACTTCGTGCTTGATGCCGCGACGCTTAAGGAGCTTTGAAAGCACTTCTGACTTCTCGATTGAAATTGTACCTACAAGTACGGGCTGACCTTTTTCGTGACATTCAATGATCTGCTCAATAAGAGCGTTGAATTTTGCTGCCTCGGTCTTATAAACAACGTCATCGTTGTCCTTACGCACCATCGGTCTGTTTGTCGGAATCTCAACAACGTCAAGTGAGTAGATTTCCTGGAATTCCTGACTCTCTGTCATTGCAGTACCGGTCATACCTGAAAGCTTGGAGTAAAGACGGAAATAGTTCTGGAATGTGATTGTAGCAAGAGTCTTGCTCTCGTGCCCAACCTTAACGCCTTCCTTAGCTTCGATAGCCTGATGAAGACCTTCGTTATATCTTCTGCCGAGCATGATTCGGCCTGTGAATTCGTCAACGATAAGAACCTGATTGTCTTTTACAACGTAGTCAATATCACGACGCATAACACCGATAGCCTTGATAGCCTGGTTGATGTGATGAAGGAGTGTCATATTGTCGGCATCCATAAGGTTATCAACATTGAAATATGACTCTGCTTTTGCGATACCGCTCTTTGTAAGTGATGCGGTACGAGCCTTTTCGTCAACAACATAATCGCCGTCAGCAACATCTTCTGCATTCTGCTTGGAATCGATTTCCTTAACAACGGCCTTTGTAAGATTGCGTACGAAGTTGTTGGCAAGAGTGTAAAGCTCTGTTGAACGGTCACCGCGACCTGAAATAATAAGCGGAGTTCTTGCTTCGTCAATAAGGATTGAGTCAACTTCGTCGACTACGGCAAAGTTATGACCACGCTGTACCTTATGATCCTTATACGGTACCATATTGTCACGAAGGTAGTCAAAGCCCATCTCGTTGTTTGTACCGTATGTGATGTCAGCGTTATAAGCCTCTTTACGTTCGTCGTTGTTAAGACCGTGAACGATAAGACCGACTGAAAGACCCATAAAGCGGTAGAGTTTACCCATCCACTCAGAGTCACGTCGTGCAAGGTAATCGTTGACTGTAACGATGTGAACACCCTTACCTGAAAGTGCGTTAAGATAAGCGGGGAGGGTAGCAACAAGAGTTTTACCTTCACCTGTCCTCATTTCTGCAATTCGTCCCTGATGAAGCACGATACCACCGATAATCTGTACGGGGAAGTGCTTCATACCGAGAACTCGCCACGAAGCCTCACGGCAGGCAGCAAAAGCCTCGGGAAGAATATCATCAAGAGTTTCGCCGTTTGCAAGACGCTCTTTGAATTCAACTGTTTTGTTCTGCAAATCCTTGTCGGAAAGCTTTGAATACTCTTCTTCAAGTGCAAGAACCTTGTTCTTAATCGGTGTAATTCTCTTTACCTCTTTGGTCGAGTAATCACCGAAAATCATTTTCAATAAGCCCATTGGTATATGTCCTTTCGATGTGTTAATTAAATAAGATTTTCATCAAAGTTGATAATGAGTTTGTCACGGGACAATGTCAACTGTTGATATTCAACACCTGCAGCATCAAACATCTTTTTGGATGCCTTAACACCGTCGGTGTCTTTATATTTATCAGAGATGTAAAGAACCTTCTTGATACCGCTCTGAATAATAGCCTTTGCACATTCGTTGCAGGGGAAAAGTGCAACATAGATTGAGCAACCCTGAAGCGGAGCGCCTGCATTGTTGAGGATTGCGTTGAGTTCGGCGTGGCACACAAACGGATATTTTGTGTCGATTTCGCTGTTGCCCGATCTTTCCCACGGGAATGTATCGTCACTGCAACCGTGAGGGAAGCCGTTGTAGCCGACAGACATAATCTTTTTGTTTTCGTTAACTATACATGCGCCAACCTGTGTGTTCGGGTCCTTGCTTCGCATTGAAGAAAGCATTGCAATACCCATAAAATATTCATCCCACGAAATGTAGTCATCTCTTTTTGCCATTCGGGTCACGCTCCTTTAAAATGTTATATATCTGTTATCTGCAGCACCGTTTGCATCGTAAGATGTGAAAAGTACCGTTCTGTCATCAATGAAACAGAAGTTGCAGATGCCGTTGTCAAAAATATTATCTGTAACGGTTTTTGTTTCGTCATTTTCTGTGTTATACATAACCACAGACTGCTGTTCACCGTTGCAGAAGAGAGCAAATTTTGTACCGCTGCCGTTTGACACAAAGCCTGAAAGCTCGGTGAAGGATGCCTTTTTAAGGGAAACCTTTTCACCCGATGTGATGTCGGTTACGTCAAACGTTGCCTTGCTTAAAAGGTAGTTACCGCTGACCGCATAGTCTGAAAAACCACCGTCAAAACTTGCAAGAGGCTTTTTCTTGTCACCGTTTTTAACAAGGTCAAAGCCTTTATCGGTATTTGCAAAGCAGAAGTAAGCACCGTCTTTTTCTCTTATAACATAACTCGGTGAATTAACGAGTGTTGTTGCGGAGTTTTTCTTTGCAGCACGGGAGTTTGCAACCGTGAGCATATCGTATTTTTCAACAGCGTTCTTTGTGTCATAGTTTCTGCGTGAAGCAAAGAGGTCAAATTTTTCTCCGACATTAAGCATGGAATCGGTGAAGATTGTCCAGTCCTCACGCATTGTGCCGTCTTCCTGTACAAGACGGTCACGCTGTGAAATTATCAGACTTGCCTTACCTGATGCGAGGTCAAACGAGTACATATCGGAATATGTTTTTTCTGTCTTGTAAGAGTCTTCTGCATCCATATCTGCGAGCAGGATATGCTTTGTTTTCGCAGATGACGAATAAGCCTTCGGGCAATCCATCATACGCACAAAGATGTATGCGAAATTCTTGGCATCACTCTTTTGCTGAGAATTGAACATACCGTATCCGACCGTACCTGCATCGGTTGAAAGATAGTGAATTTTTACGGGGATTTTCTGGTAACTGCAGGTAATCTGAACATTTTTTGTTTTAACACCCGTTACCTCGGAAAACTGACCGTCAGCAAACTTATAAAAACGGAATGTACCGTCAGGATACATCTCATAGAACAGATCCTTCTGCTCAGTCTGTACAAGGGGATAACTTGTGACGAAAGAAACGGGGGAGAAATTTTCGAGCTTTTCACCCGAAGCGGTGTCGATACTGCCCGTGATTTTACCGAGAAAAGCTTCACTGCCTGTCAAAGCGGTGAAAGCGACGGCAATAACAAGCACGACGGCAAGCACACCGAGAACGATCTTATTGTTTTTTGTCATCTGTAATTCCTCACTTTATCGTAAGTTCAACGGGACAGTGGTCAGAACCGAAGATATCCGAGTGGATTTTTGCCCCTTCAAGACTGTCCGCCATATTATCGGAAACGCAGAAATAGTCAATACGCCATCCGACGTTCTTTTCTCTTGCCTTGAAGCGGTATGACCACCAGCTGTAAGCGTTTTCAAGGTCAGGGTAGAAATAACGGAAAGTGTCAATGAAACCTGCGTCAAGCAATTCACAGAACTTGCCTCTTTCTTCGTCAGAGAAACCGGGATTTCCTCGGTTGGTTTTCGGATTTTTAAGGTCGATTTCCTTGTGGGCAACATTAAGGTCACCACAGAAAACAACGCCCTTTGTCTTTTTGAGTTCACAAACATAATTACGGAATGCATCTTCCCACTTCATACGGTGGTCAATGCGTTTGAGCCCGTCCTGTGCATTCGGAACATACTCGGTTATGAAATAAAAATCAGGGAATTCGAGCGTGATTATTCTGCCTTCAGTGTCCAGCTCGTCTACTCCGATACCGTATTTTACACTTATCGGCTCTTCTTTTGTGAAGATTGCCGTACCTGAGTAACCCTTCTTTTCTGCATAGTGCCAATATTGGTGGTAGCCGTCGAGCGTGAGTTCAAGCTGACCTGCCTGCATCTTCGTTTCCTGCAGACAGAAGATATCCGCATCAAGCATATTGAAAACATCCATAAAGCCCTTTGTCATACAGGCACGGATGCCGTTTACGTTCCACGAAATGAATTTTTTGCTCAAATCAACACACCTCCACATTATACAATTAATATATAGAAGACATTATAACATATTAAATAGCAAAAATCTATTATTACACGAGGATTTTTTACTTAGTTTACAAAAAATTTAAAAAGTGAAAAAAAGGCTGGATTTTTTTTAATGGATGTGTTATTATGCTAATGTCTATAAATGACGAAAAATAAATTTTTAATGTAGGGAGAAGATTCGTATGAAAAACACAATTTTTCAGTGCGTGACAGCAATTATCTGTGTAGTTGCTATCTCTGTAACAGGTATGCTCGGTATGGGCAAGATCGCTGATGCTAAGCTTGAAGCTGCTAAGATTGCAGCAGAAGCAGCACCTCAGCAGGGCGCAGTAAGCGGCGACGTTTCAACAGACACACCGTCAGATGTTCCTGCAGATACACCTGCAGACACACCGGCTGACACACCGGCAGATGCACCGACAGACGCTCCGTCAGCAGATGCTCCGACAGATGCTCCGTCAGCAGACGCTCCGACAGATGCTCCGTCAGCTGATAAGCCCGCTGACAACGCTTCTAAGGCTCCGTCATCACCCGCTGAAATCACAGCTTACTACAACAACGCTATCAACAAGGTTGTTTCTTCAAAGGCTGGTTTCAAGAAGAGCAGAGAAACAGTAATGCACAACCTTGACGGTGGTGCTCTCCTCAAGATTCAGCTTGTTGTTGATATGGTTAACGAGTTCCTCGGTGTTGGTACAACACAGTGGGATAACGCAAAGGGCAAGCAGGATAACCTCAGCAAGGCATCACTTGCAGCAGGTGACGTTAAGTCAGCTACTTGCGCAGACAAGAACGGTATCTACACAATCACATTGACTCTTAAGGACGGTAACAGCTCAGCTAATGCTTCAGGCAATTCTGACACATCACCGCTTCAGAGAGCAGGCGTATTCGCAGGTAAGGGCGACAAGACTGCATACGACTACAAGAACTCTGAGAACATCCACACAGCTATCAACGGTGTTGATGATTGTACAGCAGAGTCAGCACTTGAGAAGGTAACAAACACAAAGATCGTAGCTGTTATCGACTCAAAGACAGGCAACCTTCAGTCACTCACAGCTTCTTGGGATTGGTATGTTGAACTTGCAAATGTTAAGTACACAATCGTAGGTATCAAGCAGGCTAAGGGTAACGCTACAACAACAGTTAAGCTTACTAACGTTCAGTGGTAATTAACGCTTAAGAACATATTTTGCCGGTACGGGAAACCGTACCGGCTTTTTTCTATATAGCAATATTGATTTGAACAACTTTTTGTGATAAAATCAGATACACAATTTATTCAGTCAGGTGGAATTGCAGTGATAAATTTCTTTAATTCAATTGCACAGTATATTTCGGCGTTATTATCCGTTCTTCTTTGCCTTTTTGTAGGTGTACCTGATGTTATTATACAAAGCAAAAACGAGCGTAATAACAACATAGCGGATCAGGCCGCAAGAATGCAGATACTTGCGGACAGTTACGCAAGCGGTAATTATACAAAGGTTGACGAATCCGCACTTGCAGGCTTTGACGTTAAAAAAGCATACGCAGACGGTGTAAAGTATAACGAGGTTGCTTTCATCGCAACCCACAACAGCTATCAGCTGCCGAGTGTTCCTGCTTTGCAAAAGATTTTCCGTGACCTTGAAACAGTTACCTTCGGTCTTGTAGACAGCAGTATAACTTCATATCGCAGTGATACTCTCACCGAGCAGTTCAATGTCGGTATCAGAAGCATCGAGCTTGATGTTGAAACGGTTGTTGACGGGGATGATGTCAGCTTTGTCTGCTCACATTCTCCGCTTCTTGATATGACTTCAACCTGCTACGATTTTGAACTCGCACTTGAAGAAATTAAAATGTGGTCAGATGCAAATCCGGGACATCTGCCGATAACGGTCATTGTCGAGCCGAAGGAGTTTTTTCTGCTCGAAAACGGTATGCGTTTTATTAACGTGCGTTATGCCAACGAAATTGACCGTCTTCTGCTCGAGGTTTTCGGAGATAAACTGATTACACCTGCAATGATGATGGGTGAACACGCATCACTCAAAGAAATGCGCGAAGCCGACGACTGGATGACTCTTGAGGAGTGTGCAGGTAAGGTTGTTGTTCTGCTTCATGATACGGACGGAGTTACGGGTAAGTACATAAAACAGGATGAAAGTATAAAAACACAGGCGATGTTTCCGATGCTCCGTTACAAGGACAGGGATAAGTCTTACGCATCATTCCTGATTGTGAATAAACCAAAGGATATTGAGAAAAATGCACAGGAACTGATTTTTGAGAAGAATCTGGTTGTAAGAACCCGTGTTGATTCTTACGGCAGTCATAACGAAGAGGACCGCAGATTGACACTTGAAAGCGGTGCACAGATTTTGTCTACAGACTATCCGCCGAAAACAGATATGACTGATGTACCGTATGTTGTTGATTTTAGTAACGGCACTGCAAAGGTGATAAAATAAAACTAAAGCAAGAGGTTTTACTGTTTTGAAACCTCTTGCTTTTTCCTTTATTGAATGTTTCTTCTCCAATGGAAGAGATACTGTTGCGCGATGCCTTCAACTCCGATACAACACTCAGGTAACCCTTCAGGATAAAGTTCTGCCATAATGCGTCGCACCCATACATCAACCGGGAATGCGTCAACTCTGCCACAGCCGTAAAGCAGGGCGCATTCAGCTACCTTTGCACCCACGCCCTTGATTTTTATAAGCTCCTGACGTGCCTCGTCAATGTTGCAGACAGAAAGCTTCTTAAGGTCAACTTCGCCGTTTGCAACCTTTTGTGCTGCATCAATTATGTACTTCGCACGGAAACCTGAACGAAGCGGTGCAAGATCGTCCACGGTGAGTCCTGAAAGCTTTTCTGCACTAGGAAAGGTAAAATCACCGTTACCGAGATCGTCGCCGAAATTGGCACACAGACGCTCGATTATACCCTTTATGCGAGGTATGTTGTTGTTCTGCGAAATGATGAACGAACACAGTGCTTCCCACGGCTCCTGCTTGAGAATACGGATGCCGGGATAAGCCTCGATTGCGGTTTTGAGATGATCGTCAGACTTGAGATTTTTGCAGATACTGCCGTAATCTCTGCCGAGGTCAAAATACTCTGCCCACAGCATCTCGTCACTATCGTCAAAACTGCCGTTAATTATCAGTTTATCGTCGTTCTGAACAATGTCTACTGCTTTTCCACACGCCACACCGTGCCAGATTCCGTCCGATTTTTCACTCCAACGGAAAGCCTGACCGCAATCTAGTGTCAGAGGAACCGAAAGGGTATCTATACCCGAAAAAACTATTGTATTTTTGTTGATTTTTATTTCCATCATATCACCTGTATATTTTGTGAATATTCATTTTGTAACTTTTTGTAACTATGCCTGTCAATAGCTTTTATGACTGTTTTGAATAGAAAAAATAGATAGTTTTTTTATAAAACTTTGTGCAAAATATTACTAAAAAATACTTGACACTTAATATTTCATAAATGTTAAAAAAATAACAAAGTTGTTGGATTTGACACAAAAACTGTGGAAAACTTTGATGTATCAAGGCTTTTTGAGATAGTTATCAACACTTTCAACACGGTTTTCCACAGTTTTTAACCGATTTTTCAAGTTTTCCACACTTCCACATAAAAATTGTGAAATCCCGTAAAATGTCATTATTTGTCGGAATTTATTCATTTTCTATGCATATTTTACAGTTGTGAACAATGCACATTTTTTGAATAAAAAACTGTGAAAAAGACAACAATACAGATGAATATTTACAAAAGAGGTGTCTGATTTGTTGAAAGGTGTAAACCACCAGATTGTCGAGGTTACAAAACCGTCGTGTGAATACTTTGAAAGAGTGATTTTTTTCGTAAAACCTGAATTTTCTGCCGTCAGCGAGGGGACTTTGCGTGAAAGAGCGAGTACAATTGCAGGCGAGGCAGGTGCGCCTCCTCCGTCAAAGGTGCGTCAGGACAGATTGTTGCTCGTTTCACGTCTGTTATGCGCTGCTATCGTGGGTGCTGCCGTTACAATTATTGTTTCAAAATTATTTTTTGGCTGATTTACAGAAATCCTGCATACAGCAATTTGCACAGTCGGGACGGCGTGCAACGCAGACTGCTCTGCCGTGAAGAACACAGCGGTGACAGAAGTCGTTACTTTCTTCGGGTGGCAGGATTTTTTTGAGCTCAAGCTCAACCTTAAGCGGATCTTTAGTACTGACAAGACCGAGCAGGTTTGTGATGCGTATAAGGTGCGTGTCTGCGACAACGGCAGGTTTACCGTAAACATCACCGCAGATAAGATTAGCTGTTTTTCTGCCGACACCCGGCAGGGAAGTCAGGTCTTCGAGATTATCGGGCACTTTACCGTCAAAGCGTTCGAGAATCTCACGCGCCATACCGATGATGTCTCTTGCTTTTGTACGGAAGAAGCCGCAGGAGCGTACAAGCTCCTCCACGTCTTCAATATTTGCGTTCGCATAGTCTTCGAGCGTTTTATATTTTTCGAAAAGGGCAGGGGTGATTATGTTCACCCTTGCGTCTGTGCACTGAGCGGAAAGTCGGGTCGCAACAAGCAATTCAAAATCATTACTTGCATTCAGAGAGCATATTGCCTCGGGGTATTCTTTTTTCAGAGCCTCCACGGCAGATAATGCTCTTTCTTTTTTTGTCATAGTGCTCACCTCGCAGGAATTATATCAAAAATCATCGTTTTTTGCAATAAAACAAGTCCTTACTTTTTCTTTCCAACTTATTGAATTTTATTTTCAGTGTGCTATAATCAAGACAACTATATTGTATAAAAGCGAGGCAAAAACAATGAAAGAAAAAATCAATGTAGCTGTTATCGGTCTTGGTGGCCGCGGAAGCGGTATGCTCGGCACAATCTGCATGATGGACGACGTTAACGTTATCGGTGTTTGTGATGCATACGAGGACCGTGCACAGGCGGGTGCAAAAAAGGTTGAAGAGAAAAAGGGCAACGTTCCTTTTGCTACAACAAACTATAAAGAAATCTTTGAGCTTGAAGGTCTTGACAGCGTTTACATCGCAACAGACTGGTCAACTCACGTTAAAATTGCAATCGACGCAATGAAGGCAGGTATCCCGGCGGCATCAGAGGTAGGCGGCGCTTATACTCTTGACGAGTGCTGGGAAATTGTTGATACATATGAGCAGACGGGTGTATGGGCAATGTTTATGGAAAACTGCTGCTACGGTGAGCGCGAGCTTATGATTCACAATATGGTGCGTGACAACAAGTTCGGCAAGATTGTCGCTTGCTCAGGCAAGTATGCTCACGACCTTCGTGATGAGATCTGCTACGGTACAAAGTACAGACATTACCGTCTCCGCAACTACATTTCACGTAACTGCGAAAACTACCCGACACATGCACTCGGTCCCATTGCAAAGCTTCTTGACATCAACAGAGGCAACCGTTTTACAACTCTTACATCAGTATGCTCAGGCTCATACGGACTTAAGGACTTTGTTAAAAAGCACAAGGACTTGCACGATGAACTCAAAAAGACAGAGTTTGCACAGGCAGATATCGTAAAAACATTTATCACAACAGAGCGCGGTGAGGTTATCGATCTTACACTCGACACATGCCTTCCCCGTTTCTACAGCAGAGGCTATACAATAAGAGGTCTCAAAGGTCTTTATCAGGAAGACGGCGATATGGTTTATTTCGATAAAGAAAGCTACAGAAAAAAGGAATGGAATCAGTCCAATTTCTGGGGTAATGCAAAAAGATATAAGAGAAAGTATGACCATCCTCTTTGGAGAGATACCACAAAGGAAATGATGGAAGCAGGTCACGGCGGTATGGACTGGCATGTTCTCCGTGCGTGGGTTGAAACCGTAAAGAACGGCACACTTCCTCCGATTGACGTTTACGATATGGCAGCATGGATGTGCATTACTGCACTCAGCGATGAGTCACTCAAAAACAACAGTGCAGTTGTTGAAATTCCCGATTTCACACGCGGCAAGTATAAGAACCGTGAGCCGCAGGATGAGACTCCGTACACAATTAAATAATTAAAGGAGATACGGTTATGTTAAAGATCATCATCTCGGTATTTATGACAATCCTCACGTTTTTCGGTTCATTGTCGGTTGCCAATATGAATCTTTCCGCACCTGCTGAAACAAGCGATTTTGTTCCCGTTCTTCGCTTTATGGTTGCAAGTGATACTCACGTTATTTATGCAGGTGACAGGCAGTACAAACGTATTCAGAAGGCACTTAAGCTCAGCTACGCTATCGCAGAGGCTGACGGCAACTATAAGACTCTTGACGGTGTTATTTTTGCAGGTGACACAACAGATGACGGTCTTCAGTCACAGCGTTGCGCATTCAAGAGTGCTATCGACAGCGTAATCAAGCCTGAAACACAGGTTATGCCTCTTCTTGCACAGGCACATGACGGTAGTAATTATGATTACAAGTCACTCGATTATTTCAAGATGCTTCACGGTGTTGATGCAACAGATAATCATTATGTAATCAACGGTTATCACTTCATCACAATGTCACGCGCTTATGCGGACGGTGCGCGTTATGCAGACTATCAGCGTGAATGGCTCAAGGCAGAGCTTGATAAGGCGGTTGCCGATGACCCTACGAAGCCTATTTTCTTTGCGCAGCACGAGCATGTTGACAATACCGTTTACGGAAGCTCAGACTTTGAGGGTTGGGATGATGAATTCTTTAAGGACATCTTTGTTCAGTATCCTCAGTTAGTTCATTTTTCAGGTCACTCACATTATCCGCTCAGCGACCCGCGTTCATTGTGGCAGGGCGAGTTTACAGCAGTCGGTACAGGTGCACTTTACTATGTTGAGCTTACTGTTGAGGATGAGCGTACGGTTCATCCTGACGGATACAAGGATGAGGCACAGTACTGGATTGTTGAAGTTGACGCTGATAACCGTGTAAGACTTATGGGCATCGACCTTGAAGAAGAAAAAGTGCTCGTTGAGTACATTCTCGACAATCCTGCAGATGTTGCAAACCGTGAATATACACCTGAGAAGCAGTCTGCAAGATCAACAGCACCTGTATTTGCTGACGCTGCGAAGGTCGAAGCAAAGACATCCCTCGGCAAAACAAGCCTTACATTTGACGCTGCAAAGTCAACAGACG
Source organism: Acutalibacteraceae bacterium (assembly GCA_045648745.1). GTDB lineage: Bacteria > Bacillota > Clostridia > Oscillospirales > Acutalibacteraceae > CAG-488. The sequence continues at coordinate 35,847 of JAZROM010000058.1, read as the reverse complement.
GTATGCCCGTTTACCTTTACAGAATCAATGTAACGGATGCGCAGGGTAATGAGGTTTATAACGACTGGCTTCTTCCGAAGTATTATTCAGCAACGGTTGACGCTACAAATACAGTAAGCCTCGGTAAGCTTGCAAACGGTGACTACACTGTAACAATCACAGCTGAAACCGTTTACGGTGTTCAGTCTGAAGCAATCACATATACTTTTACAAAATAAGTCAAAAAAACAAACCGACGGAATTTCCGTCGGTTTTCTTTTATGGTTTTCTTATTTAATCTTCACTGCTGTGCCGTAGGCGATGACTTCGGCTGCACCCTGCATAACTGCCGAGCTACCGTATGTTATGCCGATGACTGCATCTGCTCCCAATGCTTCTGCCTCGTCAACCATTCTTTTTGTTGCGATTGCACGTGCCTCATTGAGCATTTCTGTATAGCCTTTGATTTCACCGCCGACAAGAGTTTTCATTCCTGCCATAAAATCTTTGCCGAAATTCTTCGTCTGCACAACTGTACCTTTTACAATGCTGAGAGCCTCGAATTCCGCACCGGGAATGTAATTAATACTTAAGAGCTTCATCTTCTTCTCCTCCGTTAATTTCTTTTATTCTTTCTCTGAGTGCGGCTATTACTCCGATGCACACGCCCAGATAAACAACTATTGCTATGACTGAAACGATGAGTGTTTCGGGTGCCGATATGGCAAGCAAAACAAAAAAGCTGATATAGGCAAGTGAGAAAATCACAATGCCGATTGTTATGATGATCGGTGCTATTTTCTTCTTTGACTTGTTATCCACAACATCGCCTCCTTTTTTATTTGATTATATCAATAAAATAAATTCGCGTCAATATTTTCGCTGTTTCCTTAATTTGGTATAGATTTATGTCGGCAACTGTGCTATAATTTATACATATTCGCAGAAAGGACTAAATAAAATGAAAAAATTGATTTCACTTTTACTTGCAATTATTTTTATTTTTGCATTAAGCACAGGTGTATCTGCAAGACTTGTCGGTGATGTAGACTCCGACGGTATAACTAACTCAACTGATGCACTTATGATTCTCAGATATGCGGTCAACAAGCCGTCTGACAAAATGAACATTGACTATGCAGACGTCAACGGTGACGGCGGTGTAAACTCCACCGATGCGCTTATCGTTCTGCAGATTACCGTCGGTAAATACAAGGGTGACCTTGAGGTTGATGACAAGTTTACAACATCATACAAGTCACAGATTGTTGATCCGATTATGAAAACACGCTCATACACACTTGTTACAAAGGCTGATGTGGATGGCATGAGCACACTTGCAACCTTTATGGTTGACGGCAACGATATGTGTGTGAATACAGTTGCGGACGGAATCACTGTCCGTATGCTTGTTCTTTCGGGTAAGACTTATCTTGTTATCCCCACAGATAAAGTACCGCTCTTTAAAGGTTTCTACAGTGAGATGGAAGAAGATCTCGGACTTAATACGGACGAAACGGCTACACTTGAATACGTTAAGTCAGAGAGGGTTACAATTAAGGGTGTGGAGTATATCTGCGAAAACTACAAGCACCCCGACGGAACAATCACTCAGTATTATTTCAAAGACGGCAAATGGGCAATGATGGGAACTGTTACAAACGGTGCAGTTGAAACACAGGAAATTGTTGAATTCAAAGCAGGTGTGGATAAGTCTTTGTTCAGTCTGAACGGTTATCAGGATATCGGTACTTTGCCTATCTGAAAATAATTCAGAAAAATTTTAAAAAAGTGTTGACAAAACAGAACGGAATGTGTATAATAATAAACGTTCTTTAGCGGAATTGTGTAACGGTAGCACGACAGACTCTGACTCTGTTTGTTGGGGTTCGAATCCCTATTCCGCTGCCATAAACGGAAATCTTCATCAGAAGATTTCCGTTTTTTATTGTTTACGACAGTTAAATAATCAAGGAGTTGCTTCGTGTGAGGCAACTCCTTTTTTATGTGTCAAATATTCAGTTTTTTGCTGTCTTCTTTTCAAGTACGATTGCAACTGCAAGTGCAGTGACACCTGCAACGAGCTTACCGATGATTACGGCAAGGATGTACTTTTCGTTAAATGAAAGTGTAAAAGCGAGATGGTCACCGAAAACAAATGCTGCAGAAACGGCAAAAGCAAGATTCATAACTCTGCCCTTGCGATTCATTTTATCGGCACTTTCCATTGTTGCGATTGAGTTTGCAAGTGTTGCGATAAGTCCGACGACGGATGTATCATCAAGGTCGAGCTTTCTGCCGAGCGCGGACAGAGGTTTTTTCAGAAGCTTTGATATTATCGCAATCAACGGGAATGTACCTGCAAGAGTGATACAGATTGTGAAAACCGTTACGGCACTTTCCATAATCGGTGCAGTGTTTTCGAGTATGGTGATGCTTGTGAGTTCCTGAAAAATTCCGAGTACAAGACCGCAGGTGATAAGTGTTGCGATAATCTTGCCGAAAACGGAAAAGATTTTGATTGTTGCTGACGGGAATTTCAGCAGTCCGATAATGATTATAACGGAAATAAGAATTGCAGGTGCGAGATTGATAAGAACGGAGAGAGGAGAAATACCCATTACAATGCCTGAAACAAAGCATCCCACAGGGATTGTACTTATACCGCAAAGAAGTCCGAGAAGCACATCGTTGTGATTCTCTTTTTTGCTTGAACGCAGTGCCACGGGAATGGTGAAAGAAATTGTTGCGCCAAGCATTGACGCTACACAAAGACCGTGGAAAGAGCCGAGCAGTCTGTCCTGCGCAATGTTTTCTGCGAGTGAAGCACCGCCCATATCATTTGCAATCAATATACCGGCAAGAGCCGACGGGTCAAATCCGAAGAGGTTTGCGACGGGAGTTATCACGGGCACAAGCAGGTCTGCGAGTGCAGGTGCAATCGTCATCATACCGATCATTGAAAGTGAAAGCGGTCCTAGTGTCATTATTCCTTTTTCAAATTCATCACCGAGCTTTAATCGGTTGCCGAAGATTTTGTCGAGTGCGCCGATTACGGCAAACACTGCCATTACAGTAGCAAGTATCTGAGCCAAAATATCACGTCCGTTTTTAATACTTGTTACATTATATATTAGCAGTTCTGTTAAAGCAAGATAATTTTACTCCACATAAGCGGCAATCACCGTCATATCGTCAAGATGCTTGCCGATTTTTCTTTCACACGCAGAGTTGAGAATATATCGTGCAAGGTCATCGGGTGAATTTTCGGTGCTCCATTGCTTTAACTCGTGCTGAATCCAGTTGTTACACTCTCCGAGTACCCCGTCCGATACCATCAGTATGATATCTCCTTTTTGCAGTGATGCGGTTGCCTTTGAAAAACTGATGTCACGCAGAATACCTATCGGCAGACTGGATTGTTCAAGCTGTGCAACATTGTCCTTGTGACGGATGAATGTCGCAGAGGCTCCGGCTTTCATAAAGTCGGTCTTACCCGTGTAGAGGTCAACGCAGACTACATCGAGAGTTGCAAGTGACTCGTCAGAGCTTTTTACGAGCAGGGCAGAGTTCGCAATCCTTAATGCAGAGTCAAAGCTGATACCTGATTTGATAAGCTTTGAAAAAAGTTCAGCTGCCATCGCAGAGTCTACTGCGGCACGGCTGCCCGTACCCATTCCGTCGCTCAGGATTATAATGTATCTGCCGTCACGGTCACGGAAGCTTCTGTAATAATCACCGCACACATCCTCATCGTCCGTGGCACGGCTGACGGCACCGATAGCAATACTGTAATCTATCATCTGTCTGAAAGTCAGAATGTGTTTGTCTTCATCTTCTGTAAGGTCGGGGATGTCGAGCTTTGTTCCTGTTGCAGTTGAAAGATTTTTTGTGAATTGAGTAATGTTAAAGTCTGAGCGTGGCTCGGTGATGTCGAGAGTGACAGTTGCCCTGCCGAATTTATCGAGCCGACAGTCTGCGCTCAGCACGTTCAGTCCTGACTGCAAAGCTTCAGCACTGCACATATCCGCAAGGTCGGTGTTAGTGTTGATATCTTCTTCAAAGTCACACGCGAGGTTGTGGAGAATGTCTGCCATACTCCTGAATTGGTCGCACATAAGACCCTGCATCTGACAGATTTTGCCCTGCGCACCCAGCGAAGCAACAAAGGACAGATAACGGTTATAAAGCTCAGTTTTCATTCCCGTAAAAGAGTAGCACGAGGAATAAAAACCTTTCGGAAAGCGTGTTTCGTCAAGCTCGGCGTGATTCTGCAGAGCCTGTGCAATTTTTTCTATTGCGTCATCGGTCGGGTTTCTTATCTCGCTTCTGCAGCTTTCTTTCAGGTCGCATTCACTGCACACCTTGTTCCATGTGTTTTTAACCACTTCATTAAGTCGGGTCTGCGTCAGGGGATTGAGCGTATTCTGTACCGTATCAACGCATACGGAAACATCGGTTATTGCATCGGATGCTTTGTTCAGTCTTTCTGAAAGCCGTCTGCTGCTGTCACTTTTTATGTAAGTCGGAACGGGGATATTGATTTTTGCCGAGAGTGTATCAAAATATCGGTCAGGTATCGCAAGGAAAATTGCACTCGCAACAATGCCCTCAAAAATTGCCATACAGGAGTTAAGAGTGCCGTCAGCAAAAGCACACACTGCAATCGGAACAAGGTAGCCTGCAACGCACCACGGCTTGCCCTTGCGTGAAAATTCACCGCCCGAAAGACCGCCCAATGCATAGCCGATGCTGATAAAACCGACTTCGGAACTGAGTCCTGCGGCAACGCCCAGACAGATTCCGCAAAGTGAGCCGCCGCTTGAATTGCGAAGCCGTGCAAAGAGCAGGATACACAGGGAAAAAATCATTGTCACGGGAGAAAATCCTAAGATTTTATACTTGTAAAACGGCATAAGCAGAATACCGAAGGTTATCAGGATGGTAATGATTTCAAAAGTTGTAAAACGTGCAAATTCTTTTTTACCCCACACAAGACTGCTTGTGTTTTCAAAGAGATACGCGCCCACACAGCACAATACGCTTTCGTAAATTACGCATAAAAACGCTTCGAAATCGAATCCCGTTGCAAAAACGATTGCAGAGCCGGTGAGGAATAAGCTCAGAAAAGCGTTGATGTAAGATGCAGTTTTTAAAAGGTCGGGTGTTATGTATTTTATGTAAATGCCTTTATTGAAAAGACAAAGCAGTACTGCGGCGCAGTATTTTACGCTGTCTGTACCGTCAAAAAAGAAAAAAGAGCCGATGATTGCACCTGCACCTGACCAGAAGGAGTTTACAAGACCGGATGCGCAGGTGAGAGATACGGCAAACGGAGAAAAAATTCCCGATACAAACGGATTGCTTAACAAAAATGCACCGATGAATGTCGCAAGACTTTTTATAACCGGCACAAACTGAGTTTTTTCGGCTATAACAGCACTTTTACGGGATATGTTTTCCTTTATTTTGGTTATTTCCATTTTGATTTTCCTTTCAGAAAGTTTTTGTTTATTCTATAACTGCCCGGCTGAAAATTATGTCATAACATACCTGACGATTAAAAGAAGTTTTTATCACAAATACTTGTCAGAAAAAATATATTGTAATTTGCTGTATTTTCGTGATATAATATATTGATTTATTATGTTGATTTTAAATTTTATTGAAACGGTGAGTTTTATGGAAAAAGAAATGACCACTCCGAGAGAGGATTTAATCATTGGCAGAAATGCCGTCAGCGAAGCGTTAAGAAGCGGAAGAGCAATTGACACTCTTCTTGTTTCACGCGGTGAACGCAACGGCTCAATCGGCAGAATTATTGCCGAGTGTCGTGACAAGGGTGTTGTTATCAAAGAGGTTGACCGCAAAAAGCTTGATCTTATGTGCGGTGGTGCCGTGCATCAGGGCGTTGCGGCTTACGCAGCTTCACACGAGTATTCAAGTGTGGAAGATATTTTTGCTCTTGCAGAGGAGCGCGGCGAAAAGCCTTTCATTATTATATGTGATGAACTTGAAGACCCTCACAACCTCGGTGCCGTGCTTCGTACGGCAGAGGCTACAGGTGCTCACGGTGTTATAATTCCGAAAAGAAGAAATGCATCGCTCAGCTACGTTGTGGGTAAGGCAAGTGCAGGTGCGGTTGAGTATGTACCTGTTGCACGTGTTGCAAACATTGCGCAGACAATTGATGAACTTAAAGAAAGAGGCGTCTGGTTTTATGCCGCAGATATGGACGGTGAAAACTGGTGCAGTGTGGACTATGACGGCGCAGTCGGTCTTGTTATTGGCTCGGAGGGCAGAGGTGTCAGCCGTCTTGTAAAAGAAAAATGTGACTTCATCGTTTCAATGCCTATGAAAGGAAGAATAAACTCGCTTAACGCTTCGGTTGCGGCGGGTGTGCTTATGTATGAGGTTGCAAGGCAGAGATCAGGAATAAAAGCAAAGGGGTGAAAACCTTGTCTGAAATTAACAGAGATGAACTTCGCGAATTGCTTGAGGGTATAAGAGAAAAGCGCCGTCAGGAAGGTCTTGACGAAAACGGCGAGCCTGCGAGAATCTGGACAAATGAGGATATTGACCGTCTTCTCGGTATTGCTGAAGAAAAAATCAGTCAGGCTGAGCAGACCGACGTAAGCATTTACACTGCAGACGAGTCTTTCAACCACTATGAAGAAGCCGAAGAAGATTTCGATGAAGGTGTTGAGGAAGATATTGTTTTACCTTCCGTTGCAACTGCGGTGGAAACCGTTGATATTACTGAAGAAACCGCATATAATGCCGACGAGCGTGTAAGGTCAATTTTCAGCGATGAAGCTCCGCAGAAAAGCAAGACCTTTGATCTTGCATCTTCGGTTAAATCTGTTACGGATAAGGCAACAGGTTTTGCACAGGGTCTCTTATCAAAAAGTAAGAGCTTTTTCGGTTCCGTAAAAACTCATAACAAAGATAAAGAAGAGAGATTTATCCTCGATGACGATGAGTTCGAAGAGGATGAATTTGATATTGATGAAGAGACAGATGTCGGAGAAGATGAAGATATAAAAATTGCCGATTTTGGCAAGAAAAAAGAGCCCGTTGCAGAGGAGGCTTCCGATCAGCCCGAAGACGGCAAGACAAAACATATACAGATTGAAAAACCCGGAATGATGTACCGTAAGGGTACAAACAGTCTTGACCTTGAGCTTGAGGGCGCACCGACAATCATTTCCGTTGAGGATGTTGTCGAAAAAGCTGACGGTGACGAGTTCAACAGTATTTTCCGTGAGGCAGAAAAAACGGGTCAGATTACAATGCCCGGCTTCGGTGAAGAGGCGCGCGAAGACAAACCTGAGCGCATTGACGAGACTGAAGCGGAAAAAGAACTCTTCAAACGCAGAAAAGCCAAGATAGACGGCTTTGTTCTTTTTGGCGATGAAAATAAAAATGACCCATACGGCTCTGATACTGAAAAAGACCGCCTGGGTGACCTTTTCGAAAACAATGAGGAGCGTCCGCGTCGCAGGGAAGAGCCTGAGTTTGTGGGTGTTGAGTATTCGCAGATAAAGGATGCGAGACGTGTACGCAGATATCTTCTTCAGCAGAAGAAAAAAGGCTTGCACAGAGTTATGGCGCAGGGAGCGTTACTTGTTTTTGCGATTATTGTCAGCGTGATTTCTGCATCCGTAACAACTGTTGCAGGTGACAAGATTCTTACCATTTTATCAAATATGATAATCATAACGGCGTCACTTGTGACAAGCAATCAGATGATTGCAAATGTAGTGGATCGCCTTAAAAAGAAAATTTTTGACCTTAATACAGCGGTTTCACTTGCTTCGGTGGTTTGCTTCCTGCAGACCTTCTGTATGCTTGTGCTGTATTTCTTGGGGAAAAATACAGTCAGCGTTTTTGCGGGCGCAGGTGTTTCACTTCTTCTGCTTAGTGAACTGACTTCATATGTAACATTCTGCCGTACCACCGATGCACTCGAGCTTTGTACGGGCACAAACAAGGATAAGCTTTACAGTATTGAAAGTGTTACGGATGACAAGGATGTTACGGAGCTCGGCAAAAATTTCAAGGCGGCAAGTCCCAGAATCCGTTACTCGGGCAAAACCCGCTTCCCGTCACATCTTATTGAACTTTGTACAAGTGAAACTCACGTAGATAGGAACATAAAGTTTATATTTTTGATAATTATGGCGATGAGTATCGTGAATCTTATCGTTGCGTGGGCAGTTAACCGTCATTTTGCCGTCGGTTTTGCTGCGTTTTCAATTACAATGTCTTTGTGCGTCCCTGCGTATGCGGCACTTTTGGTTCAGCTTCCGCTGAATTGGGTGAATAAAAAGTTCAACAAAATCGGAGGAATGATTTCCTGTCAGGATGCAGTAAACGAGCTTTGCAGAACAAATGCGATTATTCTTGACAGCAGAGATTTGTTTGATCAGAACTTGTGTGCTATGCGAGGCTTCAAGGACTTCGAAAAAGTTCGCGTAGACGATGCAATGCTTTATGCAGCGGCAATGGTTATCCGTTCCGGCGGTCCGTTGACGGGTGCATTTGATCAGATGGTTGTAAACCGCCGTGATATTCTTCCTGCAGTAAAATCTTTCAGCTATGAAGAAAAGCTTGGTGTTTCGGGCTGGATTTACAATCAGAAGGTTATTCTCGGCAACAGACAGATGATGATACATCATAACATCGATGTTCCGGATCCGGTTTTTGAAGATAAGTATCTTGAAGACGGTCATGAGATTATGTATCTTGCTGTAGCTCATCAGCTTGCGGCAATGTTCGTTGTTGACTACGCTCCTAACAAGAGACTTGCTCCTTACCTTAAAAAGCTTCGCGAAAGCGGTGTTACAATACTTGTGCGCAATTGCGACCCGAATGTTACGGACAGAATGATTTCGCACTATTATGATATGAGACTTGATAACATCAAAATCCTCAGCTCGGCATCAGGCAGACTTTTTAAAAAGTATAAGTCGCGTCCGAAGGTCAACTCAAAGGCAGTTGCAATCCACGACGGCACAACCTATACGTTTGCAAGAAGTCTCTGCTCAGCTGCGATGCTGCGACACGTGTTCAAGGTTTCGAACACAATGATGCTCGTCGGTATACTGATGAGTTTTGCAGTGGTGCTCATTCTTTCAATTCTCAATGTTGTTGTTGATCTGCCTGCGATTTTTGTTATCCTACTGCAGATTCTTACGACTGCAGTATTTACGGGAATTGCAAGACTTTCCGCATCAGCAAAATAATCGTAAAATAAAATAAAAAAAGTATTGACAAAGCACGGATATGGTGGTAAAATATCTGCACAACAAAGTGGAATGGTTCGTTCCCACCTTAACGGTCACGTCCGTGCGGTCAATATTCAACGGCGCTTTCGCGTCTTGTATTATGTGATTTTGCACGGGTGGGGTCTGTTCCATCCGTGCTTTGATTTTTATTAGTAAGCATTTGGAGGTGCTTGGACATCAGTACGAAAGAAACTCAGATCAACGAAGAAATCCGTGACAAGGAAGTCAGAGTAATCGATTCCGACGGCAATCAGCTCGGCGTTATGCCGATCGAAGAGGCTCTCCGCCTTGCAGAAGAAAAGAATACAGACCTTGTTAAAATTGCTCCTCAGGCAAAACCGCCTGTATGCAAGATTATGGATTACGGCAAGTATCGCTTTGAACAGGCAAAGCGTGAAAAAGAAGCCAAGAAAAACCAAAGAGTTATTGAAATCAAAGAAGTCCGTCTGTCACTCAATATTGACACTCACGACTTTGAAACAAAGGTTGGCCATGCAATCAAGTTCTTGAAGAGCGGCAACAGAGTTAAGGTTTCAATCAGATTCCGCGGCCGTGAAATGGCTCATCCGGAAAACGGTCTGGTCACAATGAACAAGTTTGCAGATGCATGCAGCGAGTTCGGTACGGTCGAAAAACCTGCTAAACTCGAAGGTCGTTCGATGCTGATGTTTTTAGCAGCCAAATCATCCAAGAATTAATAAGGAGGAAAAAACCATGCCTAAAATTAAAACACACAGCGGTGCAAAAAAGCGCTTTAAGCTCTCTAAGAACGGTAAGCCCATCCGCGGTCACGCTAACAAGTCTCACATCCTTAACAAGAAGACAACAAAGCGTAAGAGAGGTCTCCGTCAGACAGTTGTTGCTGACACAACAAACGTTAAGCAGATCAAGCGTTTGATTCCTTACAAATAAGAACACGCTGTCTACGGCAGCAAACACAACTAAATTTTAAAATTGGAGGTAACTTACCATGGCTCGTATTAAAGGCGCTACCATGACTCGTAAGAGAAGAAATAAAGTATTAAAAATGGCTAAGGGCTACTATGGCTCAAAGTCAAGTCTTTTCAAAACTGCTAAGCAGGCAGTTATGAAATCAGGTCAGTATGCATACGTTGGACGTAAGCAGAAGAAGCGTGATTTCCGTCGTCTCTGGATCACAAGAATCTCAGCTGCTTGCAAGATGAACGGTATGAACTACTCAACATTCATGAACGGCCTCAACAAGGCAGGCATCACACTTAACCGTAAGATGCTTTCAGAGATCGCAATCGCTGATCCCGCTGCATTCACAGCTCTCACAGAGAAGGCTAAGGCAGCTCTTAAATAATAAGCTTATATCACGCCCCTATACAGGTGGGGGCGTGAATTTGTCTTTTTATAAGTAGGAATATAATGTCATTTTTTCAAAAAGGAGGGTGCGCTATGGAGTGCCTGACAGCCAAACAAAACGAAAAAATCAAGTCCGCAGTCAGTGTGCGTGACAGTGCTAAAACCCGTCGCGAAACGGGACTTTTCTTCCTTGAGGGTGCAAGACTCTGCGCTGATGCGGCGGAGAACGGTATCGTGATTTACCGTGCATTCTGCACCCGTAAATCACTTGAAAAATACGCAGAATATTCCGAAAAAATCCTTGCTTCGGCGCAGGAATGTTACGAGATTTCGGAAGAAATCGCACAGAAGCTTTCGGACACACAAAGCCCTCAGGGCATATTCTGTCTTTGCAGAACAAACGAAAAAAGCGCACTTGACGCACAGATTAAGCCTGACGGAAAGTACATTTTTCTTGAAAATGTGCAGGATCCGTCAAACCTCGGTGCAGTCAGCCGTACTGCAGAGGCGCTCGGTGTTGACGGTATGTTTGTCTGCGGAGGATGCGATATTTATAATCCGAAGGCATTACGCGCATCAATGGGTTCTGCGTTGAGATTGCCGATTTTTACCTGTGAAAATGCGGTTGAAGTTCTCGCAGACCTCGGCAATAAGGGTATGCTCACACTTGCATCAACGCCCGACAGCAGTGCATTACCGATAACAGAAGTTCCGATGGATTGCGGAGTTGTCTGCGTTGTCGGTAACGAGGGTAACGGTGTTACAAAAGAGACTATGTCTGCTTGCAGACACAAGGTTACAATACCCATGAACGGCAGGGCTGAGTCACTTAACGCATCAACTGCAGCGGCAATTCTTATCTGGGAGATGGTGCGTAAATGAACGACAAAATTTACTGGATATGGCTTCAACAGGTGCTTGGCATAAATGCAAGTATTCGGACAGACGAGATTACGGGATATTTTGAAACGGCAAAATCCGTTTACTTTGCAGGTGAACGCGAGTGGATTCTTTCAGGAGTTTTCACACCACGTCAGATCACAAAGCTCGATAACCGTGATTTGAAAAAAGCGCAGAATATACTCGATGTCTGTGATAAAAATAATTGGCAAGTGGTTACACCAGATGACGAAAATTATCCGTCTATGCTTTTCAAATTGCCTAATTTTCCTTTGGTTCTTTATGTCAGGGGAGACTTGGACTGTTTGAAAAACAAGATAACCGTTGCTATGGTCGGTACTCGTGAGCCGACAAGAAACAGTGCGACAATTGCCCGTGCGTTGGCTTCATCAATAACCCGTTCAGGCGGTCTTATTGTCAGCGGAGGTGCGCTCGGCATTGATTCTGCTTCACACTGCGGTGCACTTGATGCAAACGGCAAAACCGTAGCAGTGCTCGGTTGCGGACTTAACTGCAATTATCCCGTGGCTAACGAGGCGCTTCGTAACGATATTTCAAAAAACGGAGCAGTTATTACGGAATATCCGCCCGATACGCGTGCGCTTCCGTCAAATTTCCCGATAAGAAACAGGATAATCTCGGGACTTTCGTACGGCACGCTTGTAATCGAAGCAGGCGAAAGAAGCGGTTCGCTTATAACTGCGAATTATGCTCTTGAACAGGGCAGGGATGTTTATGCAGTACCGGGAGATATCGTTTCGGCAGGTTTCACGGGCGCTAACAAACTTATCCGTGACGGAGCAAAACCCGTCTTCAATGCGATGGATGTGCTTGAGGATTATGCAGTCAGCTATCCCGAGTTAATCGACATTGAAAAAATCGAAACAAAACTTACTTTGAAAAATTACAGTGATCCGCCGTCAACCGCAAAAGTTGATGACAATCCTCCGAGAAAACAGAAAGGTGAGGTCAGCTTTATCAGACAGGCTGAGCCGCCGCTTCTGAGTGAAAATGCAAAAAAGATTTACCGTGCATTCACTGCAACGGAAATGCAGGCGGATGAACTGATTTTAAATACGGGTCTTAGCGTGAGTGAATTTTCTTCCGCTATGACAGAGCTTGAACTTTTCGACATTGTTGAACTTCAGGCAGGTAAAAATTACAAACTGAAATAGGATGATTGAACAATATGTCAAAGCTTATAATCGTGGAGTCTCCCACAAAGGTTAAGACTATCAAAAAATATCTCGGCAAGGGCTATGATGTTACTGCATCTATGGGACACGTGCGTGACCTTCCTGCAGCAAAGCTCAGTGTTGACATCAAAAAGGACTTTATGCCGAAATATGCTGTTATCAAGGGCAAAGAAAAGCTTGTAAAGGAGCTCAAATCAAAAGTTGCCGAAAGCGACGAAGTCTTTCTCGCAACTGACCCCGACCGTGAGGGAGAGGCGATTTCGTGGCACCTTGCAACTCTGCTTGACCTTGATATGACAAAGGCAAACAGAATCACATTCAACGAAATCACAAAAACGGGTGTTGAAAACGGAATGAAAACACCCCGTTCAATCGATATGGACCTTGTCAACGCACAGCAGGCAAGACGAATTCTCGACAGACTTGTTGGTTACAAGTTGAGTCCGTTCATTTCGCAGAAAATCCGCAGAGGTCTTTCTGCAGGTCGTGTTCAGTCCGTTGCGGTCAAGCTTATCGTGGACAGAGAAAACGAAATCCGTGCATTTGTACCCGAAGAGTACTGGTCACTTGATGCAAAGTTTATCGCACCGTGCAGAAAGAGCTTTTCTGCATCATTCTACGGTGACGAAACCGGCAAGGTTAAAATTACCAATAAGGCACAGGCAGACGCATATCTCGAGCGTCTTGACGGTGCAAAATACAGCGTAACATCGCTTAAAAAAGGTACAAGAAAGAAGAATCCTGCACCGCCGTTCATCACATCAACACTTCAGCAGGAAGCATCACGCCGAATGGGCTTCCAGGCACAGCGTACAATGCGTACTGCACAGGAGCTTTACGAAGGTGTTGACATCGAGGGTATCGGTACAACGGGTCTTATCACCTACATGAGAACTGACTCTCTGAGAATTTCAGAAGAGGCAAGAGCAATGGCAAATCAGTTCATCGGTGACACATACGGTGCAAAATATCTTCCTGAAAAGCCGAGATATTATAAATCAAGAAACAATGCACAGGACGGTCACGAAGCTATCCGACCGACCAATCCGATGCTTACCCCCGAAAAAGTAAAGGGCAGTCTTACTTCTGACCAGTATAAGCTCTACACACTTATCTGGAAGCGTTTTGTTGCAAGTCTTATGGCAAGCTGTATTCAGAATACCGTTAAGGCAGAAATTCAGGCAGTAACAGACGGTAAGGACGGCTACTGCACATTCACTGCAGCAGGTTACAGTGTGAAGTTTGACGGTTACACCGTGCTTTACGAAGAGGGTACAGACGAGGAAGAAGAGGATAATTCAAAGCTTCCCGAACTCGCAGAGGGCGACAAGCTCAAGCTCAAGGAGCTTGAGGGTAATCAGCACTTTACACAGCCTCCTGCAAGATTTACAGAAGCTTCACTTATCAAGGCTCTTGAAGAAAACGGTATCGGCAGACCGAGTACTTACGCAACGATTATTACAACAATTGTCAAGCGTGAATACGTTAAGCGTCAGCAGAAACTTCTTTATCCGACTGAACTCGGTGAGGCTATCACAAGCCTTCTTAACGACAAATTCCCCAAAATTGTAAATACAAAATTCACCGCAGGTATGGAAACAAAGCTTGACGAAGTAGGCGAAGGTAAAACAGATTACATCGCGATGCTTCACGACTTCTACGATGATTTTGACAAGACGCTTCAGAAGGCAAAAGACGAGATGAAGGATGTCAAGATTCAACTTGAGGAAGATCAGACCGACATTCCTTGCGACAAATGCGGAAGAATGATGGTTATCAAAACAGGCAGATACGGTAAGTTCCTTGCATGTCCTGGTTACCCCGAATGTAAGAATGCAAAGCCGCTCGTTCTGCAGACAAGTGCAAAGTGTCCGAAATGCGGCGGTGAGGTTATCGAGAAAAAGTCAAAGCGCGGTTACACATTCTACGGATGCGGCAACTGGCCGAACTGCGACTTTATGACATGGGATAAGCCGACTGACGATCAGTGTCCGCAGTGCGGCAAGTCACTCTTCAAGCGTAAGGGCGGTCTTACTGTCTGCCTTGACGAAAACTGCGGTTACGAAAAGAAGACCGAAAGAAAATCGAGAAAAAAAGCAGAGGAATAATATGAACGACGTTCTTGTAATAGGTGGTGGACTTGCAGGTGTTGAAGCTGCATGGGCACTCGCCAACAACGGAATACCGGTAACAATTGCAGAGATGAAACCTGTCAAGCGTTCACCTGCACACAAGAGTGATATGCTCGCAGAACTTGTCTGTTCAAACTCACTCAAGGCACAGCGACTTGCTTCTGCAGCAGGACTTCTGAAAGCGGAAATGGAACTCCTCGGTTCAGTCTGTGTGGAATGTGCAAAGGCTTGCAGTGTTCCTGCAGGCGGTGCTTTGGCTGTTGACAGAGACAAGTTCTCGGCTATGGTTACCGAAAAAATCAAGTCACATCCGCTTATAAAAATCGAGTGCAGAGAAGTAACAGAAATTCCTGACGGCAATGTTATTGTTGCTGCAGGTCCTCTTGCGTCAGATGCACTTGCTGAAGATATAAAGGCTCTTTGCGGTGGTTCACTCAGTTTCTTTGATGCTGCTGCACCTATTGTTACGGATGAAAGCATCGACAAAACCTGTGCTTTTTCACAGTCACGTTACGACCGTGGCGGTGAGGACGACTACCTCAACTGCCCGATGAATAAGGAAGAGTATGAGCTGTTTTACAACGAGCTTGTAAACGCTGAATCAGCCGAGCTTCACTCTTTTGATAAGCGTAAGGGTGTCTACGAGGGTTGTATGCCGATTGAAGTTATGGCATCCCGTGGTGCTGATACAATGCGTTTCGGTCCGCTTAAACCCGTCGGACTCCGTGACCCGAGAACAGGACACAGACCGTGGGCAGTGCTTCAGTTAAGACGCGAGGATGCAAGCGGTACAATGTACAATCTTGTCGGTTTCCAGACTAACCTCAAGTTCAGTGAGCAGAAGCGTGTTTTCTCACTCATTCCTGCACTCAAAAATGCAGACTTTATCCGTTACGGTGTTATGCACCGCAACACGTTTATAGATTCACCCCGTCATCTCAACAGTGACTTTTCTTTCAGAGGCAGAGACGGTCTCTACTTTGCAGGACAGATTACGGGCGTTGAGGGTTATATGGAATCTGCAGCGGCAGGCATACTTGCAGGTCTCAATATGGCACGACGCATCAAGGGTGAAGAACCGATAAAACTGCCCGACATAACAATGCTTGGTGCACTTTCAAATTACATCAGTAACGAAACTGTTACAAACTTCCAGCCGATGGGTGCTAATTTCGGAATCCTGCCGCCCCTCGACGAAATAATTAAAGATAAAAAACTCCGTTACGAAGCCCTTTCACAAAGGAGCCTCGATTACTATAAAAATACACTGGGAAAGGATTGGTGAGAATGAAGCACGATTTAAATGAACTGCAACAGAAATTGGGTTACACTTTTAAAGACGAAAGTCTGCTTACCCGTGCACTTTCACATTCATCCTACGTTAACGAAAATCATTCTGTTGGCGAGTCTAACGAAAGACTTGAATTTCTCGGCGACTCCGTTTTAGGTCTTATCACAGCTGAGAATTTTTATACAAACTATACCAAGCTTCCCGAAGGTGAGCTGACAAAGCTCCGTGCGGCAACTGTTTGTGAAAAATCACTTGCAGGCTTTGCAAGACAGCTTGAGCTCGGCAGATATCTTCTTCTCGGCAAGGGTGAAAACCTTACGGGAGGCAGAACACGTCCGTCGATTCAGGCAGACGCATTTGAGGCAATTATTGCAGCAATCTACCTCGATGGCGGTATGGAATGTGCAAGAAACTTTGTTCTGAAATACATTGACGAAGCAATCCGTCAGCATCAGTCTTTCAAGGATTACAAGACGATGCTGCAGGAAGTTGTCCAGAGAAATCCGGGTGAGCTTGTTGAGTACGTGCTCGTTGGTGAAACGGGTCCCGACCACGATAAGCGTTTTGCTGTCGAAGTTCATCTTAACTCCAATGTCATCGGCAAAGGTGTCGGCAAAAGCAAAAAACGTGCCGAGCAGGAGGCTGCAAGGGAAGCCTTGGAGCTTATGGGACTGTGAAGCACGTAAACGTTGCCCTCTTTGTTCCGCACGAGGGTTGTCCTAATCAGTGTTCTTTCTGTAATCAACGGGCAATTTCGGGCAAGAAAACTCAGGTGACACCTGCAGACGTCGATAAAGCCGTAGAGATTGCGTTATGCAATCCTGACAGCAAGGGCGGAGAAATTGCTTTTTTCGGCGGTAGCTTTACAGCGATTGAAAGACGCACTATGATTTCTTTACTGGAGGCTGCACACAAGTATGTTTCTGACGGCAGCTTTAAGGGCATAAGAATTTCTACCCGACCCGATGCCGTTGATGAAGAGATTTGTTCAATCCTCAGACACTACGGTGTTACCGCAGTCGAACTAGGAGCGCAGAGCCTTGATAACAACGTTCTCTTCCTTAACAGAAGGGGACATACGGCAGAAGATGTTGTTTCTGCAACACGGCTTCTCAAGGAGAACGGTTTTGAAACAGGACTTCAGATGATGACGGGACTTTACGGTTCAACGCATGCTGACTGTATCCGGACAGCCAAAGAGATTGTTAATCTTAACCCCGACACAGTCCGCATTTACCCGACCGTTGTGTTGGAAAACACTATGCTTTGTGACCTGTACAGACGCTGTGAGTACATACCTCAGACGGTTGAAGATGCAGCACAAATATGTGCAACACTTCTTGAAATCTTCCACGAAGAGGGGATAAAGGTTATCCGTACGGGTCTCCACTCGGGCGGAGATGTTGAAGGTGAATTTGTTGCGGGTGCATATCACCCTGCGTTCAAAGAAATCTGCGAAAGCAAGATTTACCTCAGGAAAGCACTTGAATTTATACAGGATAATAAAATTCCGAAGGGCAGAATAGAAATCCGTGTTCACCCGAAGTTTATTTCACCGATGACGGGGCAGAAAAAAGCGAACATTCTTGCACTTAAGGAATACGGATACGAAGCAAAAATAACAGCAGACGATACACAGGAAAAGTACAAACTTTACATATTAAGGAATGAAACATTATGAGATTAAAAGCACTCGAAATGCAGGGATTCAAATCTTTCCCTGACAAGACAGTTTTTAATTTTAATCACGGGATGACGGCTGTTGTCGGACCTAACGGTTCGGGAAAGAGTAATATTGCCGACGCTGTGCGTTGGGTACTCGGTGAGCAGTCAACCAAAAATCTTCGTGGTTCAAAGATGGAAGATGTTATCTTCGGCGGTACAAAAATCCGTAAGGCACTCGGCTTTGCAGAAGTTACGCTCAAGCTTGATAACTCTGACCGTACTCTTAACAACTGCGATAAGGATGAGGTTTCCGTAACCCGTCGTTATTACCGTTCGGGTGAAAGTGATTATATGCTCAACGGTGCGGTTGTAAGACTGCGTGACATCCACGAGCTGTTTATGGATACAGGTCTTGGCCGTGACGGTTATTCACTTGTCAGCCAGGGCAGAATCGCTGACCTTATTTCTTCAAAATCAGGTCAGCGCCGTGAAATGCTTGAGGAGGCGGCAGGAATTTCTCACTTCCGTTACCGTCGTAACGATGCAAACAGAAAGCTTGCACAGGCTGAGGAAAATCTCGTTCGTTTAAGAGATATTCTTGCAGAGCTTGAAAGCCGTGTAGGTCCTTTGAAAATACAGAGTGAAAAAGCGCAGAAATTCCTTGTTCTTGCAGCAGAGAAAAAGGAACTTGAAATCGGCTTATGGCTCAACACAATCGAGACTTCAAAGATAAAACTCCGTGAGCAGGAGGATAAGCTCTCAATCGCTCAGGCACAGTATGACGGAATTGAAGCTGCACTCAATGTCGTTGAGCAGGAGACAGAAGAAGTCTTTACAAAAAGTCAGGAAATCACAGTCCGTATCGATAATCTTCGTCAGAACGCAACCTCTTATGAAGAGCAGGCAGTACATATCGACGGTGAAATTTCTGTTGAAAAGAATACAATCCTTCACAACAATCAGACAATCGAGCGTATCCGCCGTGATATGAACGATGCCCAAGACAGTGAAAAAGGTCTTACTGAAGAGATTGAAGAGGCTAAAAAAGAAATTGACGAGTTGCTCGAAGAAATAGCATCAAAAAAGAGTGAACTCGACAATGCTGCAACATCAATCGCACAGGCAAAGAATGAAAACAGCGAGTTTTCTGACAAAATTGCCGACCTTTCGCA
Source organism: Acutalibacteraceae bacterium (assembly GCA_045648745.1). Classification (GTDB taxonomy): domain Bacteria; phylum Bacillota; class Clostridia; order Oscillospirales; family Acutalibacteraceae; genus CAG-488. Next base: position 16,893 of record JAZROM010000058.1, on the reverse strand, counting down.
AAAGATTACCGAAATCACAACAAAGATTGCAGACAAGCGTATTGAGGAAACAACCGCAAACTCTTCAATTGAAGAAATTATGGGACGAGTCAGCAATATCGACGGTGTCCTTTCTACAAGAAACGGTTACATCAACGAACTTGAAAGCAAAAAGAATGAGTGTCAGGCTGAGCTTGACAAACTCAATGACGAAGCCACAACTGTTATGAATGCCGTTTCGGGATACAGTCTGCGTGTTCAGAACCGTGAAGAAAAGGCAGAAAAGCTCAAGGGCGAAATAGATGCACGCGGTCTTGATATTTTACAGAAAAAAGATAAAATCCGTATTCTCGACGATATGGAAAAGAATATGGAAGGTTATTCGGGCGCAGTTAAGGCGATTGTCCGTGAGGCAAAGGGAGGTATGCTCCGCGGTATTCACGGTCCGCTTTCACAGCTTATCAATGTTAACGACAGATATGCCGTAGCTGTTGAAACAGCACTCGGTGCCGCAATTCAGAATGTTGTTACCGATAACGAAAACGATGCAAAACGAGCTATCAACTTCCTTAAGGAAAAGAAGGGCGGTCGTGCAACATTCCTTCCGTTGACATCAGTCAAAGCAAAGCCTTTTACGGAAAAGGGTCTTGAGGACACTTACGGCTTTATCGATATGGCAGACGCGCTTCTTGAATATGAACCTCAGTATGAGGAGATTATCAAATCACTTCTCGGCAGAACTGCAGTTGCAGAAGACCTCGACAGTGCAATCGTTATTGCAAAGAAGTATGATTACCGTTTCAAAATCGTTACTCTTGACGGACAGGTTGTCAATGCTGGCGGTTCAATGACGGGTGGTTCCCGCGGACACAATGCAGGTATCCTCAGCCGTGGTAACGAGATGGATAAACTCAAAGCACAGGTACAGGAGCTTTCCTCACAGCAGCAGGTAAGTCAGGAAGAATACAAAAAGCTCAGCGAAGAACTTGCTCTTATCAAGGCAGAACTCGATGCTTCACAGGCAGACCTCAAGCGTGTTCAGGAGGATGTTATTCGTAAGGAAAGTGAGCTTTCACTCATCGACGGTAAGATTGATACTGCAAATGCTGCACTTGAAGATCTCCGTCGCGAAAAGCAGAACGCTAATCTGCGTATTTCCGACCTTGAAGAACTCAAGTCAAAAGCACAGGCAGAAATTGACGCATTCAACAAGGAGATGGGCATTCTTCAGGCAGACCTCGATGTTGTAACACACGGCAGAGAACAGCTTGAAGAGAAGCGTGAAAACCTTGCTCAGCTTGAGGCTAAAATCAACCTTGAAATCCTCGCATTTGAAAAGGATATTCAGGCTCGTCGCGAGGCAGTAGATTTGCTCCACCGCCGTATGGCAAGTCACGAGGGCAAGCTCGATGACCTTAACGACGAAATTGCAGTAATTGAAAACGCAAACAAAGAAATTGAAAATAAAATTGCAGAACTCGAGAAAAAAGCGGCAGAGCTTCGTTCAATGGGTGCGCAGTCCAAGGGCGATATAGATGCACTTGTCAAGGAGCGTACGGAATGTGATGCAAGGAGTGCAACTCTCCGTGCAGAAGAACGCGCAAAAATGGACGAGCGTGAAAAAATTAGCGGTGAACTTGCACGTCTTGAAGAGCGCAAGGAAACTATGAACAAGCATCTCGAGGATGCGATCAATAAACTCTTCGACGAGTATCAGCTCACAAAGAGCGAAGCTGAGGCTATGAACATCGTCATTGACGATTATCAGAAAGCTCACCGTACTTTGCAGGAAGTCAAGGGCAAAATCCGTGCACTCGGCAGTGTCAATGTCGGTGCTATCGAGGAATATGCCGAAGTTTCCGAGCGTTATGAGTTTATGAAAGAACAGCTTGATGACATCGAGCGTTCACGCGAAGAGCTCACTCGCCTTATCGGTGACCTTACAGGTAAGATGGCAGAGCAGTTCAAGGAGCAGTTTGTAAGAATCAACTCTTACTTCGGTGAAACCTTCGTTGAACTTTTCGGTGGCGGTAAAGCCGAGCTTATACTTGAGAATCTGAACGATGTACTTGAATGTAACATCGAAATAAAGGTACAGCCGCCGGGCAAGAATGTCCAGAATATCGACCTTCTTTCAGGTGGTGAAAAGGGACTTGCAGCTATCGCACTTCTCTTCTCAATTCTTAAGGTTTCTCCCTCACCGTTCTGTATCTTTGACGAGGTTGAGGCTGCACTTGACGATGTCAACGTTTCACGTTACGCGCAGTATGTACGCCGAATGACGCAGAACACTCAGTTCATCCTCATCACACACAGACGTGGAACAATGGAAGAGGCTGATGTGCTTTACGGTATCACAATGCAGGAAGAGGGCGTTTCAAAGATGCTCGAGCTCCAGACTGCAGAAATGGCAAAGAAGCTTGGTATAACCTAAGAGGTGATTTGAATGTTAAAGCCATTGGTTTTTAAACAATTTACAACAAGAGAATTAAAGCCGACAGGTTGGCTTAAAAATCAACTCAGGATTCAGGCAAACGGCTTGTCAGGTAACCTTGACAAAATGTGGCCGAGCGTCAAGGACAGCAGTTGGATCGGTGGCAACGATGACGGTTGGGAGAGAGTCCCTTACTGGCTTGACGGTTTTATCCCGCTTGCATATCAGCTCGAAGACGAGGATATGATTGCGCGTGGTGAAAAATATATAAAAGCAATTCTTGACGGACAACAGGAAGACGGCTGGATTGCTCCGTGTCCGCGTGAAAAACGCAGCGGATATGATATGTGGGCAGTGTTTCTTATCTGCAAGGTGCTAGTTCTTTATGCCGATTGTTCCGGCAAGGAAGATGAAATTCAGCCTGCGGTTTACGCTGCGCTTAATAATCTCAACAGCCATATGAACGGCAACATTCTTTTTAACTGGGCAGCTGCAAGATGGTTTGAATGTCTTGTACCTGTTTACTGGCTTTATACAAGACAGCCTGAAGATTGGATGCTCGACCTTGTTCAGAAATTGCAGATTCAGGGAATTGATTATGAAAGGCTCTTTGCTGATTGGCGCTATGCTGAAAGACGCGAGAATTGGTCTTTCCTTAACCATGTTGTAAATATGGGTATGATGATCAAGTCATCTGCACTTCTTTCACTTTTCACGGGCGGAGATTCGGACTCCTTTGCAAAAAAGAGTATGGAAATTCTGCTTCGTGACCACGGTATGGCTTGCGGTCACTTTACGGGAGATGAATGCCTGAGCGGCAGAAGTCCGATTCACGGCTCAGAGTGTTGCTCGGTAACTGAGGCTATGTATTCATACGAATGGCTGACAGCAATCACAGGTAACGCGTATTGGGCAGACAGACTTGAAAATGCAACCTTCAATGCTTTACCTGCAACAATCAGCCCCGATATGTGGACTCATCAGTATGACCAGATGACAAATCAGGTTGAGTGTTCGCGTTTCCCTGACGGAAAACAGCCGTTCAACACAAATTCCGAAGAATCTCATCTCTTCGGTCTTGAGCCGAATTACGGTTGCTGTACAGCAAACTTCAATCAGGGCTGGCCGAAGTTTGCAATGAGCACATTTATGAAAGCACAGGACGGAATTGCAGTTACTGCGATTGCTCCGTCAAGGCTTACAACCGAAAATCTGACTGCAGAAATTGTTACCAATTACCCGTTCGAGGACGGATACACAGTCAAGCTCAATGCGGATAAACCGATTGAGACAGCACTTTATCTCCGTGTACCCGAGGGTGCAAAAGATGCGCAGATTAACGGTGAATGTGTACAGACAGGTTACAACAAAATCATCGTTAAGGTTGATGGTGAAACACAGGTGAATGTCAGCTTCGCTTTTGATACCGTGCTCGAAGAGCGTGATGATGAGATGTATTGTCTCAAGCGCGGAAATCTTGTCTTTTCACTTCCGATAGGTGAACGATGGGAAAAACTCGAGTTTGTGCGCGACGGCGTTGAACGCAAATTCCCGTACTGCGATTATGAAATTTTCCCGACTACCGAGTGGAATTACGCATTTAATTCTGATAAGTTCGAGGTTGTTTTTGGTGAGGTTGGAACACTTCCGTTTTCACCCGAAGGCGCACCCTTGAAAATCAAGACGAAGTTCGTGCCGATTGACTGGAAAAAGATTGACGGCAGATGCACCGAAACGCCCGACGGCAGAGTGCCGACAGGCGAGGCAATTGAGCTTAAAATGATTCCCTATGGATGTACAACCCTTCGTATGACACAGATGCCGTTGGTAAAATAAATAGATTTTTCAGATACACCTTGAAACAATGGTTTCAGGGTGTATTTTTTTGAATAATTAGCCGAAAAAATCGCAATAAACTCTTGATACTTGCGTCATTTTCTGCGATAATATAAAATGTATATTTATATGTGGGTTAATATGCCCTTAAGGAGTATTTACTATGACAGATTACGAAAAACTTGCGGAGTTGCTCTATCCCGAGATAACCAAAACTCCCGAGGATTATGAAAAAATATATCCCGAAAGAGGCTTGTCCGAGGGGGCAAGGGTTTCGCGTTTTGCACCCAGTCCCACAGGCTTCCTCCACCTCGGCGGTCTTTTTGCAGCTATGATTGCCCGTCTTAATACAAGAACAACCGATGACGGTGTTTTCTTCCTTCGTATTGAGGATACGGACAAAAAGCGTGAGATTGAGGACGGTGTTTCTGCAATTATCACAGGTCTTACCGATTTTGGTATGCAGCCTGACGAGGGTGTTATGGGCTTCAACGAGGAAAGCGGTAATTACGGTCCGTATCAGCAGAGCCACAGAAAAGAGATTTATCAGACAATTGCAAAATCTCTTGTAAAGCAGGGTCTTGCTTATCCGTGCTTCTGCTCCGAGGATGAGCTTACAGCCCTTCGTGCCGAGCAGGAAAAGGCAGGTACACTTATCCAGGGTTATTTCGGTGAGTGGGCAAAGTGCCGTGACCTTTCTTTTGAACAGCAGAAAGCAAATATCGAGGCAGGTATGCCTTTCACACTCCGTCTTCGTTCACCCGGAAATCCCGACAACAGAATCAAGTTTGAAGACCTTATCAAGGGTAAGATTGAAATGCCTGAAAATATTCAGGATGTTGTTCTTCTCAAGACAGACGGTATTCCTACATACCACTTTGCACACGCAGTTGATGACCACTTTATGAGAACAACTCACGTTGTAAGAGGTGACGAGTGGATTTCTTCCGTACCGCTTCACATCCAGCTCTTCAAGGCTTGCGGTTACAAGGTGCCGAAGTTTGCACACATCTCTCCGATTATGAAAGAGGATAACGGCGGCAAGCGTAAGCTCTCAAAGCGTAAGGATCCCGAGGCTTCAGTTTCTTTCTATACTGAAAGCGGTTACCCGAAGGAGAGCGTTATTGAATATCTTCTCACAATCGCAAACTCAAACTTTGAGGATTGGAGAAAGACAAACAAAGACGCTCCGCAGTCAGCGTTCCCGTTCAATCTTAAGAAGATGAGCGGCAGCGGTGCATTGTTTGATCTTGTCAAGCTCAACGACGTCAGCAAGAACGTAATTTCACTTATGACTGCTGAAGAGGTTTACGAAAAGTCACTCAAGTGGGCAAAGGCTTACGATGAAGAGCTTTACAACCTTATGTCGGCTGATGAGGAGTTCGCAAAAGGCATCCTTTCAATCGACAGAGGCACTGCAAAACCGCGTAAGGATATCGCAAAATGGGATGAAATCAAGGATTATGTTTCATACTTCTACAATTCGATTTACACTCCCGACCATACTCTTCCCGAAAACATCTCAAAGGAAGATGCTGCTGCAATTCTTGAGGCATATCTCAAGGTGTTCGATGCTGATGACGACAAGGACACATGGTTCAACAAGATCAAGGATCTTTGTGAGCCTCTCGGCTTCACACCGAATGTAAAAGAATACAAGAAAAATCCCGAAGCTTTCAAGGGTCACGTTGGTGATGTTTCAACAGTTATCCGTGTTGCAATCACATCACGCCGTAACACACCTGACCTTCATTCAATCATTGCTCTTCTCGGCAATGACGAAATCAAGGCAAGACTTGAAAGCACACTTAACGAATATAAGTAAGGAGGTAATAAAATGGAAGAAGAAATCAAGGTTTCCAATTTTATTCACGACTTTATAGATGAAGATCTGGAGAACGGAGTCAACACCCGTGTACAGACCCGTTTCCCGCCTGAGCCGAACGGATATCTCCATATCGGCCACGCAAAGGCATTGTGCATCGACTTCAGCACAGCCGAAAAATATAACGGCATCTGTAATCTGCGTTTTGACGACACTAACCCGTCAAGAGAAGATGTAGAATACATCGAGGCTATCAAAGAGGATATTCAGTGGCTTGGCTTCAAGTGGGAGAATATTTTCTACGCTTCAGGTTATTTCGATTTTGTTTACGAGTGCGCTCTTAAGCTCATTCAGGACGGCAAGGCTTACGTTGACGACCTTACAGCTGACGAAATCCGTGAATACAGAGGTACACTTACCGAGCCTGGTAAGGAAAGCCCGTACAGAAACCGTTCGGTTGAAGAGAATATGGATCTTTTCAAGCGTATGACAGACGGTGAATTCGGCAACGGTGAAAAGGTGCTTCGTGCAAAGATTGATATGGCTTCACCGAACCTCAATATGCGTGACCCTGTTATTTACAGAATTTCTCACGTTTCACATCACCAGACAGGTGACAAGTGGTGCGTTTATCCGATGTATGACTTTGCGCATCCTCTTTCTGACGCAAGGGAGAGAGTAACTTATTCTCTTTGCTCACTTGAGTTTGAAAATCACCGTCCGCTTTACAACTGGTTCCTTGAGCAGATCGGTTTTGACGAGCCTCCCAGACAGATTGAGTTTGCACGTCTTAACATCAACTACTGCGTAACAAGTAAGCGTAAGCTTCTTGAAATGGTAAACAAGGGAATCGTTGCAGGTTGGGACGACCCGAGAATGATCACGCTCTGCGGTATGCGCCGTCGTGGCTATCCTGCAGCAGCTGTTCGTGATTTCATAAACAGAATTGGTGTTTCTAAAGCAGACAGCACTGTTGACTACGGTCTTATTGAGGCTTGTGTAAGAGACAATCTCAACCTTAATGCACCCCGTGCAATGGCTGTACTCAAGCCGCTTAAGGTTATTATTGATAACTATCCCGAAGGACAGACAGAGGATTTTGAAGTTGAGCTTCATCCCGACCATCCCGAAATGGGCACAAGAAAGGTTACTTTCTCACGTGAGCTCTATGTTGAGCAGGATGACTTTATGGCAGAGCCTGTCAAGAAGTATTTCCGTCTCTTCCCGGGTAACGAGGTCCGTTTCAAGAGCGCATACTTTGTAAAGTGTAACTCTTACGAAACAGATGAGGACGGCAACGTAACTTGTCTTCACTGTACTTATGATCCCGAAAGCCGAGGCGGTAATTCACCTGACGGCAGAAAGGTCAAGGGTACAATCCATTGGGTAAATGCTGCCGACTGTGTTAAGTGTGAAGCTCGTCTTTATGACAGACTTTTCAGTGCAGAAGAGCCGGGTAAGGAGCATGACTACGAAGAAGATCTTAACCCGAATTCACTCACAGTTATTGACAACTGTCTTCTTGAAAGCGGTTTCGGTAATGTCAAAGCAGGTGACGTGTTCCAGTTTATGCGTAACGGATATTTCTGCGCAGACAAAGACAGCACGGAAGATAAGCTTGTCTTTAACCGTACAGTTGCCCTCAACTCATCCTGGGGTAAATAAAGGAGTCTTGATATGAAAATTCTGAACAGAATTGTTACTTTTCTTCTTGCGTTTGCAGTTTTTCCTGCAGTGGTAACCCGTGTTATTTTAAGAGTGGTTCTTTCAATTGCAGAGGATTCAACAGCATACACACTTCTTTCAACTCTTCTGAAAGATACAATCAATAATGCTATTGAGTTTACGGTTTCGTTTAAGGATATCGTCGGTTACATTCAGGACGGTTCATTCTCATTCTCAGGAATGAATTTCAGCTTTGAAAAACTTCCTGTAGAAATGCTTGCAACAAAGAATTGGTTCATCGCATCGTGCGTATTCCTTGCACTTGCACTTATCATTGCACTTATCATTATGGGTTGTGCGCTTTTTGCTCAGGCACACAAAACTGTTATGTGCTTTGGTGCAGGCGGTGCAATCAGCTGTTTTGCAGCAATCGGTTGCTTCTCAAAGTTTGCAACACCGTTTGTAACAGGTGAGGTTGATATCGCTAAATTCCTCGGACAGAGTCTTCTCGGTGACGACGGTATTATCGCATCGCTCGGCACATCGCTCGTTTCAGGTGCAATCAGCGTGGATATCCTTCAGCTTGGTAATGCAGTAATTACAATGGTAATTCTCTTTATTGCCGTAACACTCTGGACTTTTGCATATTTCATCACACTTCCGCCGGAAGCAAAACCGAAGAAAGCAAAGGCAAAGTAAAAGCAAAAAATTAAGTGGTTTGCACATTTGTGCAAACCACTTTTGTTATTTATTCAAATTAATAATTTTCTTTTCTTACTTCGAAGTAGCTCTGCGGATGTTTGCAAACGGGGCAAAGTTCGGGAGCTTTTTTACCCATAACAAGGTGACCGCAGTTACGGCATTCCCACATTGTTTCTTCGCTCTTCTCGAAAACAGCCTTCATCTCAACGTTGTTGAGGAGTGCACGGTAACGCTCTTCGTGTGACTTTTCGATAGCTGCTACTGCTCTGAACTGTGCTGCAAGCTCTGTAAAGCCTTCTTCTTCAGCGTCCTTTGCAAAGCGGTCATACATATCTGTCCACTCATAATTTTCACCTGCTGCAGCTGCTACAAGGTTTTCTGCTGTGTTGCCAAGCTCACCGAGAGCCTTGAACCAGAGCTTTGCGTGTTCCTTTTCGTTGTTTGCAGTCTGCTCAAAGATTGCAGCTATCTGCTGATAGCCTTCCTTCTTTGCGACACTTGCAAAGTATGTGTACTTGTTTCTTGCCTGTGATTCACCTGCAAATGCTTCCATAAGGTTTTTCTCTGTTTTTGTTCCTTTGTACATTTCGATATCTCCTTTTGGTTATATTAAAGCGGAAATCTCAAAGAGATTTCTCCGCTTGTCAGCGTGATTTTTTTTTCGTTTTCCTCAACAACAAGTCCGCCTTTTTCGTCAATGTCGACTGCTGTTGCACAGTGGGATATGTTGTTCTGGATATAGATGATTTCTTTGCCGATAACATTCGATTTATTTTTGTATTCACCGATGTAATCAGTGGGGTTTAAATTTAAAAGTTCACGGATATTGTTGACAATTTCTGCCGCAAAAATACTGCGATCCAAATTTTTATCAAGAGAACCTGCGATGTTTCTGATATCATCGGGGAAGTTTTCTGTAGATATATTGATGCCTACACCGATAATAAGTTTTTCTATCCGATTGTTGTTGCTGACAGCCTGAACAAGAATACCGCAGACCTTTCTGCCTGAGATATAAATATCGTTTACCCACTTGATTTGCGGTCTGAGGTCGGTCAGCTTTTCAATGGCACGGACACAAGCGACTGCCACTGCACAGGTAACACCCGTAAAGTCAAAGTCTGGACCGTCCGTGTTGACTGTAAGTGAAAAATAAAGACCACTGTCTTTTGGTGAAAAGAAAGTTTTTCCCTGTCTGCCTCTGCCGTTTGTCTGCTCATTGGCAAGTACAAGAAACTGTTTCTGACTTTCGCGGCACAACTGCTTTGCAACGTCGTTTGTTGAACCGATGGTATCGTAAACGATGACCTCAGTCTGTGTGTCAGAAAGATTTTTAATTATCTTCTCACGGTCAAGCATTTTGTCACCCCGGAAGTATACTGTTAATAAAAATATAATATCATAAACTTATTTTTCATACAAGCACGATAATGATATTTTTTGAATAGAATGTATTATATTCTTTGCGGAGGTTCAGTGATGGTAAGTAACTGCTTTTATTATGGGGGATACACTCCCGACGGGTATTTTTCGTTTGCCACAAAGCCATGTTTTTCGGCAGGTAAAAATTATGTTATCAGGGGATACAGCCCGTCGGCAAAGCAGAGACTTTTTAATGAGATAAAAACGGCACTCAAAAATAAGGGGCACGACTGCACCAGCTTCAGAGCAGACGGCAGAAGTGACGGGATTTTCAGCAAGAGTGCAGATTTGCGGATAGTTGACGGTGCATATTGCTGCGACGAAAAAGGCTTTGTTCCGATTTGTATCGATGATTGTGACAGTTTTGCCGATGCGATACTGAAAAAAAGAAAAGAAGCGCAAGAACGGGCAGTAAGGTTCCTGTCTGCGTGCAGATGTATAAGCGACGATATAATTCGTCTTGAGGGCGGAAATATTGATATCGCAAAAATCAACAGATTTTCTACCCGTCTGTGGTCGCAGACCGGAGGCACTCTGAAAGGTACAGTCGGCACGGAATACAAGCGTTTTGTAACCTGTATCACCTCCGACGGAGTTGAGATGAATACAAAAGCATTTGAAGAAAACTGCGACAACGTAACGGTTATCGCAGACCGCACGGGAGCGTGTGCAAGAAGGATAACAGACAGGGTACGCCGTTATGCATTGAGCGCAGGATATGATGTTGTTTCCTGCCTTTGCCCGATGAATATTTCGTATGCCGAGCATCTGATTATTCCTGAACTTCATTACGGGATATTTGTAAATAAGCATTATCACAACATAACTTTAAAAAATGCACACAATACTTCTGCAACACGTTTTTTAAATGACGGCAACGAAAATAAAAATCGCATAGATTTCAGCCTTAAAGCGTACAGAAGCCTTATGCAGGAGGTGTTTAACTCACTTGAAACGGTAGAATACTGCGACAGTGAGCTTGATAAATTTTCGACCGAGGATACACAGGTAATTGGTAAAACCTTACAATTGATTTTTGAAACTTGAAAATCGGATTTTTGATGATATAATTAAATAAAAGGAGGTTTTATTATGAAGAATTTACATAAAAGATTTTTATCTCTGATGCTTGTTCTTGTAATCTGCGTTTCGTCAATGCCGTTTGTTTTTGCTGCATCAATCCGAGGTGACGCTAACTTTGACGGCACCACAAACTCAACGGATGCATTGCTTATACTCAGATACACTGTCGGCAAGAAAATTGATGATTTTAATGAATATCTTTTTGATGTCAACGGCGATTATGAGGTCAATTCAACCGATGCGTTGCGCGTATTGCAGATGACTGTGGGCAAGGATGACCCGACAAAATATCTGTATAAAGAGGTTCTCAAATTCTACGCGGATGCACTGTACACGTCGTATATAGAAACAACTGCAGTTGAATATACATACAAAATGGACTACAAAATCGGTATGTGGGTAAGACCCGATACCGGTCAGCCCGATGATTATAAGTCTTATCCTGTTCAGCTCTATGATTCTGATACAATCAAATTCAAAAACGGCAAGAATGAGGAAGGCCTTACACCGTATGATTGCTTTGTTGAACCTTGGATTTATGAGGATGCAAGTGCAGAAACTTATGTAACCGAAAACACAACAGGCTATGAGGTTATAATTAACCTTAAGGAAGACCGTGTTTCAGATTTCAGCTATATCGGCTCAAATGATTATATAGTACCATATACCGGCTTTGGCTTTGAATACGGCAGACCGAATGTTGACGAGGTCTGGGGTGAGGGTAGAAGCATCACTATGCATTACGGCGTAATCACTGCACAGATTAACTTTGACGGATATGTTGAAGAAGTCAGTTACAGAGTACCTTTTGCCGGAAGTATGTATCTTACATCCAAAAACACATCAGAAAGACCCGAGGTCGATATTTATAACGGTGAATATCTGTTGACTCTTAAATTTAAATATTAAGAAAAACGGAGTGTCGCATATGACACTCCGTTTAAATTTATATCGCATCAAACATATCAGCAAGTTTTCTGACGCTGTTTTTAAGGTTGCAAATTCCTTCGAAAATGTTATCGGCAGTGTGGTTTTCAAGATAGTTGTCTGATTCCAGTGTGAAATAACCCTGATAGTTTATCTCTTTAAGAGCCTTGACAACTGCTTCAAAATCTATACTCATTGAAAAAGGAATCTGATGGCTGTCGTGCCACCTATCGTTATCGTGGATGTGAAGAGCCTGCAGACGGTGACCCAAAGCGTGAATCATATCTGCGGCACCCGAGCCTGAACCGCGCATTTCTGCGTGACCGATGTCGAGACAAGCGACAAAAAACGGGTCGTTGATAACATCGATGTGGTTTACAAAATCCTCACTTGTTGCACACGCAGCAAAGGAGCTTTCGTCTTTTTCGTCGTCCCAGTTCCACATATTTTCGGTTGCGATTTTAACACCGCAATCCTTTGCGAAGGGGAGAAGCTCAAGGTACATTTCTGCGTTTTCTTCGGCTGACTTATCGTTGTCGGGATGAATTATACAGATTTCTCCGCCTGCTTCTGCCGTGCATTCGATAGCTCTTTTATAATAAGCACGGATTGCTGCACACTTTGTCGGGAACGGTGCGTGTGACTGGTTGCATACGATGCCGTTATCGAGACCGATCTGCTTTAATTTTCGTGCAAAAGCAAGGTAGTTGTTACCTGCGAGAGGGTGACTGTTTTCAAGAAGAATATTCTTACCCCAATCGTACTTGCACATATTGAACATGGAAAAATCCCAGGCGTCAAAGCCTGCCTTGGCAATAAGCTCAACCGCCTTTTCGTCTCCGACAATCTTCGCTGTCGAGTGTATTTCAGTAGAAATTTTCATGGTAAATGCTCCTTACCACCTGTTCTCAACATACTCGCAGAATGCACAGAGGTCTTTGATTTCGATTTTGGTACCGTCGTCAAGTGTAACGTCACCGTTCCAGATACCGTAAATCTGATGACAGTTCATTCTGCCGACAAGGAGATTGACGTCACTGTGATTGTCAAGTGTCGGCTTCATTGTCATATTGAATCTGCCGTCTTCAGAGATGAATTTCCACTCTTCCATAAATCTGCCTTTGGGGAACTTTTCAACGTCAACCGCACCGAATTTATGTGCCTTGCCGTCATAGAAAATTGCAGTCTCTGTTGCGTTGCTCTCGTTACCGATCGCCCACGTGATTTCAAAACCGAGGCTGTGTTTTGTGCCGTCAGCATCGTAGTGGAAGGTTGAACCGCAACCCCAGTACCATACCATTTTGTGAACTGTGTTTACGCGTCCCCAGTCCATTGCGCAGAAGGCACTGTCTTTGGTCATTGTGTAAACATAGTCACCGTATTTGAAAGTAACATCGCAGGGCATACACATCTGCTTTGTGGTCATAAAATATTTGGTTTCATCCTCATCAAACGGGAGAACAGTAGTGATAGTTTCAGAATCGGGAAGGATGTCCATATTCACATTAACTTCGACGAGCTTACCCTTGTGCATTTTTCTGTACCACAGGGTTCTTTCAGTCTCTTTTGTATTAAAGTCAAATTCCGCCTTGCCGATTTTATCCTTGTATCTGTTTGGAACATCGCCTTTTGACGGTGGCACATGTTTGTTTGCTCCAATGAAATACTGAATTGCGTCAACAATCACTTCACCTGTTGAAAGGTCAGTAATTTTAGCACTGACATAGCCACCGACATTGATATTTGCAAAGCTGACAAGAACCTGCATTTTGCCGTCGTCAATGGTATAAAAATCCCATTCCTTACGGCTCATAATTCCTGTTTTAACATAATCGCGATTGTATGTAAAATAATTATGTCTTGCCCAACCCTTTGCAAGAAGCTTGCCGTCGGGAGAGAGAAGCGGAGTTTCCTGTGTGTACTCCGTCTGCTTGGACGGTCTTTTCCAATCTTTAAAGGGTACGTATGTACGCGGTAATTCTTTACTCATTTCAATACCTCCGTCAGGATAAAAGTATAAGGTGATTATAACAAATAAAATGGGAAAATGGTATAGTTTTTTTAAAATAAATCCTCTCAGGCCCCATAAGACCTGAGAGGATTACAAATTATAAAGAGTTTATCATCGAAAGATGTTCAGCGTAAAGCGGTTTGACATTATTAACAACAGTCATTCCGCCCTGGAGTGACATATGGTCACCATAGTAAACAGGCATAACATTCCAGATACCCTTGGTTACATTTGAACTGTCAAAGTCTGTGCTCGGGTCAGAAAGCGGAGCAAGTGCCGAGAAAGTATTTACAAGTCCGTCGTTTTCAAGCCATTCTTCACCGACAACATATCCGCCCGGAGTTGTGCCTGTGAGTTTGCCGAGTTCTTCACTGCTTGAAGTAAATATCATTTCCATATTTTCTTTAATCGGGAGATGATTTCCGTTTTCGTCAGCCTGAGTCATTGAGCAGGCAAATGAGAAATAATAAGTGCTGTCGCTGATTGAAAGTGTCTCGTTGAGCGCAAGTGCGTTATCGATATGCATATCGTAAGCAGCCGTGTCAGGCTCTGCTGCTTCGGCGTTTTCCACACCGTAAGCAGTTGTACCGTTGTGAGGAGCAGCAAGGCTTGTGACCGAGTAAATATAATCTGCCTTACCGCCTGTGAAAAACCCGCTGATTTCATCGGGTGATGTTGCCGCGATTTCCTGTTGGTCACCGTGTGCCATAAGATGAGCAAAAGTTCTGACGGTTGCACCGCCGAAAGAGTGGCCGAGGAGATTAATTTTGTTCTCACTGTCCCACTCATCAATAAGTGCCTTGCCTGTGAAATCTTTTCCGTAACGGTCGTGGCCGTATTTTTCTGAGTGTGCCTTGCCGTAGTCTGTAACGGTGCCTGTCAGCTGAGCGTAAAGCTCACACGCTCTGTCCCACGCACTATCCGTACCTGCAACTGAAGCGGCATAGCATTCAAAACCGCTGTTGTTAAGATACTTCATCAGGTCTTTGCCAAACATACCCCAATACGGCATAATCGGGTAATAGAAATCATATTCACCCCATCCCATAAGACCGTGAACGAAGATGTATTTATAGTTTGTGTTCCAATCACTCTTATCAATTTCGTGTTCAGGCAAAGCTATACCGAAAAATGATAAAAGCCCCATTATAACTGACATAAGCATCGCAGTTATTCTCGTGATAAAGCTCATTGTAACAACTCCTTAATTCTATTGAAGAAATTATAACAAGTGTATGCGTTTGTGTCAATACAGAAAAAAGCAGAGAGCTAACCTCTCTGCTTTTATGCTGTCTGAATCAAAGATCCATTTCCATTCCGGTGAATTTCTGTCCCCATGCATTTGCCCATGCTTCGCAGTAGAGCTTGTAGTAGGAGATGTTATTTTTCCTTCTGTAACCCTCAAACACATTGCACCATATCATTGACGGAATGGCGATAATTATGTAATAAAGCGGACCGAGGAGAAGACACTGCCATGTGTGGCCGTATTCGTGAATTCTTGTGTTGTATGTCCACTTTTTGCTCTTATGGTTGTCACGCATAAAGATGAACAGTCCGAGTGACAAACCGCCAGATTTCCAAGGAAGGTATACGATGTATGAATAACCGAAGCGTTGCCAACGGCGTTTTTTGATTTTTGTACAGATAAGGAAAGAGATACCTCCGATGATATTCACAGGCAATCCCCATGTCCACTGAATGAGATAGAAGAAAAAGTCAATGCAATCATTTTTCAAATTCTTCTCTTTTTTCGGGGGATATTTTTTTGTTATATCAATCATTTCAGTGACTCCTTTAATTTTTTCTGTTCTATAAGAATAATATACTCGCCGTTTTCGTCGGTGTCAAGGTAATGCGGAACGTCATTTTCATCGGGAAGACCAAGCCAGGTGTTTTCAAGCTTCTGACCTGAAATGAGTTCGCAGCGTTTTTTCTGCTCGTCAGTAAGAGTAACGCTGCCGTATTTGTGTTTGGTTGCAATTGCAGCACGAATCATTGTGTGGTCGTCCTTTGTCATTGCAAAACGCTTGAGAAGAACAAGCGAAACAACAGCGGCAACAATCGGGATAACTGCAACGCAGATACGCACACCCATAACTGCACTGTCAGTCTGTGCAAAGAGAGAGCCTGTTGATTTTTCATACTCGGAAACGGTGTCACCCGTGATGAGTCCGAAGCCCTGCAGGGTGAAGCCGACAAGGGCTGCCATAACACCACTGATACTCTTTTTGATAAGAGTGCTGAAGGTTGCTATAACACCTTCTCTTCGTCTGCCTGTAATCATTTCGTCAACGTCTGTAAGGTCAGGGAAGATGTTTGTTGAAACAAAGCCGAGACCTGACATACCGAAGGGATAAAGTATCATACTCAGCATCATAAGTGCACTCCAGAAGAGTGAACCGCCCGACTGCATAATAAGACCGATTGCAAGACCTGCAACCATAAGCGGTGTGACGATGTTACCGCACTTTTTCTTGCCGTGCTTCATCGTCAGCGCATAGTTAAGCGGGAATGCAGCAGCCTCGGCAACACCTGCAACGGCGTTAAAAAGTGCATAACCGCTGTACTGATTTGCAAGATATTTTATGTAGTAAACCTTTGAGTTTGCATAGAATCCAGTTGAAAACTGATACGCAAGACTCATAAAGAAATACTGTCGGAAAGATTTATTTTTGAAAACAAGCACATACTCACGGATGATGTATCTGACATCGAGCTTATCAACCTTGTTGTTAAGTGAACTCGGCTCGCGTGTTGTTTTATAAGTAAGGAAAACAGCTAATCCGAAGAACAAAGAAAGAACAATACCGATAACAAGGAAAGGTGATTTTGATGCAGATGTCAGGTTATCGTTTGACCCGAAAATCGCAAGAATGGCAACAACAATTCCGAAGGCAGGTACCATACCTGCAGAGTTGAAGAGGTAACCTACAGAATTGTACTGCGTACGCAGATTGTATTCGGGTGCAAGCTCGGGAAGCATCGCAGTGTGCGGCACACCGATAA
>JAZROM010000057.1:0-35735 GCA_045648745.1 Acutalibacteraceae bacterium | reverse complement strand
TTTGCAACGCCGTGAGGTGTGTCATAGAGAGCACCGAGAGGATGAGCCATTGAGTGAACTATGCCGAGACCTACGTTTGAGAAGCCCATACCTGCAACGTACTGACCGAGAGCCATACCTTCTCTGCCTTCGTCTGTGTTTTCAACTGCACCGCGGAGGCTCTTTGCGATAATTTCGATAGCCTTGATGTGGAACATATCTGAAAGCTCCCATGCACCCTTTGTGATGTAGCCTTCGATAGCGTGTGTAAGTGCGTCCATACCTGTTGCTGCTGTAAGACCCTTGGGCATTGATGCCATCATATCGGGGTCAACAACTGCTACAACGGGGATGTCGTGAACGTCTACGCAAACCATCTTGCGGTTTTTTTCTGCGTCTGTGATAACGTAGTTGATTGTAACCTCAGCTGCAGTACCAGCTGTTGTGGGAACTGCGATGATGGGAACGCACTTGTTTGTTGTGGGAGCAACGCCCTCAAGTGAACGTACATCAGCGAACTCAGGGTTTGTGATGATGATACCGATAGCCTTAGCTGTGTCCATTGATGAACCGCCGCCGATAGCAACGATGCAGTCTGCACCTGCTGCCTTGTAAGCTTCAACACCTGCCTGAACGTTTTCGATTGTCGGGTTGGGCTTGATGTCGCTGAACATTGCGTATTCAACACCTGCTGCCTCAAGAATGTCTGTTACCTTCTTTGAAACGCCGAACTTGATGAGATCGGGGTCAGATGCAACAAAAGCCTTTTTAAAGCCACGTGCTTTGATTTCATCGGGAATAGCGTTGATAGCGCCCTTACCGTGGTATGATGTTTCGTTAAGTACAAATCTGTTCATTGGTTTCATTCTCCTTTTGCCGTTTTACGGCTGATTTCAGGTATATTATAATACTATTCTGCAAGAATTTCCATTGACAAATTGTTAACAAAGCGTATAGTTTTTATGGTAATTTTGCCGATTTTTCACAACATACTCAGACCCCCACCACATCTTGTGTGCACTGTGTTTTGTCACGACTAAAGCCGAATTATTTTGCCGAAAAAGATAAAGAAAAGCCTTGACTTTATTCACTTTTATTTGTATAATACTAAGGCTGTGAAATTTCTAACACAGCATCCTTGCCACTTCGGTGGTCAAAAGTCCAGAAGGAGGTGCTTTAACAATGGCAGTAGGTAACTATGAGGCAATGCTCGTTTTCTCCGTTAAGGAGAGTGAGGACGCTGCAAAGGCTTTGGTAGAAAAGTTCAAGTCTCTCATGGAGAAGAACGGTACTGTTGAAAGCGTTGAAGAGTGGGGTAAGAGAAAGCTTGCTTACGCTATCAACTACGAAACAGAAGGCTACTATGCTCTTTACAACTTCAGCTCAGAGCCGGAATTCCCTGCAGAGCTTGACCGTGTTCTCAACATTACAGACGGCGTGCTTCGTTCACTTATCATCAAAAAATAAGGGAGGAAGCAACAATGATTAACAATGTAGTATTGATGGGTAGACTTGTTGCAACTCCCGAGTTGCGAAATACCCAGAACGGAATTGCCGTAACTTCATTCACACTTGCAGTTGAGCGTTCATTCGCACGTGCAGGTGAGCAGAGACAGGCTGATTTCATCAACTGTGTTGCATGGAGAAACTCCGCTGAATTTATCTCAAGATACTTCCAGAAGGGTTCTATGATTGCAGTAACAGGTTCAATTCAGACCCGTAACTATGAAGACAAGAACGGCAACAAACGAACAGCAACGGAAGTTGTAGTTGACCAGGCAAGTTTCTGCGGTTCAAAAACAGAAACAGGCACAAGCGGTTACGCTGCTCCGTCTGCTATGATGCCTGAGGCTCCGTCATTCTCCACCGCTTCAGTCGGTGACTTTGAGGAGATCGCAGGTGACGATGATTTGCCGTTCTGAGCAAATCACCGTTCAGGTAATCACTGATAAATCGGGTTGCGATTATCAGTGAGAAAGTTTTTTGTCAGAAAGGTCAAAAAACGCAAGCAATACTTTGTGTATTAATGAGTATTTTTGGCATTTATGACAGAAAAGTAGCCACTGAGAAGCGTGACTTCGATTTAACAGTGGTTACCCAATAAAATAGGAGGTATTTTACAATGGCTTACGATAAGAACAACGGCCGTCCTAACAGAAAAGGCCGCAAAAAGGTTTGTTCATTCTGCGTAGAGAAGGCTGAATGCATCGATTACAAAGATGTAAACAAGCTCAACAAGTACACTTCAGACAGAGCAAAGATCCTTCCCCGTCGTGTAACAGGTACTTGCGCAAAGCATCAGAGAGAGCTTACAACAGCTATCAAGCGTGCACGTCACGTAGCTCTCATCGCTTACACAGCTGACTGATAAAAACCATTATCACACCACAGACCTTTCGGTTCTGTGGTGTTTTTTTATACCTTTATAAATTGACTTTTATACGATTTTTCGGTATAATTTTTGTAATCGTATTCAGAGGAGATTTTTATGACAGAAATTTTAAAAACAGCATTAAGTTGGTTTGAAAATGCGGTTGACGCAACCAACACAGCACTTTACACTTATATACTCATCATCCTGCTTGTACTCGCAGGTCTTTATTTTACGGTGAGAACACGTTTTGCTCCGTTCCGTCTTTTCGGCGAGCAATTGCGTGCCGTTATGGAAAAGCCGACGGACGGCAAGAGCGTTTCTTCGTTCCAGGCGCTTATGGTTTCAACAGCATCCCGTGTCGGCACAGGTAACATTGTCGGTGTTTCAACGGCTATCTGCCTGGGCGGTTTCGGTTCAGTTTTCTGGATGTGGGTTATTGCTATCATCGGCAGTGCTTCTGCATTCATCGAAAGTACACTCGCACAGATTTATAAAAAGAAGGGTCCCGACGGTTGCTACGGCGGTCCTGCATACTACATTCAGGCGGCACTCAAAAACCGTCCGCTTGCAATCGTTTTCTCGGCACTTCTTATTGCAACTTACGGAATCGGCTTCAATATGCTCGCATCCTATAACCTGCAATCAACCTTCTCCGCGTACAGCTTCTATGATCCAAAAACCACCCCGTGGATTATCGGTGCTGTTGTTGCAGGACTTGTTGCAATCTGCCTTTTCGGCGGCGGAAAAAGAATTGTTAAAATCACAAGCTTCCTTGTTCCGATTATGGGTGTTGCATACATCCTTGTTGCTCTCGCAGTAACGGCAATCAATTTTAAAATGCTTCCCGAAGTTTTCTCGCAAATTTTCACAGAAGCATTTGATTTTCAGGCAATTTTCGGCGGTTTCACAGGCTCTTGTGTTATGTACGGTATTAAGAGAGGTCTCTTTTCAAACGAGGCAGGTGTCGGCTCTGCTCCGAATGCATCTGCATCCGCTGATGTAAGTCACCCTGCAAAGCAGGGACTTGTTCAGGTGCTTTCCGTTTTCATTGACACAATCCTTATCTGCTCCGCAACAGCTTTTCTTTGCATGTGTTCAGGTGTTGAACCGACTGAAGAGCTTTCGGGCGCACCCTATGTTCAGGCTTCACTCAGCTCCGTCCTCGGCAGCTTCGGACCGATTTTCATCACTGTTGCGATGATTCTTTTTGCATTCACAACTCTCCTCGGCAACCTCTACTACGTTGACCAGGGCATCTACTTTATCAACGGTAAAATCCCCGGTAAGAAGTTCACTACATTTTACCGTATTGTTGCTTCTGCCCTCATTCTTCTCGGTGCAGGACTCAACGCAGGTCTTCTCTGGAACATCTCCGACGTGCTGATGGGTGCGATGACAATTATCAACATCCCTGTTATTATAATCCTCGGCAAGTACGCACTCCGTACTCTCAGGGATTACGAAGCACAGAAAAAAGAAGGAAAAGAACCCGTCTTCAAGGCAAAGAATATCGACCTTCCGCACGAGGTTGATTACTGGAAATAATTTTTTGGAGAGATAACTATGGGCAAGAAAAAAGCAGCGAAAAAATTCACCCCGGAAGAGAAGCAGAGGGCAAAAAAATATCGCTTATTATTGACAGTGCCCATTGCTCTGAATATTGCACTTTTATTTTCTGGTGATTTGTTAGCCGCTAAAATTATTGACTTCTTTTCCGATGTCAACTATCTATACATTTATGCTGAACTTTCGATTCCCTTTATTCTTTTTTTCATCTTTGGCCTAACTTGTTTTGTTTTGCTCGTCGATTTGTATACTAGCGCAGGTAAAGGTATATCTTCCTTTACGGATTTTTTTCACAGAAAAATCATAAGAATTTGATTCGTATTATCTGTATTATAGTTTCTTCTTTTTTCATGCTCATAAATTTTATCGGAATTACACAGTGCAGAACAGTCGCTGACGATACAGGAGCTAAACAAAGTTTCTTGTTCAAAAAAGATGAAAACCTTTTTAATTATAACTCCGTTGATGCGGTCAGAGTTTATGTCACAACCGAGTCACGCTATAGAGCCCCTACCTATCATCATGTTTATGTAGATGTTTATGCGGGTGAAAAAACCCACACCTTCGTCTCCGAAGGATTCAACAGAGATCATAAAAACATTCTGGATTTTTTAAAAAACTTTGATTCAGAAATAATCACGGCTGATCCCACAGACAAGGAAGAAGTTCTTGTCTCAAGTGACGAGCAACAGGGTCTTCTTGACCAGATATTTGATCAATACAGCTAATCAAAAGCAGAGAGAAATCTCTGCTTTTATTTATTCACAAATAACTCTTTTATTTTTCATAAATATGGTGTATAATTATTGCAATATAATCTTGTAAGGAGATTTATATATGTCAAAAAACATTCTCGTTACCGGTGGCGCAGGCTTCATCGGAAGTAATTTCATTTATTATATGCAGCGCAAACACCCTGACTACCGTCTTGTGTGTATTGACGCTCTTACTTACGCAGGTAATCTCTACACTCTTGATGATGCAAGAGGCGATAATTTCCGCTTTGTGCTTGGCGATATCTGTGACCGTAAGCTCGTTTTTGACCTTTGCGAAGAGGAGAAGTTTGATGTAATTATCAACTTCGCTGCTGAAAGTCACGTTGACCGTTCAATTGAGAACCCCGAGGTTTTCCTCAAGACGAACATTCTCGGTACACAGGTGCTTCTTGACGCTTGTAACAAGTATAAAATTCCGCGTTACCATCAGGTTTCAACCGACGAGGTTTACGGTGACCTGCCTCTCGACAGACCTGACCTCTTCTTTACAGAAGACACTCCGATTCACACATCGTCACCCTACTCTGCAAGTAAAGCTTCAGCTGACCTGCTCGTTATGGCTTATCACCGCACTTTCGGCACACCTGCTACAATTTCCCGTTGCTCAAACAACTACGGTCCGTATCAGTTCCCTGAAAAGCTCATCCCCGTTATGATTGCAAAAGCTCTTGCAGACGAGAAGCTCCCCGTTTACGGTGAGGGACTCAATGTCCGTGACTGGCTCTATGTTGATGACCACTGCAAGGCCATTGACATGATTGTTGAAAACGGAAAGATCGGTGAGGTTTACAACATCGGCGGTCACAACGAAAAGGCAAACATCGATGTTGTCAAGACAATTCTTAAGGCAGTCGGCAAGGACGAGAGTCTCATCACATTTGTCAAAGACCGTCCCGGTCACGATATGCGTTATGCCATTGATCCCGCAAAAATCCACGCTGAACTCGGTTGGGAACCCGAAACACTCTTCAACGAGGGCATTCAAAAAACAATTGAATGGTACCTCAACAACCGTGAGTGGTGGGAGAAAATCCTGAGCGGTGAGTATCAGAATTACAGAGGTTGATTTTATGAAAAAGCTTATTTCAATTCTGCTTCTTGTTATCATTTCGGTAACATTTTTCGCCTGTGACAACAAACCTGACGGTGACCTCGGCAAGCAGACAACAGTTGATAAAGAAAACGGTTACACCCTTATTGAAGAAGTAAAAACCTTTAAGTTCAACGACGAGGAAGATGCGCTTAAGGATATGAAGGGCGTCCGCCTTGAGGGCTTCAAAGTGACAAAAGAGAACACCAAAGGTGCTATCAAGACAAAGGGTGATGTTCTCGACATCGCACTTCAGGAAGTAACCGTAGATTATAACACAATTACAATTTATTTTGACAGAACAAGAGGTATCTGGAAAACTGTCTTCTCCGATATGACAGAGACCACTGCTGAAGACGGTTCCATTTCACGCGACAACGTGGTTAAAGAAACCGTTTACATTGATGAAGACGGCTACACTCTTTTCTCATTCAAACAGTAAAAACTTTCGCCCGATAATCTCGGGCGTTTTTGTTTAGGTGATATTATTATGAATGTTATCGCAAAGATAAAAACAGATTTTCCGACAAAGTTCGGCATACCAAGACAAAGCGGTCTTGTTGAAGAATTGAAGGGCACGGTAATTTTTGAACCGAAGTACCGTAATGAGGATGCTTTGCGAGGACTCGGTGACTTCTCCCACATCTGGCTTATCTGGAAGTTTTCAACAGGCAACAGGGAAGATTGGTCTCCGACCGTCCGTCCTCCTAAACTCGGAGGTAATACAAGGGTTGGCGTTTTCGCATCACGTTCACCTTTCCGACCGAATCCTATCGGACTTTCCTGCGTAAAGCTTGAAAGCATTGAGCAGACCGAAAACCACGGCACCGTTCTTCACGTTTCGGGCGCCGACCTTATGGATGGTACGGAAATAGTTGACATCAAGCCATACATTCCTTATTCTGACTGTCACAGCGACGCAACGGGCGGTTTTTCCAAAGATTCAACTGCACCGAAACTGAACATCCACTGTCCGCAGGAAATTCTCTCCCCTCTGCCCGAAGAAAAACGAAATGCGCTTATAAAAGTGCTTGAACTTGATCCCAGACCTGCATATCAGGATGATGCTGACAGAGTTTACGGGTTCGGCTTCGCAGGGTTTGAAGTTAAATTCACCGTAAACGACAACACACTTTATGTAAAAGAAATTACAAAAGAATAAAGAGCAAAGAAAAAGACCGTTGGAAAACCAACGGTCTTTAAAAATTCCATTTGAGAGAGATTACTTAATCTCGATCTGTGCGCCAACTTCTTCGAGCTTAGCCTTGATGTCCTCAGCCTCGTCCTTAGAAACGCCTTCCTTGATAGCCTTGGGAGCGCCATCAACAAGAGCCTTAGCTTCTGCAAGACCAAGACCTGTGATGTCCTTAACAGCCTTAACAACCTTAATCTTCTGGTCGCCAGCGGCTGCAAGGATTACGTCGAACTGTGTCTTCTCTTCTGCTGCCGGGCCTGCTGCTGCGGGACCTGCAACAACTGCTGCTGCAGCTGATACGCCGAACTCATCCTCTACTGCGTGTACGAGCTCTGAAAGCTCAAGAACTGAAAGAGTCTTCAACTCTTCAACAATTGCCATAATTTTCTCTGATGCCATGGTTATTTACCTCCATAAAAGTTTTTAGTAATTTTTAAATTAAGTTTGCTGACTTAAGCCTCAGCGGGAGCCTCTGCCTTATCGGCGATAGCCTGAACAGCACGTGCAAAACCAGCGATAGGTGCGCTGAATACATTTGCAACCATAGAGAGCAATGTCTCTCTTGACGGAAGTGTAGCAAGTTCCATGAGCTTATCCATGCTGATAACTTCACCGTCAATGTAACCTGTCTTGAGGTTGAAGTTTTCGTGACCCTCAGCATACTTGTTGAGGATACGAGCAGCTGCTACGTAATCGTCCTTACATGTAGCGATAGCTGAAGTACCGTCGAGAACGTCACTCATTGACTCAAGAGCTGTGCCCTGGATAGCGAGTTTGATAAGAGTGTTCTTAACAACTGTGTACTCAACGCCTGCTTCACGAAGTTCTCTACGAAGAGCAGTATCGTCAGCAACGGAGATACCCTTGTAATCTACGATTACACCTGCGCATGAATTGCCGATTCTTTCAGCAACTTCTGCAACTATCTTCTTCTTCTGTTCCAATACGCTTGCACTTGGCATTTTTTTCACCTCTCAAAAATGGGATACGGTGCTATAACGAAAATAATCCCTGCCCACAAACCGTGGACAGGGAACAAACATACATTTTACGGATTGACAGACTTACGCCTGAAAATCTTGTATGCTCCTATCCTCGGCAGGTGGTTAAAAACCGTTACGCATAAAGCACCTGCTGTCTTTGAATAAAGAACAGCCTAGATATAATACCACACGATTTGCACCGTGTCAAGTATTAACAAAAATTAATTTAATCAGTCTGTGATAACAGCCTTAGCGGGGTTGATACGCACGCCGGGGCCCATTGTTGAAGCAACAACACAAGATCTGATGTACTGACCCTTTGCAGCAGCCGGCTTTGCCTTTTCGATAGCAGCAAGGAGAGTCTTGTAGTTCTCGCCGAGCTTCTCTGCACCGAAGGAAACCTTACCGATGGGGCAGTGGATGATGTTTGTCTTGTCAAGACGGTACTCGATCTTACCAGCCTTAGCTTCTTCAACAGCCTTAGCTACGTCAGGAGTAACTGTACCAGCCTTGGGTGAAGGCATAAGACCACGAGGACCAAGAACCTTACCAAGACGACCAACAAGACCCATCATGTTGGGAGCTGCGATAGCAACGTCGAAATCAAGGAAGCCTTCGCCCTGGATCTTAGCAACAAGATCTTCAGCGCCGACGATTTCAGCACCTGCTGCTGCAGCAGCGTCAGCAGCCTCGCCCTTAGCGAATACTGCAACTCTTACTTTCTTACCTGTACCGTTGGGGAGTACAACTGCACCTCTAACCTGCTGGTCAGCGTGACGTGAGTCAACACCAAGGCGAACGTGTACTTCAACTGTTTCGTCAAATTTTGCTGATGAAGTCTTGACTGCGAGTTCAAGAGCTTCCATCGGCTCGTAGAGTGATGCTCTGTCAACGAGCTTTGCACTCTCTAAATATTTCTTACCGTGTTTCATTAGTTAATTCCTCCCTGTAAAGTGGTTAATCGGATTTTTCCTCCCACGCGGGAGATTAGTCTACAACAGTAACACCCATGCTGCGTGCAGTACCTGCGATCATAGACATAGCTGTCTCGATGTTTGCTGCATTCAAGTCGGGCATTTTCTGTTCCGCGATTTTTCTAACCTGCTCGCTTGTGATTGTTGCTACCTTTGTCTTGTTCGGTACACCTGAACCGCTCTCGATGCCACAAGCCTTCTTGATAAGAACAGCTGCGGGCGGTGTCTTTGTAACGAATGTGAATGTACGGTCTGCATAAACTGTGATTACAACGGGGATGATAAGACCTACGTCGTTCTTTGTACGCTCGTTGAATTCCTTAGTGAATGCCATGATGTTAACACCATGCTGACCTAAAGCAGGACCAACCGGGGGAGCCGGTGTTGCTTTACCTGCAGGGATCTGAAGCTTAATAAAGCCTACTACCTTCTGAGCCATTTTTTGCACCTCCAAAATATGTGGTTCGGCGGAGCAATTGAAAAGTTTTTTGCTCCTCCCACGGGGAACCGGAGTTCCATACCCAAAGGGGTATATAATTAAAGCGAAACCGCTTAATTATCACGTAACACTAACTTAATCGGCAACGACTTCTACCTGGTCGAGCTCAAGTTCAACCAATGTCTCTTTGCCGAACAAAGCAGAAACTGTAACCTTAACCTTGTTATTTTCAAGGTCGATTTCTTCAACAGTTCCTGAGAAACCTTCAAAGATTTCATCGATGATGTTGACTGTGTCGCCAACGTTGTAACGAACCTCGACAACCTTCTTTTCAACACCGAGTCTGTAAACCTCTTCCTCTGTAAGGGGAACGGGCTTACCCTCAGGACCTACGAAGCCTGTCGCTCCACGTGTGCCGCGGATGATAAGCCATGCTTCGTCGCTGATTTTGGGCATATCGTTTTCGTCAAGGAAAGTTGCGATTTTAACCATAACGTAGCCGGGGAAGATTTTACGCTCAACCTCACGTGTCTTGCCGTCCTCACGGACCTCGACAACTGTTTCGGTCGGGATTTTAACCTCAAAAATCTCGTCCTGCATTTTACGGTTTTCCGTAGCTTTCATGATGTTGGATGCTACTTTGTTCTCGTAGCCTGAGTAGGTATGCACAACATACCATCTGGAGTCATTAGACATTGCCTTTCCTCCGTATACTCTGAATTATTCAGCAGCTGCAGTTGTTGTGGTTGATGCTGCTGCAGTTGTAGTCGTTGTAGTTGTTGTTGAAGCTTCTGTTGTTGTAGTTGTTCTGTTCTCGGCAACGTTGCGGAGTGCATCGATACCGTTTGTAAGACCAAAGTCAACAAGGAAAACTGCAATACCGATTACAGCGATACAAGCGATTGTGATAGCTGTTCCCTTAAGAACATCCTTCGCGCCCGGCCAAGTGATTTTCTTAACTTCGCCTTTGAGATCCTTGAAGAAGCGTTTGATTACCTCGAGAATATTCTTTCTATTCTTCTTGGGCTTTTTAGCTGTCTTTTCCTTTTCAGCCTTGGCAATCTTCTTTGCTGCTTCTGAACTTTCTTTGTTAGCCATAGCAGTTAATCCTCCCAGCTTACTTCGTCTCTTTGTGGAGAGTATGCTTCTTGCAGAATCTGCAGTACTTGTTCATCTCCAACCTGTCGGGTGAGTTCTTCTTGTTTTTCATTGTGTCATAATTGCGCTGTTTGCATTCTGTGCATGCGAGTGTAATTTTAACTCTCATTCTTTCGGCACCTCCATTTAACCGGATTATCCGGAATTATAAGCCTCCCTCGTAAC
The DNA here is from genome assembly GCA_045648745.1 of Acutalibacteraceae bacterium. Classification (GTDB taxonomy): domain Bacteria; phylum Bacillota; class Clostridia; order Oscillospirales; family Acutalibacteraceae; genus CAG-488. The sequence goes on along the minus strand of JAZROM010000057.1, from coordinate 25,036 downwards.
GGAACAAACACCCTGTAAGTTCCTAAAAGAGGGCACAAAAAAAGAACCCTCTACAAGAGGTAGAGATATTCTAGCAGATATATCAAGTTTTGTCAAGACTTTTTGTGCAATATTTATCAAAAACGGGGTTTTCCCTGTTTTTTCACAATCAGTTGTGTAACAGTTTTTTATGTGCCACAAAATGTGTGAATTGACTTTATTAATTCTATTTGATAAAATGTGTTGTAGAAAAAATTTTTTGAGTGGCGATATAAAAATGATAAGAATCAACGAAATAAAACTTCCCCTTGAGGGAACAAACGAAGACCTGCTTTCTGCAGCGGCAAAAGCCTTGCATCTGCCCAAAAGAAAGATAACTTCAATGACCGTTGCGAAAAAGTCGCTGGATTCCAGAAAGAAGGAAAACCTCCTTTTTGTTTACAGCGTTGACGTTACGGTTGACGGTGACGAAGCAGATGTGCTTGAAAAAAGCAAATGCAAAAAAGCTATGCTCACCGAACCCTTCTTTTACATTATACCTGAAAACAAGAGAAAAAGCAAGCTTCGGCCTGTTATTGCAGGATTCGGTCCCGGAGGCATCTGGGCTGCACTGACTCTTGCACGTGCAGGACTCTGCCCGATTGTTCTTGAAAGAGGACGCGACATTGATGCAAGAACGGCAGATGTCAACAGATTCTGGCAGACAAAGGTCATCGACGAAACATCGAACGTTCAGTTCGGTGAGGGCGGTGCAGGTACATTCTCTGACGGTAAGCTTACAACAGGCATCAAGGACAAGCTCTGCCGCAAGGTTTTTCTTGACTTTGTGGAATTCGGTGCACCCGAAGAGATCCTTTATTCCTGGAGACCGCACATCGGCACGGACAAGCTCGGTCAGGTTGTTAAAAATATGCGTGAGGAAATCAAGCGTCTCGGTGGCGACGTACTTTTCTCGTGTCAGCTTACAAACATTATCATTGTCAACGGTGTTGTTCACGGCGTGACATATATAAATGAAAAAGGCGAAACCGTAGATATCGAAGCAGACAGTGTTATCCTTGCTGTCGGCCACTCTGCAAAAGATACGGTTGAAATGTTATATAATAAAGGTATAGACATTATGCAGAAGCCTTTCTCCGTCGGTGCAAGAATCGAGCATCCGCGTGAAATGATTGACCGTGCACAGTACGGTGACTTCGCAGGACATCCTGCTCTCGGTGCGGCAGACTACAAGCTCGCGTGTCATCCCCCTCACGGCAGAGGTGCTTATACATTCTGCATGTGTCCGGGCGGTACTGTTGTTGCGGCGGCAAGTGAAAACGGCGGAGTTGTTGTAAACGGTATGAGCAACTTTGCACGAAATGAGGAAAATTCAAACTCTGCGCTCCTCGTCGGTGTTGAGCCCGAGGATTTCGGCAGTGATCATCCCCTTGCAGGCTTTAAGCTTCAGCGTGAAATCGAGGAAAAAGCATTCAGATGCGGCGGCGGTGACTTTACTGCACCTGCTCAGCTTGTCGGAGACTTCCTGCAGAATGTGAAATCAACACAGCTCGGAAGCGTCAACCCGTCCTGTCCGACAGGCGTAAAGATGGGTGACATCCGCGAAGTGCTTCCGAAGAAGGTTACGGACACAATGGCAGACGCTATTGTAAAGATGGGCAAACAGCTCAAGGGCTTTGACCTGCCCGATGCGGTGCTGACTGCTCCCGAAACACGCTCGTCTTCTCCCGTAAGAATTCTGCGTGACGAATTCTATCAGGCACTCAAGGTAAGGGGACTTTACCCCTGCGGTGAAGGTGCAGGATATGCAGGCGGAATCGTCTCCGCTGCAGTTGACGGCATCCGTTGCGCACACGCAGTGCTGAGTGATGAATTTTAAATATATATATAATGTATAGCAAAACGGACTGTCTCAAAAGAGACAGTCCGTTGGTTTTTACTTGTTGTTTCAACTACGGATGTTGCTCGCCATTCCTGTACGCAGCCATAATACTCTTAAAAATATCTCCATTCGAGGGCGGTGTCCATGTGATTGCGTTCGCACCTGCTTCAATGGTTGCTCTTATGCTTTCATCGGTCGGACCACCCGTTGCAATTATCGGGATGTCCGGATGCTCTCTTCTTATTTTACGCACAATATCGGCCGTTTTTGCCGCACCCGATACATTTAATATACTCGCACCTGATTCGATTCTTGCGTTAATATTCTCATCCTCGCGCACAACCGTAACAATAGTCGGTATATCCACCGTCTGCGATACCTCTGTCACAATATCGTCCGAGGTCGGAGAATTGAGAACAACACCCATCGCACCCTGCATTTCGGCAAAGACGGAAAGATTGAGTACACGCTGACCCTGTGTAAGTCCCCCGCCGACTCCGACAAACACGGGAATGTCCGATGCGTGGAGAATAGCCTGTGTTATGACAGGCTGCGGCGTGAAAGGATAAACCGCAATGACTGCATCTGCATTGACATTGCGGATTATTGCAACATCGGTTGAAAAAACCAGTGATTTTATTCTTTTACCGAATACGGTTATTCCGCTGCACTCGCGTATAACATCAGGCACTCTCAACGAAAATTTTCTCAGTGTCCCGTCAATAGGTCTGGGATGTACCTTCGCCACCTAATCACTTCCTTTTCTTTTCTGTATAATATCACACAATAATTAATTAACTTTTAACAATTTTTTGCTTTTCGGATAACACATCTTCTGTTGCAAACATTATTTAATTTTGTTATAATAAAAAGACAAAAGGAAGAGGAGCTTAAAACAATGATCGCTCAGAAAAACAACTATAATGCCGTCGACCTGGTCAAGTCCATTATGGCGATTGGTGTTGTTATGATACATCGTCATATTTTCCCTCAGGATCAGGTATTTGCTAATTATATGCTCAGCACCATCGGCTTTTCGATTGCTGTACCTTTCTTTTTTATTTCCTCTTCGTTTTTCTTTTTCAGGAATTCTTTTTTGCAGAATAAAACCCCGAAAAAGCTTCTGCCTTATTTAAAACGGTTGTTCATTCTTTATTTTATATGGACAATCATATATCTGCCCTGTATCTTTGTTAAAAACCATACCGGACATTACAATGAAATCACAATAAACGGTCTGATCGGTCAGTCTTTGGTTCTCGTAAAAGATTTCTTCTTTTCTTACTCTTTTCTTCACTTCTGGTATATTACCACACTGATCCTGTCAGTAACTGTCGTTTATTTGTTGCGCAAAAAATTTTCTGTAGTCGTCACCGTTGCAATTTGTTTAAGTTTAATTGTTTTATGGTTCTTTTTTGACTTTTTTGCAGCTGAAGGTGTCTCTGTTTTTCAGACAATACATGATTTTTTGCCTGTTGTTTTTAAAAATTCTTTAGGCGACACGGAATCAACCTCGGGATACGGCTTACTGAGTATCGTGCTAGGTCTTGTTGCGGCAAAGTATTCAGAATTCATAAACAAAAAATTTTCAGCAGTATTTTTTATAATATGTGCGGTCGCTATGTTGCTGCTGGGTTCAATAACATTTCAGAACCCTGTTGCATTTTTGGTGTTTTTGAGAAATATTTTTACTGCACTGACTTCATTCTTTCTTTTTAATCTTTGTCTTAAAATCGACCTCAAGCCCTCGCCCGTTTATAAAAAATTGAGAGACTGCAGTATACTTATTTATTTCTCACACCTGCTTATTATGAAAGAAGGATACAATTATATTGCTGCAGTTACAGGTATATCTGCTTTTGTTGACAGTAATATTTTAAGATTTTCAGTCACACTTGTTTTTTCTGTTCTGTTCTCTTCAATTATTCTTCGATTGAGTCAGAATAAACTTAAATTTTTAAAATACTTATATTAAAAGGTGTTTGCTATGCTTTCGGAAAAAATTCAGAAAATTTTACTTGAGGTGCAGAAGCCGGGACGTTATGTCGGCGGTGAGCTTAACAGCGTTGTCAAGGATAAGGACAGCGTTGCGGTTCGTTATGCTTTCTGCTTCCCCGATACTTATGAAATCGGTATGTCTCACCTCGGAATGAAGATACTTTACTCGGTTGTCAACAACCGTGACGATGCGTGGTGCGAGCGTGTTTTTGCTCCCGATAACGATATGGAAGAAAAAATGCGTGAACAGAACGTACCCCTCTGGGCGCTTGAAAGCGGAGACGATGTCAGGGACTTTGACCTTATCGGCTTTACTCTGCAGTATGAGCTGAGCTTTTCCAATGTTCTTAATATGCTCGACCTTGCAGGTGTTCCGCTTTATTCAAAGGACAGACCTGACCTGACTCCGATTGTTGTTGCAGGCGGTCCGTGTGCGTGTAATGCAGAACCGATGGCAGATTTTATCGATGTGTTTATGCTCGGTGACGGTGAGGAAACTACAGACCTTCTCATTTCACTTGTTAAAAAGCACAAGGAGCTCGGCTCGACAAAGCTCGACTTCCTTCGTGAGGTTGCTCAGCATAAGGGTTTCTATGTTCCGGCATTTTATGACGTCGAGTACAATGAAGACGGTACAATCAGGAGCGTGACTGCAAAGGAAACCGCACCCGAAAAAGCTGAAAAGGCAATCGTTTCGGATATGGATAAGGCGGTTTATCCCGAAAAATTCATCGTTCCGTCAATTGAGGTTGTTCACGACCGTGTCACTGCAGAAATTTTCCGCGGTTGTATCCGTGGTTGCCGTTTCTGTCAGGCAGGCTTCCTCTACAGACCTATACGCGAAAAATCACCCGAGGTTGTTGAAGAGCAGTGCAAGAAGCTCTGCGAAACCTCAGGCTATGACGAAATTTCACTCTGTTCACTCAGCACAAGTGACTACACGGGACTCCAGCCTCTGCTCAATTCTATGCTCGACTGGACAACAAAGGAAAAAATCAACATCGCTCTCCCCTCGTTGCGTGTTGACAATTTCTCCGACGAGCTTATGGAAAAGCTTGCAGTTGTACGCAGAAGCTCACTGACCTTTGCTCCCGAAGCAGGTACACAGAGACTGCGTGACGCTATCAACAAAAACGTAACCGAAGAAGACGTTATGTCCACCGTTGACAAGGCTTTTGCAGGCGGATGGACAGCAGTCAAGCTTTACTTTATGATAGGTCTTCCGACTGAGACTCTTGACGATGTTGCAGGTATTGCACAGCTCGGACAGAAGGTTGTTGACGAATTTTACAGTCTTCCCGACAGACCGAAGGGAAAGGGCGTTCAGGTCAGCATCAGTGCTTCCTCATTTGTTCCGAAGCCCTTTACTCCGTTCCAGTTTGAGCCTCAGGATACTCAGGAAATGCTTGCCGAGAAACAGCAGCACCTTATGGCAAGTGTTACGACAAAAAAAATCAAAATTTCTACCCACACCACACAGACAAGCTTTATGGAGGGTGTTCTTGCACGAGGTGACAGAAAGCTTTCAAAGGTTATTGAACTCGCGTGGAAAAAGGGTTGTAAGTTTGACAGCTGGGATGACCAGTTCAAGTATGACAAGTGGATGGAAGCTTTCGAGGAAACAGGTATTGACCCTGCATTCTATGCTAACCGCCGCCGTGATTATGATGAAATCCTGCCGTGGGATCACCTTGATTACGGTATCAGCAAGTCATTCCTTATAAACGAAAACAAAAAAGCTCACGAAAGTGTGACAACTCCGCACTGCCGAATCAAGTGTGCAGGCTGCGGCTCAAATAAACTTAACGGAGGTAAGTGTGATGCGCTCAGTAAGGCTTAATTTTTCCAAAACAGGCAGAGCGATTTACATCTCTCACCTTGACGTTAACAGAATGATGACCCGTGCCGTACGCCGTGCGCAGCTGCCGATGTGGTACACCGAGGGCTTCAACCCTCACCCGTACATTGCTTTTGCGCTGCCCCTTTCGCTCGGTCAGTCAAGTGACTGCGAATATATGGACATCCGTATCGAGGGCGATATGACAGACGATGAGATTAAACAGAGACTCAACGCCACTCTGCCTGAGGGCATCAGCATCCTTTCGGTCGGAGCTCCCGTGCACGATGCAAAGGACATTTCTGCCGCACAGTATTTTGTCAAAATCATTTTTGAAACAGAAGACGAGGCTTCACTCTTCTGTGAAAATGCAGATGAGCTGATGAACGGCACAGAGCTGATGGCTGAAAAGCCCGGCAAAAAAGGCCACCGTAAAATTATGAAGCAGGTAAATCTTATCGACTTCATTTTTGATAAAAAAATCACCTGTACGGGCAACATTGTAAACCTTCAATGCTCCCTCGCAGCAGGAAATACCAACAATCTTAACCCCACATTGCTGGTTGACACTGTTGAGAATTGTGTAGGTGTTCACCACAAGCAACTATATGTTGTACGCAAAAAACTCATCACAAAAAATAATGAAGTTTTCCGCTGATTTTTTCAAAAAAAACTTGCATTCCTGAATTCTTTGTGATAGTATATTAGAGCATTTCTGACCACCGTAGGGTTATTGCGCCCAACGGCGGGGTTTAATGCCCAACATTAAAGCGGACGTTCCTCTGAAGAGTACTCTTGTACGAACGCCTGAAATTCTATGGGAGGTGTCTGTAATGGACGCACTTAAGTTAATCGCACAGGACAGCCTCAAGTCTGAGGTTTCCGAAGCAATCAAAGTCGGTAACACTGTTAAGATCTGGGTTAAGATCCGTGAAGGCGAGAGAGAAAGACTCCAGGCTTTCGAAGGTACAGTAATCGCTCGTAAGGGCAGCGGTGTTTCCGAGACCTTTACTGTTCGTCGTGTATCTTACGGCGTTGGTGTTGAGAGAGTCTTCCCGATTCACTCCCCCAATGTTGATAAGGTAGAACTTATCAGAACAGGTAAGGTTCGCAGAAGCAAGCTCTACTATCTGCGTAACAGAGTCGGTAAGGCTGCTAAGGTTAAGCAGCAGATCGGCTAATAATCAAGAGCTGAGGGTACGCAACGTACCGTGGGGTATGGTAGGCTTTCGCTTAACCATGCCCTTTTTCTTTAACTAACTAATCTATTTTATATATACCGGAGGTAGCGCTATGTTTTTAAGCAAGCGTCGCGTTCAGCTTGAGCGTACTGAATACCTTACAGACGGAATGACACCCGAACAGGCAAAAAAGCACAAGTCAAAGTGGCTCCGCATTTTTGACCTGAGCAGTTCAATTGCGACTGCAATTATCATCATATTTGTTGTGTTTACCTTCGTCTGCCGTCCGACAAGTGTTGTCGGCACATCCATGGTCCCGACTCTGCAGAACGGAGACTGGCTCATCACCATGCCCAAAAGTGAATATGTCTACGGTGACATTGTTGTTGTAACACAGCCCAATGTTCACAACGAGCCTCTTATCAAGCGTGTTATCGCTGTTGAAGGTCAGACAATTGATATCAACTTCACTTCGGGTCAGGTTTTTGTTAACGGAACCGAGCTTAATGAGACATATATCGCAGACCTTACACACACCTCTTCGGATGTTTCCTTCCCCCTTGTTGTTCCTAAAGGAAAGGTCTTCGTTATGGGTGACAACCGTAACCATTCATCTGACAGCCGTACCAGCGGTGTTGGTTTTATCGATACAAGATACATTCTCGGTAAGGCAGCCTTCAGAATTCTGCCCTTCGGCGAATTTGATATTTATGAAAATTTTAACCCCGGTGAATAATTATGGAAAACTCAACTCCCGTCGCTCAGACAACTGAACAGACAGAACAGAAAAAAGAAAAGTACGGGTTTGCCAACTTTGTTTACGATATGGTTTCGATTTTTGTTACCGCTATGGTAATGATCGCAATCCTCTTTACCTTTATGGTAAGGTTTGTAGGTGTTGACGGTGACTCTATGGAACCCACACTTCAGGACAAGGACTGGCTTATTGTGTCAGCTTTCAATCCCGAAATCAAGCACGGTGACATCGTAATCAGCACTCAGCCGAACGCGTTTGACGAGCCTCTTGTAAAAAGAGTTATCGCTAAAGGCGGACAGACGGTGGACATCGACTTTGAAACAGGCGCAGTTTATGTTGACAATGTCCTGCTTGACGAGCCGTATATTGCAGACCTTACCCACACTTCGGAGGGTGTTACATTCCCCCTTCTTGTGCCTGAAGGCACACTGTTCCTTATGGGCGATAACCGTAACGATTCGACGGACAGCCGTTCGCCGATGGTCGGTTGCGTTGACGAAAGATATGTTCTCGGCGTTGTACGCTACCGTATTATGCCGAGCTTTACAAAAATAGATTAAATTCAGGGGGCTTATTTTTCAAGCCCCCTTTTGCAATACAGGAGAAAATTATGAGTGATTATCAGAAACAGACCGTTCAATGGTTTCCCGGTCATATGGCAAAGACACGCAGACTTATCAAGGAAAGTCTGTCCCGTGTTGACTGCGTAACGGAAATTCTTGATGCAAGAATTCCTCTTGCAAGCCGCAACCCCGAAATTGAAGAGATAACTGCGAGCAAGCCGCGTATCATCCTTCTTAACAAATGTGATATGGCGGATGAAAAAGTTACTGCTGAATGGATAAAATATTTTAAGGAACAGGGCGCAGAAGCGATGGCTGTTGACTGCAAGACAGGCAAAGGTCTTAACGGTTATCACGCACTTGTGCGCAAGGTTCTTGCCGACAAAATTGAAGCAAACAATGCACGAGGTATGGTAGGTAAAGCACTGCGTGTTATGGTTATCGGTATCCCTAATACGGGCAAATCCTCGTTCATCAACAAAATGGCAGGCAGAGTTCGTGCAAAGGTTGCTGACAAGCCCGGTGTAACCACAAGCAATCAGTGGTTTTTCATCGGCAACGGTATCGAACTGCTCGACACTCCGGGTGTTCTCTGGCCGAAATTTGACGATCCCGTTGTAGGTGACAGACTTGCGTTCATAGGCTCCGTCAAGGATTCCGTTCTCGATATTGAAACAATGGCAGTGCGTCTTATTGACGTGCTTCGTGCCGGCTACCCCGACAGACTTGCTGAAAGATATAAAATCTCCGACTTTGAAGACCTCGAATCGTGGGAAATTCTCGAGCTCATCGGCAGAAAAAGAGGTATGCTCATCAGCGGCGGTGAAGTGAACACCGAAAGAGCATCCGTTATGCTCCTTGACGAATACCGCGGAGGAAAGCTCGGAAGAATTTCTATGGAATTTCCAAATTAACATTAAAAAACCAAATTTATAAATTTATTTTTGATTAGTTCATAAATTAGACAAAATAAGACTTATAATAGTAATTGAAAACAATAAATAAGTTGGAGGGAAAGACTATGGCAACAGAAAAAATTCTTGTAGTTGACGATGACAACAATATATGCGAATTACTTCGACTCTACCTTGAAAAAGAGGGTTATGCCGTAAGCCTTGCTCACACAGGCATGCAGGCTATACGCGTGTTTACAGAGCAGCAGCCCGACCTTATGCTCCTTGATATTATGCTTCCCGAGCTTGACGGTTGGCAGGTCTGCCGTGAAATCCGTAAGAGCTCCGACAAGCCGATAATTATGCTCACCGCAAAGGGTGAAACTTTTGATAAGGTTCTCGGCCTCGAGCTTGGTGCAGATGACTACATCACAAAACCGTTTGATGCAAAAGAGGTTCTTGCAAGAATCAAGGCTGTTCTGCGCCGTTCCGTAAATTCGGTACGTGCAGAAGCTGCAGAAGAAATAAAGCAGGTTTCATACGACAACCTTACAATCAACCTTACAAATTACGAGCTTACCGTCAAAGGTAAGCGTGTGGATGCTCCTCCGAAGGAGATGGAGCTTCTTTATCACCTTGCAAGTAACCCGAACAGAGTTTTCACCCGCGATCAGCTTCTTGTCGAGGTGTGGGGCTTTGATTACTACGGTGACAGCCGTACGGTTGACGTTCACGTTAAAAGAATCCGTGAAAAGCTTGAGGATGTTTCCGACAAATGGGAACTCAGAACCGTATGGAGTGTCGGTTATAAATTTGAAACCAAGGACTGATAGTCTATGGGCAACCGTAAAATAAAAACCGGAACAAAGATTTTTCGGAAATACCTGATGGTTATAACTTCGGTTATCCTTGCGAGTGTTATTTTACTTTGCACGGTTTACCTTTTTCTTGTTACCCGTCACTGGAATTCCGAACAGATTGATACCCTTCAGCACAATTCAAACATAATTGCACAGAATGCGCAGGATTTGCTTGTCAATTTCAACCCTGACAAAGAAAACTCCGATGCGGACATCACTCCCTTTTCGGTTATCTGTAACACTATGCGGATAATGTCCGAGGCAATTGATGCGGATATTTTTATAACTGATATAAACGGTAAGGTCGTCGTCTGTAAAGAAATGCTCGACGAAAAACTGAATTTTGCAGGTAATTACCACTGTCTGTTACATGACCGTTACCGTATCAGTCCCGATATCATCGAAGAAGCATCGAAGGGCAATTTCACCGACTCTTCAAGGCTTGGCGGAACCTTCATCAGCAATCAGCTGACCACAGCTTCACCGATTGTTTTTAACGGCAAGCCCGTTGCGATTGTTTTTGCAACCGAGCCGATTACGATGAGCTGGTACAGCTACGCAAAACGTATAATGGAAGTTTTCCTCACGGCTGCACTTCTTGCACTTGTGGTTTCTTTCCTTATGGTTTACTTCCTTTCTTACCGTTTTACGCGTCCGCTTAAGGAGATGTCAACCGCTATCCGACACTATGCGGAAGGCGATTTCAGCTATAAGGTAAAGGTCAGAGGTAACGACGAAATTGCCGAACTGGCGCAGGCTTTCAACAGTATGGCGCAGTCTCTTTCGTCACAGGAAAGCTCCCGAAGAAGTTTTGTTGCAAATGTTTCGCACGAGCTTAAAACTCCGATGACTTCTATCGGCGGATTCATCGACGGCATACTTGACGGTACAATCAGCGAAGACAAGCGCGAGTATTATCTTCGCATCGTTTCCGACGAGGTCAAGCGTCTTTCGCGTCTTGTAACGGGTATGCTTAATATGTCTAAGATTGAAGCGGGCGAAATGCAGATAAATCTGAGAAATTTTGACCTGAGTGCAGATATTTTCAAAACGCTTTTAAGTTTTGAGAAAAAAATAAACGATAAAGCAATTGAAATTGTCGGACTTGACACGATGCAGAGTATCACCGTCAATGCAGACGAGGATATGATAATGCAGGTTATCTACAACCTTATCGATAACGCAGTCAAGTTTACGCCCAACGGCGGATATATCTTTATAAAAGACTACAAAGACAGCGAAAAAACCTTTGTCAGCATACGCAACAGCGGTGACGGCATCGAGCGTGATGAATTGCCCAAGGTTTTTGAGCGTTTTTATAAAATCGACCGTTCCAGAAGCTTTGACGTAAAGGGTGCAGGTCTCGGCCTCTTCCTTTGCAAGAGTATAATTGAGCTTCACGGCGGTGAAATCAGGGTGGACAGTAAAGTCGGCGAATACACCGAATTTGCTTTCTGGATTCCCAACAGTATATAATCAGTCTCGCAAGAGATAGGAGGAAAATATATGAGTGACGAGAGAGGTTTTATTCCCGAAGAGGAAACCAACGGCTCATCTCAGCCAAATATGAATGACGGAACATACCATTACGGCCGTCAGCACTTTGAACATGCGAATACGGACGCAAACTTCAGTCAGTTCCGCGACAAGGTAGAAGAGGATATTCCGAAAGTGGAGGCAGAACCTGCTTACAGTCCTTATTCAAACCAGGATTATTCACAGAACACATATTATTCTGCACCGCAGAATTTTGATATGCAGCCCGAAACCAAGAAAAAGAGCAAGGGCTTCAAGGGCTTTATGATTGCAGTTGTTGCGATTATCGTCTGTGTGGCATTGCTTATCGGTATTTATCCTCGTTTGTCGGGCGGCAACAACAGTGATACTCCAGTCAAAGGTGACGATACACAGCTGAACATCAGCGATGCACCGTCAATCAATAAGAATTCCGAGAGCCTTACAACAATTGAAATTGCAGAAAATGCTGAAAAAATCAATGTCGGTATTCTTATTTACGGCAAGGTTCAGTCATTCCTCTCAAATGCCGCAAACTCACTCGTCGGTGAAGGCTCAGGTATCATTATGAGTGAAGATAAGAGTGGTAAATACACTTACATCCTCACCTGTGCTCACGTTATCAGTGAAGCAAGCAATGACGGCTACACAATCACCGTTCAGGATTCTGACGGCAACACTTACGACGGCATTCTGGTCGGCTTTGACGTAAAAACTGACCTCGGTGTTATCAAAATTGCAAAGACAGGTCTTACTAAAGCTGAGTTCGGCAATTCATCCGAGCTCAAAAAAGGACAGAAGGTTTATGCTATCGGTAACCCCGGCGGTATGGAATTCTTCGGTTCTTTCACAGACGGTATGATTTCTTCTATCGACCGTCCCATCAGCAGTGAAAGCGGATACGAAATGAACTGTATCCAGCACACAACACCGATCAACTCAGGTAACTCGGGCGGTGCTCTTCTGAACGAATTCGGTCAGGTTATCGGTATCAACTCTTCAAAGATTGTAAGCACAGGCTACGAGGGTATGGCTTTTGCTATTCCCATCAGCGATGCTAAGCCGATTATTGACGACATCATCGCAAACGGTTACGTTACAAACAGACCGAAGCTCGGCATTTCATACACACCCGCAATGCAGTATCAGCAGTTTGCAATGATTATCAAGCTCAAGGATCTTCCTGCAGGCTCACTTATCATCAGAGAAATTTCTCCCGACAGTGCTCTCGCAAAAACTGAGGCTGAGGTTTACGACCTTATCATTGCCGTTAACGGAGAAAAGCTCGACACGGCAGACGTACTTCTTGACAAGATTGAAAACGGCAAGGTCGGCGATAAACTGACACTCACCCTCTGCAGAATCGTTGATGACAATTACAGAATTGAAGAATTTGACGTTACTGCAACACTTGTTGAGGACACAGGTACAGGCACCGAAACTCAGGAGCAGACAACTCAGAATTACTGGGAACAGTACTTCAATAACGGATTCTAAAAATCACAGGCACTCACCACCACGATGGGTGCCTTTTAAAAAAGGGGTATAACAATGTTCGACGTAATATCACTCGGTGAAATACTCATAGACTTCACCTCTCAGGGTAAAAATGAAGAGGGACAAAGACTTTTTGCACAGAATCCCGGCGGTGCACCTGCCAATGTTGCCGTTGCTGTTGCAAAACTCGGAGGAAATTCTGCATTCGTCGGCAAAGCAGGTGACGATATGCACGGCAGGTTTCTGAAATCGACCCTTGAAAACAACGGTGTTGACTGCGAATTTCTCACTCTTGATAAAAACTATTTCACAACACTTGCTTTTGTTGACCTGAAGGAAAACGGAGAACGAGAATTTTCTTTTGCCCGTAAGCACGGCGCAGACAAGATGCTGACAAAAGAAGACGTCCCCACAGATACAATAAAACAGAGCAGAATTTTTCACTTCGGCTCTGTTTCACTTACCGATGAACCGTCGCGCACTGCGACACTTTACGCAGCAGAGTTTGCAAAAAATGAAGGCATCACCGTTGCTTATGACCCGAATTACAGGGCATCTTTATGGCAGGATGAAGAAACCGCAAAAAAAGAAATGCGCAATGCATTGAAATTTGCCGATATGGTTAAAATTTCCGAAGAGGAAACAGAGCTTCTCACAGATGAAAAAGATTGCGAAAAAGCAACAGAAAAATTAGTCCGTGACGGAGTGAAATTTGCAGTCGTTACTCTCGGTGAAAAAGGCGCATATGTACGCACAAAAGACGGCGGAGGGTTTGTCCAAGGCTTTAAAGCAGATGCAGTTGACTGCACGGGCGCAGGTGATGCGTTCTGGGGCGGAGTTTTGCTATGGTTTGCAAAATTAAATAAGCCTCTCGACGAAATCTCGCTTGAAAATGCGACATTTATTACCCGTTTCGGCAATGCCGCGGGAAGCATTTGCGTAGAAAAATATGGTGCTATCCCCTCTTTACCTACCCAGCTTGAGGTTGTCGAAAAATTTTCAAAATAAAATGTAACCGGATTTTTTAAAAATCCGGTTTTTTTAGTATTTGACTTAACCACATTAAATATGGTATTATAAGTTGATGTATTGTGCAAATAAATTTAAAGGATGAGCAAAGTTGAGAAAAACTGTTATCGAACCCAATGGTCGTAATTTTCAGTATTGGAAAGACATATGGAATTACAGAGAACTTGCCTTAAACCTTGCAAAAAGAGATATAACTGTTCGTTATAAACAGACAAAAATCGGTCTCGGTTGGGCAGTAGTTTCACCGATTATCAATGTCTTTCTGATGTCATTCATTTTTGGCAGACTTGCCGGTCTTGATTCCGACGGTACAGCCCCCTATTACATAATGGTTTATGCGGGTACAATCCCATGGGGACTTTTTTCAAAAGGCATCACAAGTGCTTCAAATACATTTATCACCAATGCGGATATTATGAAAAAAGTCTATTATCCGAGAATTATTTCTCCTATCGGTGCTTCTCTTGCTCATATTATTGACAGTCTTGTTTCTATGAGTATACTTTTGATAATGATGTTTATTACAGGATATTTCCCGTCTGTAAGATTCTTGCTGTTTCCTGTATTTTTTATTCTTTGTCTTTTACTCGGTACAGCACTCGGCCTTTTCCTTTCTGCATTCAATGTAAAATGGCGTGACCTTGCGCAGATTGTACCTTTTGCACTTTCTATCGGACAGTATCTTACACCTGTTGCATATTCAATTGATTCAATTCCTGAAAATTTACGTTTTATATATTCTCTCAACCCTGCAACAGGAGTTGTTAATGCCTTTAAATGGTGCATCATCAAGGATATGTCCTTTGATTGGTTGTCATTTATTATAGCTATCGTATGGATTATTGTTCTGATTCCCATTGGCATATACTTTTTCAGAAAAACCGAACGCACGTTTGTTGATATTGTCTGATGTGAGGTATTTTTATGAAAGAAAAACCGATTGTTTTAAAAATAGAAAATATCAAAAAAAGATATAAGATAAAAAACTTGAGTAAAAAACCTGCAAATAAACTTGAAAGCACAAAGCTTGCCTTAAAAACCTTCATCAACCCGAATTATAATAAAGAAGATTTCTGGGCACTTAAAGGTGTCAGCTTTAATGTACAGCAAGGTGAAAAGGTCGGTATCATCGGTAAAAACGGTGCAGGTAAGTCCACATTGCTTAAAATTATCTCAAGAATTACCGAGCCGACAGACGGAAGAATCGAAATGCTCGGCAAAATTTCCTCTATGCTTGAAGTCGGTACAGGCTTTAATCAGGAGCTTACCGGCCGTGAAAATGTTTACCTCAACGGTGCCATCCTCGGTATGACAAAAGCTGAAATAGATGAGAAATTTGACGAAATTCTTGAATTTTCTGAAGTAGGTAAATTTATTGATACACCCGTAAAGCGCTATTCAAGCGGTATGTTTGTCCGTCTTGCATTTGCAGTTGCATCTCACCTTGAACCCGATATTCTTCTCGTTGACGAGGTTCTTGCAGTCGGTGACACACGTTTCCAGAAAAAATGTATCGATAAAATGCTCGATATTGCTTCAGGCGGTAAGACAATTCTTTTTGTCAGCCACCAGATGAACACCATCCGTCAGCTCTGCGACAGAGTTATTGTTCTCAGCGAAGGTCAGGTTGTTTTTGACGGCGACGTTGAACAAGGCATACGCATTTACAATAAGGATTTATTCACTGAGAAAAAACTTCATTACGACTATGCAGACCTTCCGCGTTTTCAGGCAAAGGAACACGATAAAGCTGAGGTTTTATCTCTTGATATTCTTGATAACAACGACTGCATATACAAATACGGCGACCCCGTTGAATTCAAAGTTAAAATCAAAGTCAAGGTTGAAAATCTCGGAGACATTTGTTTCAGAATTCTTTTCTGGCAGTCTGACGATACGCCTCTTTCTGTTTGTTTTTCAAAGCCTTTTGCCAACATTCAGGAGCCGGGAGAATATGATTTTAAAATAAAAATAAATAAGCATAATCTTTCACCGGGTACTTACAAGGTTACATTGAATCTGCTTGGCAGCACATCAAAATATAATGAGGATAATCTTGATTATATTTTTCCTGCTTTTATTTTTGAAGTGCTTAATGAAGACGGAACAGCTAAAACCTGGCCTCGACATTGGGGACTTTGCAGTTTTGATGATGTTGAAATCAATCCTGTTTGATTTTATAAAAATATAAAAAAATACAAAAATTAAAAATATAAAAATCCTGCAATATCTTAAAAAAATTTGCAAATTTACTTGATAAATAAGGTAAAATATATTATAATATATAAGATATTGCAGGCGATTTATCGAAGCATTATTTCAGTCATGTGGTGTGTTGGTCCTGTGCGACGGGGTGCCACGAACCATGTCAGGCGGGGAACCGAGCAGCATTAAGAGGTTAACACCGTGCGACACAGTCCGGCCTGCGCACCATATGACTGAGGTAATGCTTTTTTATTTTTTTATTTTTACAGAAAAGTGGTGAGTTTTTTGTACAGAGTTCTTTACCGTAAATGGAGACCGCAGACCTTTGCCGATGTTGTCGGTCAGGAGCATATTACTTCCACACTTGCACACGAGGTTGAGTCGGGTAAGGTTTCCCACGCTTACCTTTTTACAGGTTCAAGAGGTACGGGTAAAACCACTTGTGCAAAAATTCTTGCCAAGGCTGCAAACTGCCTTAGTCCCGTTGACGGAAATCCGTGTAACGAGTGTTCCGTATGTAAGGGTCTTGATGACGGCACAATTCTTGATGTTATTGAAATTGACGCTGCAAGTAACAACGGTGTTGACAACATCCGTGACTTAAGAGAAGAAGCAAACTACACACCCGTCCACACGAAGTACCGTGTTTACATCATTGACGAGGTGCATATGCTTTCCATCGGTGCGTTCAACGCACTGCTCAAAACTCTTGAGGAGCCACCCGCACACGTCAAGTTTATCCTTGCAACGACGGAAGTTCACAAGCTTCCTGCAACCATTCTTTCAAGATGTCAGCGTTTTGACTTCCACAGAATCACACCTGAAAATATTTCTTCGCGTCTCAGATATGTTGCAGAGTGTGAAAATATTGAGCTTGAAGACGATGCGGCAATTCTTATTTCAAGAATCGCAGACGGTGCAATGCGTGACGCTCTTTCAATCCTTGACAGATGCTCGGGTATCACAAACCACGTCACAACTGATGTTGTAAGCAACGCTGCAGGTCTTGCAGGTAAGGATTATCTTTTTGATCTTGTAGAAAACATCAACGAAAATAATCCGTCCGAGGTTCTTTCAATCGTTTCAAAACTTCACAACGATTCCTGCGATATGGAAAGACTCTGCACGGAGCTTATCAACCATTACCGCAACCTTATGATAATTAAAACTGTCAAAAATCCGCAGAAGCTCATCGTCTGCACGGACCTTGACCTCGACCTTTATAAAAAACAGGCAGAAAAAACAACGCTTTTCAAAGTTCTTTCCTGTATTACAACACTTGAAGAATGTGCAACAATGCTTAAAACCTCTTCAAACAAGCGTACACAGATGGAAATGAGTGTTATAAAGCTTTGTATTCCCGATATGTCAGGCGACAATACTGCAATACTTGCACGAATTGAGCGTCTTGAAAATATGCTCAAGGACGGAAAAATTACCGTACCGGCAAAGCCTGAAACAGAAGAAAAAGAAAAACCTGTTCAGAAGCCTGTTGAGACTAAAACCGAAGAGAAAAAGGAAGAAATTCCTCTTCCTCCTCCCCCGCCCGACACTGCAGACACAACTGCAGATAATACTTCACCCGATGTTGATACTCTTTTCACCGGATGGGGCGAAGTGCTTGAAAAGCTCAATGTTACCGACAAACCGCTTCTCGGAATTTTAGGTACATCTTCAGCGTATATCAGGGGCGATTTTCTTCTTATCAAGTGTGATAATCCTGTATTTTCACAGTTTATCCGTCAGGGTAATCACGCAAATGCAATTAAAATTGCAGTTTATGAAGTAACGGGCAGAAAATTCCGTCTCGGTATTTACAAGGCAGATGAAAATAAAGCTGCTACAAACGATCCCCTCGCGGATCTCGTAAATAAAATAAATAATCTTTAATCTGAAAGGAAAGTTATAATATGAAAGCAAGAATTCCTAACGCACCCAGCCAGGGTAATATGATGAAGCAGATTCAGAAAATGCAGGAGGATATGGAGCGCATTCAGGCAGAAGTTGAAGCAAGCGAATATTCAGCATCTGTCGGCGGCGGTGCAGTTGAAGTTACCGTTAACGGCTCACACGAAGTTCTTTCTGTTAAAATGAAACCCGAAATCGTTGATCCCGATGATATCGAAATGCTTGAGGATCTTCTTATCTCTGCTCTCAACGAGAGCATCCGTAAGGCTAACGATGCAATGTCACAGGGTATGGAAAAGGCTAAGGGCGGACTTTCAATCCCGGGTCTTTTCTGATGGCTCGTAACGTTGTACCGCTTGCCAATCTTATAGAGCAGTTTGAAAGACTGCCCGGTATAGGACATAAAAGTGCGCAGAAACTCGCTTTTCACATCCTTAATATGACGGATGCTGAGGCAAAGAGATTTGCGGACACAATAATCCTTGCTCACGAAAAAATTCACCGTTGTTCCGTCTGTTGTGATCTTACTGATTCAGACACATGTAACATCTGCCTTGACGATAAACGCGACCATACAACAATCTGCGTGGTCGAAAATTCCAAGGATGTTATTGCAATTGAGCGTACACGCGAATATAACGGAATGTATCACGTTCTTCACGGTTCAATTTCTCCGATGAACGGTATCGGCCCCGATGAAATCACAATAAAGGAGCTTCTTAACAGACTTTCTGACGATACGGTTGAAGAAATTATTATGGCAACTAATCCGACAGTTGAAGGTGAAGCGACTGCGATGTATATTTCAAGGCTTATAAAGCCGCTCGGCATTAAGGTTTCGCGTCTTGCATACGGTGTACCCGTCGGTGCAGACCTCGAATATGCCGACGAAATAACACTCACAAGAGCTATTGAAGGAAGACAGATTTTATAAAGAATCAACCATTCTTTTCCACACTTTCTTTAACATTCTTTCCACAACCTTCCACACTTTCAACAGTGATATTTTTTAAACAATTTTTTCCACAAATTATAAACAATCGGAATGTTTAAAATATTTGCCGAAAAACCTTGATAATAAAGGCTTCCGACAACTTTCCACACTTTAAACATCCCCTACTACTACTACTTAAATATATATATAATATTTATATTAAATTTCCTGAACGGAGGAATTAAAATGAAATTCGTCTGCGAAACATCAACACTCTCAACAGCTTGTCAGAATGTTCAAAGAGCAGTTTCTGCAAAGTCATCAATACCCGGTACAGAAGGTATTCTTATCAAGGCAGAAAATAACGGACTCAATCTTACAGGTTATGATCTTGAGATAGGTATCAATACAACAATCTATGCAAAAATAGAACAGCCGGGTTCAATTGTGCTTAATGCAAAGGTTCTTTGCGAAATTCTTCGTCGAATTCCTAATCAGACTGTTACAATTGAATGTGACGACAGAAATTTTGCAGTTATCCGCAGCGGTGACATCAAATATGAAATTATGGGTATTTCTGCAGAAGATTACCCCGAATTGCCGACTGTTCAGGGTGGATTTACAATTGATATCAACAGAAAAATGCTTTCTGAAATGGTTAAGCAGACAATTTTTGCTGTTGCAGTTACTGATGCAAAGGTTGTTTATACAGGTATTAAGTTCGAAATTTCTGACGGTGAGCTCAAGCTTATCGCAGTTGACGGTTTCAGAATGGCTATCCGTACAGAAAAAATCGATTATAACGGTGAAGATGTAACTTTCATTGTTCCTGCAAAGACAATGTCAGAAATTATCAAACTTTCAGTTGAAGATGTGGAAAACGAAGAAGGTATTGTTTCTATCGGACTCGGCAGCCGTCACATCATTTTCGAAGTTAACGGATATAGCATTATCTCCCGTCTTCTTGAGGGTGAATTCCTTAACTATAAGTCAACTATCCCCGTTTCTGTTTCAACAAGCGTTGAAGTTGACACAAGAAGTCTTATCGACAGTATCGAAAGAACATCACTTATTATTACTGACAGAACAAAGAGCCTTATCAACTGCGTTTTTGACACTGATTTTATCAGAATTTCAAGTATTGCAGCTCTTGGTACGGCTAACGATAAAGTACCTGCAGACGTTGAGGGTAACAGAGTTGAAATTGGCTTTAATAACCGTTATCTTCTCGATGCACTCAAGGCTTGTAACACCGACAGAGTAAAAATTCAGCTCAACGGTGCAATTTCACCGATTCTTATTCTTCCTACCGAAGGTGAAAGCTTTATCTTCCTTGTTCTTCCCGTGAGGTTGAAGAAAAATGATTGATAAAAGAAGAATTAAGTTAAAAATAAAAGAAAAACCCGTTATTCAGAAGAGTATCCACACTGAATTTATCCGTCTTGATGCATTTTTAAAGCTCTGCGATGCAGTGCAGTCAGGCGGACACGCAAAAATTGTTATTCAGGACGGAGAAATCAAGGTTAATAACGAAATCTGCACTCAGAGAGGTAAAAAGCTTCATCCGGGTGATAAAGTAGAATTTGAAAATACGGTTTACGAGATAGTTTGATATGAATATTGAAAACCATGTAATCAGAAATTTCCGCAACATCGAGCATATTGAAATTCAACCTGTGAACGGAATCAATGTAATTTACGGCGAAAACGGTCACGGTAAGACAAATATTATCGAAAGCATCTGGATGTTTACGGGTTGTAACAGTTTCAGAACAAGAAAAAATACCGAGCTTATTAAAAAAGACACGGATTTTTCGGAAATTTATATGGATTTCTTTTCTTATGAAAGACAGCAGAATGCAAAGCTGATTATCAACAGTCAAAAAGAAGCATACCTGAACGGCATCAAACAAATCTCGCCGAGAAAATTTTTAGGAGAATTTCAGGCGGTGGTTTTTTCACCGTCTGTTCTTTCTGTTATAAAGGACGGCCCGTCGGAAAAAAGAAAATTTCTCGATATCGCAATAAGCCTTGTAAAGCCGAATTACGCAGTTTTACTTTCAAAGTATAACAAGGCTGTCTTCCAGCGTAACGCGCTTTTAAAGCAGATTAATCAGACCTCACGCGGTGAAGATCTGCTCTTCGCGTTTGATGAAGAAATTGCACGTTACGGCGGACGTATTATTGATTACAGATTAAATTATATTGAGGATCTGAAAGAGTTTTCTTCCGATGTTTACAGAGAAATTTCTTCTGACCGTGAGCAGATGGAAATTGGGTATCTTAATTCTTTAAAAGAAAAAGGAACAAACGCAAACGAATGGGCAGAAATAATTTACAATGAATGTGTTAAGAATCATAAAAAAGATGTTATGCGACTTGCAACAAGTGTCGGTCCGCATAAGGATGATCTTAACATTATGTTAAGCGGTATGGATGCGCGAAGTTACGGTTCTCAGGGTCAGCAGCGTTCATGTGCTTTGGCACTCAAGCTCAGTGAGGCATCAATTATCCGAAAATATTCGGGTGAACAGCCTATTGCTCTGCTTGACGATGTTATGAGTGAGCTTGACGGAAAAAGACAGAAATATCTTATAAAATATTTTGACGGATGGCAGGTATTTGTCACCTGTTGTGACAGGTCGCATTTAAGAAAAATCAAATCAGACAAAACCTTTAAAATTGCTGACGGTAAAGTAAAAAAATAAAGTGGTGATATAATGTTTTTGCATCTCGGTCAGGATACAATTATAACAACTGATGAAATTATAGGAATTTTTGACCTTGATACATCAACTGTTATGAAGTCTACACGCGATTTTCTTACAACAATGTCAAAAGCAAAAAGAGTTGTAAATGTCGGCTACGAACTGCCAAAATCTTTTGTTCTGACTTATAATGAAAAGACAAAAGAAAAAACAATGTACATCTCCCCTATCTCGAGCGTTACATTGTTGAAACGAATTGAAAATGTAAATTATATTAAAGAATAAAAAAAGCAGTAACATCAACAACGGATGTTACTGCTTAATTTTTTTCAGTTTATTTAATAATATCTGTACCCATATACGGAACAAGTACTTCGGGGATTGTTACTGTGCCGTCCTCGTTCTGGAAGTTTTCAAGGATAGCTGCAACTGTTCTGCCGACTGCAACGCCTGAGCCGTTAAGTGTATGAACAAGCTGTGCTTTAGCTTTCTGATCTTTCTTGAAACGGATTGCTGCACGACGAGCCTGGAAATCTTCAAAGTTTGAGCAAGAAGAAATCTCAACATATCTGCCGTAAGAAGGCATCCAGACTTCAATGTCGTATGTCTTTGCTGATGAGAAACCGATGTCACCTGTTGAAAGGCATACAACTCTGTGAGGAAGACCGAGAAGCTGAAGAACTCTTTCTGCATCGTTTGTGAGTTTTTCAAGCTCATCGTATGATGTCTCAGGATCTACAAACTTAACAAGCTCAACCTTGTTGAACTGATGCTGACGGATAAGACCTCTTGTATCACGGCCTGCTGAGCCTGCCTCTGCACGGAAACATGCAGAATAAGCACAGTAGCTGATAGGAAGCTTGCTGCCGTCGATGATTTCGTCTCTGTACATATTTGTAACAGGAACCTCTGCAGTCGGAATGAGGAAAAAATCGTCAGTTGTCTTGAATGCGTCCTCTTCAAACTTAGGAAGCTGACCTGTACCTGTCATTGAAGCACGGTTTACAAGGAACGGAGGAAGAACCTCTGTGTAGCCGTTTTCCGTATGTGTGTTAAGGAAGAAGCTGATGATAGCTCTTTCAAGACGTGCACCGAGACCCTTGTAGAAGTGGAAGCGTGTGCCTGTAACCTTAGCAGCAGTCTCCGGATCGAGAATACCGAGGTCTGCACCGATGTCCCAGTGTGCTTTCGGCTCAAAGCTGAACTCTCTGGGCTCACCGAAACGACGGATTTCTACATTTTCGCTGTCGTCTTTACCCTGCGGAACGCTCTCGTTCGGAACATTCGGGAACTCGTACATAATTGTCTTCTGCTTTTTGTCAAGCTCAGCAATAGCAGCGTCATTTGCCTTAACCTTTTCTTTAATCTCGTTCATACGAGCCATAATTTCAGAAATGTCTCCGCCTGCCTTTTTGATCTGCGGAATCTGCTTGCTTGCTGCATTCTGCTCCTGCTTCATTGCATCTGTAACCTGCATAAGCTCACGACGCTGAACGTCAAGTGCAAGTACTTCGTCAACAAGTGCATCCATGTCTTTATTTCTCGACTTCATCGCAGCCTTGACTAAGTCGGGATTTTCTCTGATTAGTTTGATATCTAACATTTTTTATCACTCCTGATAAATATTATTTTCCGTAATTTTCAAGGTTTAATGCAAGGCTTTTAAGGTCGGATTCATCAAAGAATTCAATCTCAAGGGTACCTGCACCCTTCTTACCTGATGATTTTATTTTAACCTTTCTGCCAAGGTTGTTTTTAAGAGCAAGTTCAACTTCACTGAAAAACTTTTCTTTCTTCTTTTCAGGCTTGGGCTCTTTAGGTGCTTTCTTTGAAAGTTTAACAAGAGCCTCAATCTGACGGACAGAAATATCTTCTTTAATAATCATATTTGCTGTTGAGATCATATCTTCGGCTTTTTCAAAACCGAGTAAAGCTCTTGCATGACCTGCAGAAATAAGATTATCTCTGACCATTTCCTGAATTTCTTCTGGAAGCTTAAGAAGACGAAGTGAGTTTGTAATTGCAGGACGGGATTTTCCGACTTTTTCAGCCGCTTCTTCCTGTGTGATTTTAAGCTCCTTCATCATATAGCTGTAACCGAGAGCTTCTTCAAGTGGATTAAGGTCTTCACGCTGAAGATTTTCAATCATTGCAATTTCAATAGTTTCCTCATCAGTAAGCTCTTTGATAATAACGGGAACTTCGCTAAGACCTGCAATTCTTGCTGCACGCCAGCGTCTCTCACCTGCTACAAGCTGATAACCGCCGTTTGTCATCGGACGGACAACAAGAGGCTGAAGCACACCGTGCTGTGAAATGCTGTCTGCAAGCTCACCTAAAGCCTTTTCATCAAAAATCTTTCTCGGCTGATCGTGATTAGGCTCAATTTCCATAAGTTTGAGTTTATTTGTTGAAGCATTTATTTCCTCAACAGAGTTGTCAACAAAGAGGGATTCAAGTCCCCTGCCAAGACCGTTTCTTTTAACTGCCATTAGTTCTTAACCTCCTTGCCGTTTAATTTTAAAAATTCATTCGCAAGAGTGTCATATGCAACTGCACCCTTGGAATTTTTATCGTAATAAGCAATCGGCAAACCGTAGCTCGGAGCTTCAGAAAGCTTGACGTTACGCGGAATTACCGTTGTATATACCTTTCTCGGGAAAAATCTTTTAAGCTCATCCACAACCTGATGTGTAAGATTAAGTCTGCCGTCAAACATTGTAAGAAGAACACCCTCAACGTCAATTAACGGATTATAGAGTCTTTTAACCTGACGGATTGTTGCCATAAGCTGTGAAAGTCCTTCAAGTGCGTAATATTCGCACTGAATCGGAACAAGCACTGTATCTGCCGCACAAAGTGCATTAACAGTAAGAAGTCCGAGTGACGGCGGACAGTCAAGGAAAATAAAGTCAAAGCTGTCCTTTATAAGTGCAAGTGAGTTTTTAAGCTTGGATTCACGTCTTGTCATATCAACAAGCTCAAGCTCAGCGCCTGCAAGATTCATACTTGAAGGAAGCACCCAGAGGTTATCAAACTCAGTTTTTATCATAACCTTTTCAATAAGCATTGAATTTACAAGCACATCGTAGGATGAAATCTTCAATTCACGCTTATTTACACCGAGACCGCTTGTAGCGTTACCCTGAGGGTCAATATCAACAAGAAGAACCTTATATCCCTTTGCCGCAATTGATGCAGCAAGGTTTACGGTAAGTCGGATCGTAGCCATGTCGTGCTGTGAGCCAAGGAGTTGAAAATGAAAATTGTCTTCCTAAGACCGCTTGGCC